>NZ_PDHT01000037.1:0-37953 GCF_002917135.1 Methylobacterium sp. V23
CGGAAAGCCAAAACAGATCTGCCATCGCCGCCTCCATGCTGCAAACGGCGGCTCTGAATCACAAAACGATAACGCTCGCAACGCCTTGGTTCGGTTCACACCCTAGAATAATCATGGCCGGGCGGTCGAGGAGAACGCCCATGGCTAAGCTTTATCGAAGAGCCGAACTCGCTCAGGTCGCCCTCGACGCATACCTTCACGCTGAAGGAGCAGCCCGCAGATGGGGAGATGCTGCCCCGCCCTGTGATGTCGTCGACCTAATGACCGACCTGCTGTTGCTTGCGAAGGACCGCGGCCACGATCCCTGCTCGGTGATGACTAAGGTCGAGCAGCACCTGAAGGTTAAGAGCGGAGAACGGTGCTGAGCGACCACCAGGTCCGGTAGGCACCTGACTAGCCGCTGGGCGGAGTGCAGTGAGGTTGCGCCGAAAGGCTCGGCTTTTGACGCCAGTAAGATCGCTCGGCGAGTGCTCAATGAGCTTTCGACGGCTCGACGCGAGTAAAAAGCAGCGTATCCTCATGCTTGTCCCGATTGGGACAAGGGAGAAAAAAATGTCCGCCAGTTGGAAATCAGTCAAAGAGGACTTGGACTGGAGCCTGAACCAAGGCGAAGACGTGAAAGGTCGAACCGAGCTGAAAGAGGCTTTCAGTAAGGGCGATGCGAAAGAGATGGCGCACGTCATTGAGGCCTCCAAAATGGGCCAACGCGACAACCACAAAATAGCGAACCTTACGCGGTGCGCACATGAAGATGAGAAGCGCCTGTACAATATCGGCCGAAAGCTGATCGAACTGAAAGCCTCATAGCGTGGATTGGGGCGCTTCGCGGCGCCCCGTCTGATCATGAACTGGCCTACTAAATTGTGCCTCTACAGCAGTGCAACGGCATCATGGAACCACGTTGCCCCGCCTGCCGCTTCTCTCACGACAGAGGAGCACGCGATGTGGATCTTAGAATGGGGCGACGCGACCAACCAGGTGAACGGACAGTGGAACCACGAAGAGCACGAAAGCTCTGAGACGGCGCTCGACGCCGCCAAGACGAAAATAGTCATGGGCCTGATCGCGCATGCCATCCACTCGGAGGCAGGCGTCCTCTGGATGAGCAGTGAAGGATTGCAGACTGCTGCCGAGGCTGGCGAGGCTTGAGTCCGGCGTCGCTGTTTTGCTCTTACCAATGATCACGCAGGCCTATTCCCTTCCCTTACAGGGAAGGGGAGTGTGAGTGCAGTCGTCTGAAGGATGAAATTTGCGCGGAAGGTTTGGAATGCGAACTTATGAATTTGCTTTCTCATCTCCAGGGGTGAGATCAACCCGGTACAGAGACGCCGCTACACATCCGCAGCCCTGATTGACGGACATCAACAACTTAGCGGAGCGATGGCGGAAGAGGTGGGATTCGAACCCACGGTGGAGTTGCCCCCACGGCGGTTTTCAAGACCGCTGCCTTAAACCACTCGGCCACCCTTCCAAGTCCTTGCAGAGACTAAAAATTTTGCCTCTGCCGAAGCACCGGGAAATGGCCCGTTGCTACCGATTTGCTACCCAATCAACCGGCAACCCTGTCTATGGCCGCCCGCATGGCGGCGTCAACCTTCGCCGCGGCGTCCTCCTGCATCCCAGGCATCACGTGGGAGTACAGGTCGAGCGTGATGCCGATGCTGGAGTGGCCAAGGCGCTCCTGCGCGATCTTCGGGTGGATGCCGCTGGCGAGCATCTGTGTCGCATGGCTATGCCTCAGATCGTGGAAGCGGATCCGGGGCAGGGCGCTCGACTGAGCCAGGATGCGCGTGAACTCGTGCGTCAGGCTGTTGGGTTGAACGGGCATGCCGTCCGCCTGTGCGAAGACATGGTCATCATCCGAAAGGCGAACGCCGAGCTTCAGAAGCTCCTCGGCTTGCCGGATGCGCTGACGGCGGAGCTCGTCGACCACAATCGAGGGAAGGGCGACTCGTCGAGACCTTCCGCTCTTCGTCTCCTTTGCTCGAGTGCCACGGTGGGTCTGCTCGGTGCTCTCGACGATCGCAAGCTGCCCGGCTGCGAAGTCGATAGCTCTCCAGCGCAGAGCGGTCACCTCTCCACGGCGCAGGCCACAGAGCGCACCGAGCAGGACTGGCGTAAACATCCGCGTCGGCCGGAAGTGGGCGAGCAGCTGAGCTGTCTCATGGGCGTCCAGAGCCCGCATCTTCGTCTTCTCGACCTTGGGCCCTCCAACGGCGTCGGCAGGGTTTCGGGCGAGGATCCGCCACTGCACGGCTTGGCTCAGCGCCTGGCGCAGGATGCGGTGCATGTGGTGGACGGTACGGGGGGAAAGTCCACCCGACCCATCGCGCCGGCCACTCACGAGAGCCTTGGAGTACGCTTCCGAGATCTGCTCCGGCCGCAGCTTCGCGAGGATCACGCTGCCGAGGAGAGGGGCGACGTTCTTCCGGGCCAGCTCGGCGTAGCGCTCGTGGCTCCGCGGAGAGACCTGCGAGCGCATGTGGTCGAGCCACCGGTCGAGGTATTTGGCCAGGGTCTCCTTGCCGGGCTCAACATAGTCGCCGCCCTGCATCTCGGTGATAAGGCGGGCGCACTCCTTCTGCGCCTCTCGCTTCGTGCCGGCGAACGAGTGCCACTTCCGTCGGCGCTTCCCAGTTTCCTGATCTGGAGCGTCGAGGATGATGGCCCAGCGGCCGGGCGAACGTTCGCGGATGTGACCCTTCATGACGAATCTCCCATTGAAGGGGCTGAGATTAAATCAGTCTTCGTCCGTCACGATGGTTTCGACCGGCGGACGCGGAGGGGCAAGACCGCCAAGGGCAGCAAAGTATTGAGCTCGCTCGTCATTGGACATTTTGTTGATATCACCGCGAGGGAAGCTGCGGCGGTTTTTCAGAACGCGATCTCGATAGTTTTTGATCAACTCGCATGTCGCTCCACAAAAGAGCGAATAAGCCTCATCGTCCTCGGTCCAAGTCTTCTCTCTCCAATCCTCGATGTGCGTAAGACTACCCGCCATTGCGGCAGCGATCCGAAAAATATCTTCGCCCCACTCATGGCGGAGTTGGTTTTTCTGGGCGAGCGAAACTTCCATACGCATCTCGATCTCTTCGGATAGCGAGCGCCCGTTCTGCACAGCGGCACGCTCTAGCTCACTCCGAACCTCGTCACGCAGTCGGACTGTAAGCGGCCCACGGGTTCGCTCACCGGCAAACTTAGCGGGTCTGCCTCTTTTCTTGGGTGCTTCCGTCTCGCTCATGCCATCCCCCAATCCGTTTTAATGATCCTAAATCGCATCAGATATCTTTACAAGGTACCGAATCACGCCTAGTTTTTGAAACTGATTCACGTCACTTAAAGGAGCAGGCGGATGCGTAGCACGATCGAACAGAGCGAGCGGAAGACCATCAGCGTTGAGGAGGCGGGGCGACAGCTCGGTCTCAGCCGAAACACCGCCTACCAAGCAGCAGGGCGGGGAGAGATCCCAACCATTCGGATCGGTCGCCGGATGCTGGTGCCGCTGGTCGCCTTTGAGCGCCTTCTCAACCAGTCGGTGGCCATGCGGCAGGAGGGGGCCTAAGCCATGAAAAAACCCGCGCATCGCGGGGCGACGGCGGGTGTCTCAAATGCGTTCCTGGCAGTTCGCGACGAGAGAACTAACGCAGATCGTCCTGCCCTCCAAGCCCAGCACATCGCCCACCGCTTCGGTGTTTCAGCAGCTCATGCCGCTGTGATCGCCGAGCTGGCCTTTTCCTCCGCCGGCACCTGGAGGGAGCGTCAATGACAGCTCCTGATCCCAAGCTCGCCAAGCTCCTCGCGGACCTCGACGCAGCTCGAGCCGCACTAAGTGCCCACCTTCTTGGCGCTACACCGCATCCCCTCGAACCTACCGAGAGCAACTTCGTACCGCTCAAAACCGCAGCGATGGTTTGGGGCATCAGTCAGGATGCAGCACTTCGCCGGGCTCGTCGCAGCCACGGCGTTAAGCGGTTCGGCCGCTGGTACTTCCCCGAGTCCGTCGTCTATCCAGCCAAAGCAGGAGGCGCAGCATGAGCGAGCATTCTGTCGGCATCGTCCTTCGTGACAGCCTTGAACAGCTCGGCTTGGCTATCACGCCTCAACAGATGCGGGAGGTCCTTCGGGACAATGCAGCAGCACTTGCTGCCGATCTCGCGGAGGTGTTCTGGGTGACGATGAAGGACCACCCCACCGCCAACCGGCTGACCTTCGATGCGGCCACCCTTTCGCTATTAGAACGACTGGACGCAGCGCTTCGGCAAAGCTTTGCCGCTTACGGGATTCGGACCTGTTCGGAGGTGGAAGCCGTTGCATCGATAGCTGAGCAGTCATTTAGGGATCGGCTTGCCACATTACGTTCAAATGGCGGCGTGGAGGGATGCGCATGAGCGATCTTCGCCACATCGCTAGCATCCGCAAGAACAACAGTCAGGAGATCCGGGTCAGCGTCGCCATCCATGACGGCTACGACCTCATAGACATGCGGGTGTTTTCGGCGCCCCGCAGCAGCCGCGGCGAGCCCGTGCCGACCAAGGCCGGCATCTGCCTCACACGGGCCAAACTGCAGGAGCTCATCTTGGCTCTGCAGGCTGCTGAGCGCGAGGTGACGCGATGACGGGCTCCGCTACGGCTGTCGACGTGCTGCCCCCAAACGCCTTCGACTCCGAGCAGGCCCTGCTCGGGGCCATCATCCATAACAACGATGCCCTGGACCGTGCTCGCGATCATGTACAGCCCAGCGACTTCTTCGAACCCCTGCACCAGCACATCTTCGAGGTGATGATCCAGCGGCGGGATGCGGGGGAGGCCATCGATTTCGGGCTGATGAAAGCGGTTCTTGGCAACGCGGATCTCGGCGGCTTCACCGTCGGCGGCTACCTCGCCAAGCTGGTGTCGGAAGCCATCACCGTCAGTGGTGCCGCCAGCTACGCTAGGCTGATTGCCCAGGCCGCAAGGATGCGGCGGGTGCTGGAGACCTCGCAGGCTGCCGTCGCTGCGATGACAGCCGGATCCGTCCATAGTCCCACCGAGTACGCGGCCTTCATGATCGAGGCTCTGGATGAGGTCGCCAGCGCCGGTCTGAATGAGAGCGCCAGGCGTGTCACGCTGGGCCAGGGCGTCGCCAGCGTACTGAGGCGGGTCCATCAGACCCGCATGGGCAAGGGCATCCTCGGGGTGCCGTTCGGCATACCACGGCTCGACGCGGCGACCCTCGGTATGCGGCCAGGCCAATTCATCGTTTTGGCCGGCAGGCCAGCAATGGGCAAGACGTCGGCAGCCATCCACATCGCCCTGACGGCCGCGCGTCTCAGCGGCGCTGTCGGTCTGATCTCGCTGGAGATGAACGCCGAGGAACTGTCCGAGCGTGTGCTCTCGGCTGTGGCCTACAATCCGCGGGAATGGGACACGATCAGCTACCGGGCGATCGCTGAGGCACGAGGGCTGTCCGAGGCCGCCATGGCCCGGCTGCGCGAGGCGACGGAGGCCTGCGCCGACATCCCGCTCTGGATTGAGCAGCAGCCAGGCCTGACCCTGTCGCAGATCTCCGCGCGAGCCCGGCAGATGAAGTTGAGGGCCGAGCGCCAGGGCCTGCCCTTCGCAGTCCTCGTCGTCGACCACCTTGGGCTGATCAAGCCCTCCAAACGCTACTCGGGCAATCGGGTGCAGGAGATGACCGAAATCAGCTCCGGCTTGAAGGGGCTGGCAAAGGAACTCGGCATTCCGGTGCTGGGCCTGTCCCAGCTCAACCGCGAGGTGGAGAAGCGCCAGGATAAGCGCCCCATCCTATCGGATCTGCGCGAGAGTGGTTCGATCGAGCAGGATGCTGACGTGGTGCTCGGGCTGTTCAGGCCCAGCTACTATCTGGAGCATCAGGCAAACCGCACCGACGTCGACGAAGACCGCCTCGCCCGCTGTCTCAACACGCTGGAGATCGAGATCCTGAAGCAGCGCTCGGGACCCACGATCCGGATCGAGTGCTATGCGGATCTTGCATGCAACATCATCGCGGAGGCGCGCTGATGGTCGGCTTCTACAAGCACGACATCCCGGCCTGGATGGATGGCACCGAGAAGCTGAGCGACAGCGCCTATCGGGCCTACCACGTCGTCGTTCAGCTCATCATGCTCAATGAGGGGCCGATTGCGCTGAACGAGCGCGGCCTGTCGGGCCGCTGCAACATGACCGTGAAGGCTTTCGGACGAGCTCTCACCGAACTGGTCGCCGTCGGCAAGGTCACCTTGGAAGACGGACGCATCCACAACGCCCGGGCGGACCGTGAGCTCGAATCCGTCATGAAAAACCGAGAAAATGCTGGGAAAGGCGGAAAAACCCGAGCAATCCGCGCGGAAACTCAAAAAAACATACCGGACCAGACGCCTAAGCCATTGAAAACAAACGATGCGTCTGAAGCGCCGCCTGAAACCACTTCAAGCCTAAAAGAGAAGAGAAGAGAAGACTCCCCTATAGTCCCCAAGGGGACGGATCGCTTCGAGGAGTTCAGGGCAGCCTATCCGCCGAGGAACGTGCGCTTCCAGGCCACTCCTGCTCGGAAGCGGTGGCTGGAGGCACTGAAGCGAGGTGCGGATCCAGATCAAATCATAGCCGGAGCTAAGTCGTACGCTGCCGAGCAGGTTCAGATTGGCAAGGCTGGGACCGAATTCGTGAAAACCCCCGAGGTCTGGCTCCGGAACCAGCTCTGGAACGACTACCAGCCCGAGCCAGCCGCTGCCGACGGGAGGCCGGCTGGTCCGGACAGCTACCTCGCCAGCCTGTCCGATGACGACTGGCGCTCCCACCTTCGCCGCTGGCGCAGCACCGGCGGGCAGTGGACCCTGGCCAATCGCACAAGGCCGCCTGACGATCCGGATACCAAGGTGCCTGCACACCTGCTCGCCGAGCTAGGCGACGTGGGTCGTCTGGCAAGGGCTGAATGATGAGGAGGCCTGAAAACTCAGGCGTACACCGATCAACTATGTTTGGGCCAATCTATCCGCTTTCCAAAAGTGGCCGCCAGAGATCTGCGCCCCCAGTTTGGGAGAGATCACTAGTTGGTATGGCTGCAAGGAGCTTCGATCGAACCCAATGCAAAGCTACCGGCTGGTTAAATTTCTATCCGGTCCGACATGAACGTCTGCGCAAATCACTAAACATAGAGAGCAAGCACCGCAGTGAGTTTATAACGTTATATGAAGGCACACCATACTGAAAGCAGGCAGCAAATGCTAGAAATATATTCCTTTACTAAGTTCTAGCGATTGCCGCCTTGCTCGTTGCTGAAGTTTTTAAATAATTATTTTAGCCAATCGAGTAAGCATTGAGATTGTACAAATCTGATGGTTTAAACCGTTGCTTTCGTACCGCTCCAAGAGAAAGAGCCGCGTGCATGTAATTATCAAGCCAATTTAGCACCTCTACGATTACGTTGGCGCAAGCAAACTTGTCGGGACCGGCAAAGCGCCGACCGATCAGTTGTCCATCATGGACAAGTTCGTTTCGCATATTTTTGAAATTGCTGGACAATACATTCAAGCCGTATCGTTGGGCTGCTGCCTCAACGCCGTCGTAAAATCGGAGTTCTTGCTTCCCCTGCTTGCCTGCCTCAGTTGCAACAATTACTTGCAGAAGCGTAGTAGCACTCAGATATAAGTCTTCCATTGACCAGCAAACAATAGCATCAAGCCAATGATGAATTAGAAGCCTTGCCTTTTCGGTCTTGCCTGCTGTTGGCCAGGCTACTACGAAGCGTTCCACAAGGTCCACGAATTCAGAGGACGATGAGAAAACATATGACGGCGCGTCCATTGCCCTATCTCTGGGCCAATGTTCAGAGCCTTGGATCATAAGGACTTCGCTTCCAGGTCCCGAGTGGCGACTTGTCACTGTAAGACCGGTTGCATATGAGCAAGCGAGAAAGATTGGGGTCAGATCTTCAAAGGCGGCGTTAAAAGCTGGAGAGCCTATATTTGATACCGAAGAGCTAAGCGTATAGGTTTCTGCGCACTGAAATCCTGCCATCGCCTGCTTGCGATCTGCATACTCCGGGACTTGGTCTAGGTTCCATTTCGTGCTTGGAAGATTAAGGGTGAGTTTCTGCGGATCTCCCGGGATCAGCAAATTTACGACCATCTGGCTCAGCATTAATGTGTTCCGCTTTTTTGGGGCTCGGCGAACCTTCTTGAAGAAGGAGCAACATCATTGGCGCGTCAATTCGCCAATGACCAGCAAGAGCGGTGCTAATCAAGGGCAGGTGAAAATTCGCACCTTCAAAGACGCTTTTACCGTATCGAATTTCACCCGTAGATTTCATCCTGGTGCGTTTTCCCGAGGGCAGCATCAATTGCGGAGCGCAGATTCAATTCTGTCAGAGAGGCGGGCAGCCTGCTTACCTTATGAGGTGCGCGCCTTCTGTCGAGCGCAGTTCGCGACCAGCTAAACGCGGTTTGCGACCAGGTGACTGACCTCCGATAGGCCGGCACCATCTCGGGTATGAACTCCGAGATCGCACTTCTCGACCGGCTCAACGTAGCCGTCACCAGCGACATCGCTGAGGCGGTTCGCCAGACCGCAGCGGCTCGCGGCCTCACCGTCGCCGACTACGTCCGCGGATCTGTGCAGGCTCGCCTGATGCTCGACGGGGCTCGTTTCCATCGCCTTCCCAACCTTCAGCGCCTCGCCACCCGTGCGACCCGCTTCCGCACGCTTTGATCGGAGATCACTATGGCCAAAGCCAAGCCAGTCAACGCTGGGACCGACGAGACAGCGCTCGTCGACCTCATCACCACCCGCATCAACCTGCAGGCCCGGCAATCGTCCCTGGCTGCCGACGTCGAGAAGGCTGTCGCCGTCCGCCGCAAGCTGCTGATCGAGGATGGTGATGCTGCTGCCATCGCCGAGGCCGAGCGCGCCTGTCGGGAGATCGAGGGCACGGCCTACGGCATCACCGATGCCCTTACCGAGATCGAGCGCCGCATCAGCGAGACGGAAGCTCGGATCGAGACGGCTCGGGTCGACGCCGAGCGCGAGCGTGTTGCCGGCGGCCTGGAGCAGAATGCCAGCGACATCGAGGCGGCTACCGCCAACCTGGCCAAGGCCCTGGCTTCTGTCGCCAAGGCGCACGCCATGCTCGGCATCACCATCAGCGGTGCAGCAGCGGGCCAGTTCGATCCAATCCACGGACCGGCTGGGCCCGTGGCCATTGCCAACGCCGTCCTACTCCAGGGCTTTGCCCAGGCCATGCCCGAGCTGGAGATCCACGCGGAGGTGAACCCCTGGTCGATGTACAGCCGGCGCACCCTGGTCGAGGGCAGCGACCCCATCGCCATCGCCACCGAGTTCGGCCAGCGCCTGCGCGAGACTGCCGGCAAGGTCCGCAGCCGCGAGATCGAACCCAGCCTGATTGCCGACCAGGACTTCGCGCCCTCGCTGGCCTTCGACGCCCAGCGCCAGGCCGCCTGATCCGAGATCGCCGGGGGTTCATTCCTTCACCCGGTGAGGCACCCGCGGCGGCGAACCTGGCTCCGGCCAGGACCGCGGGTGCCATCCCTTCCTCCTAAGACGACGACCCGTAGGAGACCGACCCATGGCCCTCTCAGGCGTGCACATCACCTGCGCTTACGTTGGCGGACGGGATGGAGAGATTACCCAGGGCATGCTGCTCGTGGGTGCACTGATTTGGTCCCGCACCATGGCGGCACCCGGGGTGACGGATGCGATGGTCCCAGGAGCTGGCCAGTTTCCCAATCCACCCTTGGCCGATGCGATCTTCGAGGTCCGTCCGAGCATCGACATCTACATGGCCTGGGGACCGAGCCCGGATGCCAGCAAGGCGATGGGCATAGCCCCAGGGACCGGTCGCATCTTCATCCCGGCAGGTGAGACGCGGGACGTCTTCGCCAACCGAGGTGACCGGGTCGCGTGGGTGGCTGCGTGACCATCCTGGACCCGAGCGTCCCACCCGACAGCCCCCGGCCCACCCGTCAGGGACCCTGGGACCTCAAAACGTATGCGGGTGGTCGGGGCCCCCGATGTTCCTAGCGCCGGGGTCCTAAACTGATGCAACAGACGCTCTCTGACCCCCTCATCACCATCTCTGCCGCTGCCGATCGCCTCGGCATCAATCGCAGCACGCTGTCCCGCCAGATCAAGGCAGGCGCGGTACGGACCTACGGGCAAAAGGTCAGGTTTTCCGAGGTCTTAGCTGACCGGGCCGCTAACATCGATCTGACCCGCTCGGGCCGCCGGGACGGCGTCACGGAGGTCGAAGCCGAGGCCCGTGCATCACGTGTTGCATCACCGCGTGATGCAACGGCTGATGCAACAGTCGACCCGGCGGACGAGGCCCTGCTAGATGCCGTGATTGTCGACGGGCAGGCCATGCCCTTCGCCAAAGCACGGGCCCTTAAAGAGACCTACCTGGCCCGCCTCCGGAAGCTCGAGTTCGACGAGAAGGCAGGCGCCCTCGTCGACCGAGCCGCAGCAGAAAAGCTCTTCTTCGACACCGCTCGCGAGTACCGTGACGCCTGGCTGTCCTGGCCGGCGCGGGTCGCCATCCCGATGGCGGACGAGCTCAAGGTGGATGCCCGAGCCCTCACCACCATCCTCAATGCCTACGTCCGCCAGCACCTCGCCGAGATGGGCGAACCCGAGGCGGGACCCCTCGTGAAATAGACCAGCCACGGAGGCCGCCATGCCGACCAACATCGCAATCCGTCTCGGCGTCGAAGGTGGCGCGGTCCTGAAGCGAGAACTCGAGGACGCGGGTCGCGCGGGCGAGCAGTCGTTCAAGGCCGTTGGCGCCGCTGCCGATGCGGCGACCGCCGCCACCGACCGGTTGGCCAAGAGGTCGAGCGAGGCCGCGGAGGCTGTCCGGCGTGCGCCTGGTGCCACCGGTGCACCAGCATCCTCGCCGGCCTCCTCTCCGTCCGCGAGTCCAGCGACCGTCCGGGAGCTCGAGCGGCTGCGGACGCAGCTGGATGAGGAGTATAAGCGGGCGAAGCAGCTCGGGACGGCAGAGGACAAGATCGGGCGCGGCTTCTCCAGCGGCTACTTCGACGAGACTGAGCGGGACCGCCTGCGGGGTCTCGCCGCCGTCCGGTACGGTGGTCAGAACGACAACGACCCGTCGCGCCGCGGTCTCTCGACCTACGACAAGAGCTTCATCAAGTACCAGGGGTTTGATGTCGCCAGCACCCTCGGCTCCGGCGGCTCGCTGACTACCGCGGCCTTCCAGCAGGGCCCGCAGCTCCTGCAGCAGCTCGCTGACCGCGAGGGCGGCTTGAAGGCGGGCCTGACGCAGCTTGGCGAGAGTGCGAAAGGCCTCGTTACTCCCTTCACGGCAGCCGGCGCGGCAGTTGCAGCGACGGTCGCGGTGTTCGCCCTGGCCTCGTCGCAGTATGCCAAGGATCAGGAGACCCTTGCACAGTCGCTTCGGACCACCGGCCGGGCGACGGACCTCTCGATTGCGCAGCTTGAAGCCCTGGCAACGCGCAACGCGGAGGCCGGGAAGGTCTCGACTTCAACCGCCCGAGAGATCGCCGCCGGCTACGCCTCGACGGGCGAGATCGCAGGCCCCGTCTTCGACACCCTGATCGCGAAGACGGCGGAATACGCCAAGATCACGGGGCAGGACGTGCCGACGGCGACCGCCGAACTGGCCCGCATGTTCGCCGATCCGGCTAAGGGTGCCGAGGACCTGGGTAGCAAGCTCGGCGGCCTGAGTGATCGCACCCTGCAGTACATCGCCACCCTGGCGGAGCAGGGCGACAAAACCCAGGCGCAGATCGCGCTTAGTGACGTCTTCCAGGCCCAGGTCGCCAAGAACACGAGCGCGACCACCGCCTGGGGCAATGCCTGGAACTTCGTCTCGTCTACCGCCGACAAGGCATGGGAAAGCATCAAGCGGGCCTCGGGCATGGGCACCGTGACGGCACAGGCGACGCTGGCCGACCTGAACCTTCGCGTCAGTGCCGCAGAGAAGAACGGAGCGAGTGCTGCCTTCCTTGACCCTCTGCGCGCGCAACGAGACGCGGCAAAGGTGGAGGTCGCTCGACTGGAGGCGGAGGATCGCGCCCGCGCCGCAACCGAGGAAGCCATCAAATCCTCTCGAGAAGCCGGACGCGTCACGCGCGATTACGATCCTATCCTCAGGCAGCGGGCCGAGAACCAGAAGAACCTCAATGCTCTCAACGCCTCGCTGAACAATCCTGAAAGCCGCGCCGAGCTCGCTGACGTGGATGCAACTGTACGAGCGCGTGACGCCTACAAGCGGGCCGTCGACTCCTCGTTGGATGCCAACGGCAGGCTGATCGACTCGCAGGAGCTTTTACGCCGGCAGGATCAGCTGGAGATCGACAGCCTGAAGGCGAAGACGGCGGCCCAGAAAGCCGACATTGCCGAACGGCGCCGCACTCTCGAACTCATTGGAAAGCCGGTCAACGAGGCGGACGCTCGGGGGCAGATAGAACGCCAGCGCCTTCTGGCTCGCGCGCAGGCAGACGCGGCCAAGGACGGCAGCGGCAAGTCCGACTCCGAGAAGCGGGATGACTTCGATAGCGCCGAGCGCAGCGTTCAGAACAGCATCCGGCGCCAGGAGGAGCAGAACCGGACATACGGGCTCGGGGCCGAGGAGGTCGCCCGCTACCGCGTTCAGACCGAACTCCTGACCGCTGCGAAGCGCGCCGAGAGAGATGTCACCCCTGACCTCTCCGCGAAGATCGCCGACTATGCGGCCCAGGCCGGCGAGGCAGCGAAGCGCATGGACGAGCTACGCGAGAACACCCGCCGGACGGACCAGTATCGCGACATCGGGTCGGACGGAGTGCGCACCTTCGTCCGCGGCCTCAGCGACGGCGTTGCCCAAGGCAAGGTGCTCGAGAACGTCCTCTCCAACATCAAGAGCCGGGTGGCGGACCTTGCCGCGAACAGCATCAGCGACGTGCTCTTCGGGAAACGCGGCGGGAGTGATTATGGCCTGCTCAGCGGCCTCTTGGGAGGTGGCAACTCCTTAGCGAATGCCCCAGCACCCGGTGCCCAGGGCCCGACGGCGCAGGCTGGTGGCCTCGGCAGCCTGTTGGCGAGCGCTAAGAGCTTCTTCGAGTTCGAGCGCGGAGGGTATACCGGCGACGGCGGTCGGTTCGACGTGCGAGGCATCGTGCATGCTGGCGAGGTTGTGTGGTCTCAGGACGACGTAGCCCGGTTTGGTGGCGTCGGCGCCGTGGAAGCGATGCGGCGCGGCGCGAGCGGGTACACCAACGGCGGCGCAGTGCGATCCGGCGCCTTCCAGCCCCCGCCGTCGGCTGCGCGAGGCGGTAGCGGCCCACAGGTCAACATCATCAACAACGGCCCGCCGATGCAAGCCCAGGTTCAGCAGCGACCCGACGGATCTATGGACGTCATCCTCGACCAGCTCGAAGACCGTTCCGCCGGCAGGGCAGCTACCGGCCGCGGCGCATTTGCTGACATAATGCCAGGCGCCCGTCGCCTCCGCGGCTGAACACCCCCAAACTCACCCCTTTACCGAACAGGACCCGACACGCTGACTGCAGGACTCCTACAGGGCTAGGACGGACCCGCCACCTACGACTTGGCCAGTGTGAAGGAGGCCCACTAACCACCGACGGAAAGGGCAACCGGCGCCTGAAGATGCCCCTCGGTGACATGGTGGCGACTGGAGCTAAGACGCCGCAGGGGCGGCAAGCTGTCGGCCCGCGGAAGATCGTCTCGACGTAGGTAGGTCTGGAGACGAGCAGGACGGTATGCGTGGGACCTATCACTCCTCGGACTACCCGGGTGTACCGCCCCGCAATCGTCCTTTAACGTGTCAAGGGGATGCTTCGAAAACATAGGAGTTGATCGATCGCGATGCGTTGGCAGCCGGCACACGAAACACACGCCATCGAACGTGTAACAGTCTCGTTCATGTTCGCGGAACCTATCTCTACAAAGCCGTGGCAAACATTGCTTGCTCTTGCAAGTCGCGAGCTCTTAAGACAGGGGTATCAGGCGGCACCTGATGCAGCAACGATCCCGCAAAATATTAACCAGAACAATCCAGGTTTCGCACAGCTAATAATTAATATTGGAACTCCACAGGCTGTGGCTGGCAATGTTGCCGGGCAGATGCCAAATTCAAGAACATTTAGTTTGATTGATGCTGGAGAGGCGAGAGACGAGATTGTAATATCTCGCGGGTTTTTCTTAATTACAACCAGTTATTATAGGGGCTGGGCCGATTTTCGAGCGCGAATTGCCTCCGTATTTGACGTCCATCTCAACCTAGCCTTAAATACGGTAAACATTTCTGCAATAAAAATGGAATATTGGGATAGATTTGTGTCGAGTGAACCGACCGAAATGGTCGATTATAGCGACATTCTTAATAGAAATTCAAAATATATACCGAGCTTTGGTTTTGAGACAGGTGGACTGTGGCACTCTCATGTAGGCGTATTCGGAAATCCCGGCTCGTCTGAATTACGTCTGATAAATTTGAACGTTGATGTAGTAGACATACATGAAGCGCAAGCTGTTGATGGGCCTTCTGATGCGCCCGCTCAGCGTCGATCCGTGGGGATATACTCCATGGTACAAGACACCTTGAAGCCGAGCGCTCCGCTCGAATCGGCGGAAGGTGCCCACTCGACGTTGGACGAAATGCATACCATATTGAAGCTCGTGCTGGCTGACGCTATCACCGGCGAAGCCGCCGACCGCATTGCCCTCAATCCTTGAGTTCATTCGTGCTCGAAATCGTCTCCACTGTCGCCACGGACTATAGCGTGGCGGAGTATATGCGGCACGGGGAAGTGGTTCAGGCCACTAGCCGACCTCCGATGCGTGCTTCTTGTCAGAAGCACTTGACGATTACCCGATCATTTATTGGCGTTCCGTCTCGGGGACGAATCACCTCCGCCGACAGTACTCCATCTGCTCTGTCCGAAACCGCACCGCTGATCATCGCACCAAAGCGGGCTGGCGACTCGACAATCCGTGAACTTGCAAGCTTCCGTAATTTTTTGAAGGGTTGGGACGGGGAGGACGCGGCGGCGCCTGATCAGCAGTCAATAACTCAAGCTGTTCTGTTTGTGCATGCCTGTGCCTCTATCCCCGGATTGCCTGGACGCCTAATTGCAACCCTTCATGCAGATGGTTCGGCTATTCTTGAAATAAATGACGGAGTTGATGCTACGCTAAACTTCGAGGCGGGCGGAAACATCATTTATTCAATTGATGGAATCGCTCCTGGGCAAGTCTCCTTTGATGGGAAGACAATACCCGGCGCCATCAAAAACGCATTAGTCTCGAATTAGGCAGCATACCTTTGCGGTGCGCATACTGTCGCTCGACCCTAGCGATGATTGAAGATGCAGAACTAAAGTATATGCGTGCAGAGATACTTGACAGGCGCCATCAGAATGGAGCCTGTCAAGCATTCATTTCTAGTGACTTTTCAAACGGAACAGTCGGGGATGAAGAGGTCCTAACGCGAATACTAATATCCCCTTTTCATGTAGATAGAAAAAAGGGAATTATGACTAAGAGCGCCATCACTGCTGCAGAGACTAGCGGATGGTCGGTCCTAAGAGAACAACAGGCAACAGATTTAGAAATTAAAACTACCGCAGAGGGACTTGTTGAAAGAGCTCGGTCTTCCAAGCAACCAAATGTTGGCGTTTATGGGGTTGCAAAGTTCACCTGCAAGACGATTAGAGATTTCTTGTATATAGATGACGTTTCTGGATCCTATTGTGTCTATGATACCGCCTTGAAAGAAAGTCGGTCTCACGCGGAAATATTCCAGCGGGTCTTTCTTACTGAGAAAGAAGTGCTATCAGACCGTAGGAAGTATATGACGGCGGCATTAAACGACATTGGAATAGAGCCGGTATCGAGTTATCGCGGTGGGCTGCTTAGCTATCTGTCACCCGCTTAGGTGATGCCTCGCTGAAATTCGGCTGTGCATGAGGTGCTTAACTCCTGGTCTAATGAAAGAATAGCGAGTTTGGGATTTAGACTGCTGGCTAAAGCTCGGGGCGCATTACACCTCATCCACCTATTGTCTCTGACCTCAAATTTGAATGACCTTGAGGAATTCATTCGGCGCTCTAGCGTGCAACGCCGTCGATGAATATATCGTCTACTATCTTAGATCCTCCCGGGTACATTCGTACGCCCGAGTTCGGGTTTGAGCGGAGGTAGTCTGCCACATCATCCAAAGTCGGAAGAAGGACTGGGTCCATATTCTTGCCAGATGGAAAGCAGGTGTACCTCTTGGATCTTTTCGCGGGTTCGGCTCTTTGAACAACTACACCAGCGCATATTTTCTCGATTCGCGTGATCGGCATCACAGGCTCTCTCTTCCCTCCACTAGGATGTCTGTTCAGGCTTCAGTCTTCCTCAGCCTCCCAGTTCTTCGTCGATCTACTCGATGAAGCCGCTAGGAGCCTACTCGCCTGAGCCAGATGTAGGCAGCCCCTGCTTTGGCGTGGGCACAACGCCCAGGCCACCAGCAGCGTCAGGAGTGGCTGCGCCGAGGCGCCTCAGCAGCGCTTCGTAGGTCTGAGCGGCTGGTGAGTGCGCCTGGACCTCGTTCGTGCTGTCGAGAAGACGCTGGACGTCCTGGACGAATAGGCGCTTGGCCTCGTCACCGCCGGGGACCGCCTCGAACAGCCGGCAGATGGCGAGCTCGTGGAGCCCCACCAGGAGCTCGAGGGTCTGGGCGTCGCCGGGCATCGTTAGGCTCACCCGTCCTGCCCGGCCAGGCGCGCGAGCCGTGCAGCCTTCAGGCGCTCTGTCCTCTCGTCATGAGCCCTGCTGGCATCATGGATCTCGGCCCAGGCTTCCTGCGCCGCCCGCTCGCGCTCGGCGCCCTTCGTGGCCTTGGTCTCGCTGCGATCAGCGCTGTGGCCCTGCTTCTCAGCCATAGGCTTTCCTCTTTCGCGGCTATAGTTAGGCAGCAGTCTATAGACGGATGTCTAGCAACAATTGATGCTGGTGGGCGCACTGATCTGTCGGCGGCAAGCTAGACAAAAATCTGATTTATGAACTTAAATACTTTTTTTTAAAATATTGCCCGATCTACTAATGGAAATGAACAGGACTAATATTTCAATGCGACCGATCCTCATTTGAGCGGAATAATCCGCATTATATTTAGCGTATAAGACCTAGTGGAACAGTATAGGTCGAAGTCGTGTAACTCCAAGCGCATATGTATCCAAAAGTCGCATCCTGCCCCGCGACCTTAACATTTAACTCCACCATTGAAGCCCCGGAAATAGTCTTTGCCAATGCAACAACAAGTCTTTCTTTCACAGCTTCCGGTCCGCCTTGACTATACTGATAACGAATAGCCTCGGCGAGGGAGCCATCAAGAAATCCAAAAGTCGGGTTCAAGGATGATGAGGCTTGTTCGAGCGTTCCAAAACCGGAAGCCAGTTTTTCCGCCGCCTTCCTGGTATCGAATGCTGCCGTGCTGCTGCCGACGATCGACAATCCAGGGACCTGTGGAGATTTTTGGGCCGAATTTATTACGCAAAGCTTGTCTTGAAGCTGATCTGCGTGAGTTTTAGCAGGCGCAGATATTATGCCAGCCAGAAAACTGCCAATTACCAAAACAAAAACTTTTTGACATTTATCCTTAATATTCGATAGGCGGCATTCTCTCTCGCCGCGGATACTGTTGAATTGATATAAACTCATGGTAACTGTGAGGTCCTTTAGTGTTTGTGGTAAGACTACCTATCGCGCACATCCAAGCGCCTTCGCCGTGGCTCGTAGCTGGACGACTTGCTCTCTCCGACGTGCCGACAGAGGCACATCTGCCTCGTCGTCGAACTGACAGCCCGCGTTTCCGAACGCTTGGATAGCCTGTGAGGTCCGGAAGCAGTAGCCGGCCGCCTTGAAGATCGTGTTCTTCTCGGTCCACAACTCCTCGCACGAGGAAGAGGCCGATCCACTCAACACGCTTGGGCTATTCGCGACTGTACGGCAGCATCCTACAAATCGGGCACTGACCCACCCGGTCTGTCCGGACGGAAGCCGGATGTTCACCCATCCGCCTCGACGTCCGATCTCGCTGAACAGCGTGTCAGGTCCGAGCTTTGCGAGCCGAACACCTTCGGTGCCACTCGGCAGGCTCCGCAGCGCCAGGAAGTTGTCGCCGTAAGGATCGAGGCTGATAGGATAGCTGAAGGGTTCTGGCTGCACCTGGGCGCGTGCTGGCGTGCACAGAGCGGCGATGAGCGCGGCACAAGCAGCGTTCATCCTCCAGAGATGAGTCAGCCTCATTTCAGGTAGCCCTTCGCCTCTATGTGCCTTGGTGAGCATCAGCCCAACGCTTCATGCCACTTCAGCCATACCCGAGGCTGCCACGTCTAGATCCTCTCGTTCGTTACAGTGTCACTTCCACCGCTACGGATCGCGGAGCGCCGGGGACCTCAAGGCCCTAACCAACCTCGCGATGCCCTGATGGACCGCAGCCAGGTCGATGCCGTCCCGTTTGGCTTCGAGGGGCCCTTTGATCCAGACGATCTGCTCGACTGCGTACCGGTAGTGTGGATTGTCAACCCGGCGAACCGCCGCGCACACACCAAGCATCGCTGCGATCGTCTCCCTGGACTGGGAGCGCTCCAGCTCAGCGTAGAGCAGCTCCAACCTCTCGTGGTGGCGCTTCAGCGTCGCGTGGTCCTCGGCGTCGTCGTGCATCGGAGGCCTTCCCAGTCTGCGCACCCTGTCAGTAGGAGCAATCGACGCCGAAAGGCAGCACGCCATCAGCCTGTGCCTTGTCGGTAGCCACCTCATGGCCCTCGCGCGTGATCCGCACCACCGTAGTGGCCCCGGCTGCTGTCACGGTCACGAGGCCGGATTGCTCAAGGTGTCGGAGGCAAGCCTGGAGTGCAGCGTGAGTGCATCCGAGGCCGCACTCGTCCAGAGCATCCGACAGCACTCCATCGTTCGAGCTTCCGTTCAATGCCTCGTTGATTAGTGCCCGCAAGACCGCAAGGCGTTGATGCCTTGCTACGATCGCTGCAAGGCCAGTTTGAGGGTCGTTCGGGATCATAGGCTGCCGTGCATCATTGACCGAAGGTACGCCTGCCTACTTCGTCGATACAATGGAAAAGGCGCTGGTTTTCGCGCTGAGCACGGCACCTGAGCGACTGATGGCCACTCAGGCGCCAGCGAGAGAAAATATTGACGACCAATCTTATTTAGGCTGTCCTAATTCTCAGCCTTGCAGGTCATCACACGCTCTGTACTGGCCTGCAAAACAGAAAGATGCCCAGTAGTCTCGTGATAGCACTTTTCGCTATCGCAGGGCACGCCTCCCGAATACACTCTAGCACAAACTCCGAGCTGATCTGCTCCGTCCAGGATATTTATCTTCGAGCGATTTTCCCAGTCCATCCCAGCACCTGTTACATTAACTTTCGCGGAAGATGGCAATAGCGCGGTGCTCGGATCATTGACGATGCAGATATTAGTGGCAAATTCAGTATTGCCATAATGTCCGCTCCTCCTTATAACAAACGAATCAACAGTCTTTTTTGTAAGGTTTATCTTAAACTGCGGGACGGCCGGGAAAGTAAAAAAGTCACTCTCTCTGTTGTCGATCGACGCGGTTATGCTGATCGGTTTGCATAAACTGTCACGTTTTATTTTGAATGATATTGATCCTTTATCGGTTATTAATTTCTCGTTTTCCAAAGCGGTTCCGTTGACGATATTGAGGGAAGCCTTTCTACTAGTGGCTCCGTCTACTACCGAAACGGGGTAGGTTGGGTGCCATTTCACTGTAATCTGAAATTGTTCCTGAGCATCAGATCCGTCTGGAGCTGTGATGGTCATATTGCTCGTCTCGTTTTTTAAGCATTCTATATATGCCGTAACCGAGTCAGGAGCCAATTCGGTAGAAAGGATAGACCTTCGATCAGACTGAGCTAGTCTAAAGTCGCTCTGGCTTTTAAAATAACTTGATAA
Source organism: Methylobacterium sp. V23 (assembly GCF_002917135.1). Taxonomy (NCBI): domain Bacteria; kingdom Pseudomonadati; phylum Pseudomonadota; class Alphaproteobacteria; order Hyphomicrobiales; family Methylobacteriaceae; genus Methylobacterium; species Methylobacterium sp. V23. The sequence goes on from NZ_PDHT01000037.1 coordinate 19,978, forward strand.
CGCTTGCGCCTCCGAAGCAGAGAGGTCAATCCCTTTATACTTGATTGACGCATTGCTTGAGCTTGCGCTTCGATTGTCACGGGTAAGAGAGTCAACGTAAGATAAAAATGTTTGAACTGAACTGTCGTACGAATATAAGTTCTCTCGCAAGATTTTTGTCGCATCACATGCGGCATACGCTGGCTGCTGGATACCTAATGCCACAATTACTATTGAGAGGCCGCGCACCAAGTTTGTCACAGGGTATCCTCGGGAATTTGGAACTTGCGGTAAGAAGTAGCCTAGCAATTTGCAGCCCTGTCAATTGGCTGGGAAATTTACATAGTCACTGTGTCACAAAGGGATCATAGATGAGAAATCTTGCTGTGCGTCGAAAACCTATATTGATTAAATAATTTGTATCACTGTATTTCTGGATGGGAAGTTTCTCTATACCACCGATATATGGGGACATATTTCATCAATTATTACAATTAAGGTCGAAATTGACTATGCGCATGCATGGTGCCTGCCCATGCTCGCGCAGCTTTCAACGCCGTCGCTGCAATGGGAAGGCCGAATCATGATCTGAGAGTCCAGCACTTGGTCGGCTAGGAGCGATGCCAGACGGGCCACCTCGGAGAGACGATCGAGGGCGTCGGCCCTTTCACTCTCAAGCATCCGGAGCGGTCTGCTCATGGCTTCTTCGCAGGCGTCTCAGTGGTTGCGAGATAGAGCTCATTGTAGAAGGCGCTAAGGGCTGAGCCGCTTTGAGAACTTCATTCGAGTGCCACAAAATAGGACGGCATGTCGAAACAGGAAAAGAGGCGAATGCGCACAGCTTTGGTCAACTTTCCATTGAAGTTTATTGATCCAGGCTGGATTTCATGGAGGCATTCTGACTTGCCATCATAATCCCGGCATTGCCAAAGACATCCAATGTGCGAATAGAATTCTCTTGGCGGATTTGGATCTGCTATTGGATAATCTCCTCGAATCAACTGCGTTAAAGCAGGCTGGAAACTACCTACCCCGAAATAACTAGAACCATATACGTGACCAATTTTCGCAAGAAGTTGAGAAAATCTGAGCTGGTCTACTGTCTGCGTCGAGAAAGCTTCGATATCATACTGGTCCAGTGCTTTTTTGTCCGCATTTATGTTGTACATCCAAAACGCATAAGGATGATCAATGCCGACTGGTGCGGAGCTGAAGGCCGGAGCCGGATACAAAGAGGGAAGTATGAGGATCGTCGGATGGTGGAAGGCAGGCAGCACGTGCGGATCGGAAGTCAATCCCCCAAGATCAAGTCGGATGTGACGCAGATCCAGTGTCCCGGACTTGCCCTTGATATCTAGGACGCTCCTGGCCGGGCCAAAAAGATCTTCAGACAGGGCGTGTTCGAAGCTTGAAGTTTTAGTTTGGCAAGCGTCACAAGATGATGCCGTAAGCTCTAGCCCTGCGCCTAGGAACTCTGGCACCACATGCTCGCTAGTCAATTTTAGCGGGCGTCCTGCAGCATCGTGCGTTCCTCCGCAATAAACGCAGCGCCCTTGTCCTCTTAGCTTAACACTTTTCTTCAGTAGCGGAAGGCATTCGATATCGAAGCCTTTAAATGCGCCTTCAGCGTACATGCGAAAGGCGCCACCACGAGGTTGAACGTGCCGCTCGCCCTTTGCGGGAAGCGTCGCTAAGTCTTCCCAACGAAATTTCCAATGACGCTGGACAGGTTGATCTACGTTCGGATCCCCGGCAATCGACATGATTTATTCCATTGCATTAGTCATATAAAGCTGAGTAAATATACATTGCAGCAAGCGCAACCAACTCCGTAGTCAGTTGGTGTCCTCAGTATCCTGCCGATGTCGAACGTAACCTCGATGAGTAAGCCACTCTGCTAGAGCGTGGCGGATCGCTTCGGGGCGTGAGGGCTTAGGTTCAGGCTGGTCTGTGATCCAGGCGTCGAGCAACGCGACCTGCTCTGGCTGAACGCGCACTTGGATCTGGATGCCAGGCTGTTTCGGCCGCGGCTTAGCTAGCTGTCTCATGGTACCACGAGTTGACGACCATCGAGCTTGATGGTACCACGAAAACAGGCCGGAAGGAAGGGTGAGAGCTTCCCTCCGGCCCTGACCACTCACGTCCTCTGGAGACGATCATGGCTTCCCGGAATTCTATAGCATCGGCTCGCGCTGGTGAACGCCCTCGCTCGCCTTTCGCAGCGGTTTACTCCCGTCCGATGCCCTTGCTGGAGCCTGATGAGGCCGAGGCAGAGGACGGCCCCGTCATTACCCCGGTGCGGCCCGACTCGGCGCATGTCCGGGCTCCGCGCTTCCTCGACTTCGCCGGAGACCTCGTCTCCGCCGTGCTGATCATCGCCGGGGGCGTGTTCGCCTACGGCTTCGTGCAGCTCGGTTGAGGGAGGCTGGCATGGCGAAGCCGAGCAACACCCTTCGGAAAGCCCAGGCTGCACCGGATATCCGTGCGCGCGCCGAACGTCTCCGAGACGCCGCAGGTCGTTTCATCCGACGTTCTGATCCAAGTCCCAGTGTCAGCAATCCGCCGCCGGTCGGGAGCGTGCCTGCCCCCGTTGATGCGCATCCTGAGGCCTACGCTCTCAAGGTCGATGCTGACGGTGCGGGCCTGCGCTGTCCGCCTGGTAGCTGCGTCATCGTCGAGCCGGTGAGCCCAGTCGGTGCTGGCCTTGCCATCCTCTATCGCAAGGACAGGGGCCCTGAGATCTGGGACCTCACGCAAAGATTCACCGCGGGGATGTTCGATGTTGGTGAGGGTTCGACCATCACGCCCGTCGTTGAGGTCATGGCACCGGTGTCTGGGCGCCGCGAGTACCTGGATGCCGGCCTGATTGAGAGAGCCCATCGGGTCATCGGCGTCTACGTGCCCGCCGAGGTGATGCATCAGCATCGGCCACTGCCGCCGAATCTGCCCCTGATGGCTGATTGCCCTGAAGGTATGGTCAGACACCGTGCGGAGCGCGCTGCGGCCTACCCCCTGGTGCGTGAGGGTGAAACCGTGGTCGTTGATACGATGCTCCGAGAGCCTACCCAGGGGGCGCTCTGCCTGCTGGAATGGAACAACGGGACTCGGTCGATCCTACAGACCAACCTTCGAACTCTTGGCAGCAGCACTTCGCCCGCCTGGTGGGTCGACCCGATCAACCGGCCTGTGACTCGGGAGGCAATGGAACGCTTCTGCCGAAGCGGTGGCATGCTGTTCACTAGCGATGGGCCCTACTCCTTCGACCAGCTGCGCGAGAAAATCGTGGGAACCGTCGTTGGCATCCTGGTGCCTGAGCGGCGTACACCGGAAGAGCCTTCCATCGCAGAAGCTTCTTTGCTGCCTGCCGAGCTTGTGCAGAGATCGGATGCCCGATGAGCAATCTCATCCGCTTCCCAGCCTCTCGCCGGATCCAGGCAAAGACCATCCCGCGGGAAGAGTTCGAGCGCTTGGCCGAGCTCGCTCTTGATGTCGTCGACCGCATCGTAGCGATCCTCGACGCCGCGGATGGGGATGCTGACCTAGAGGATGGTGGAGATGCAGAGCCGTCCCTCGGTGCGCCTGAGCAGCATGTGAGCCAGGTCTCTTGGCTGCGTGGTGGGGACCGAGATCTTGAGCTGCCGTGACGCAGTCCCTTTCTTCAATCGTCGTGGGATCGAAGACCGAGGATCAGGATCGTGACCACGACCGACGCGGCGATGAACAGGGACAGGATGATCTGGTCTGTGGGGTTCTTAGTCAGAGCATAGGCCGCCGCCGGCCCGATCAGAGCGCAGCCTGCACCAGCGACGACGGCTGCGGTTCGTGGCGCCATCAGTTCACCTCGCGCGAGCCAACCGAGGCTCATGCGGGGGGCAACCGTCAGACACGACAATTGTGCGCCTGAGCCGACTGCTCATAACGGTCTGGCTGCGGGTTCGTCAGGGCAGGGCGGTTGCTACCGCTTTTGCTACCCAACTCATTGGTACGAGCCGGGACAGAGAACGATGAGAGAACGCCCGCAACCCGATTTAGGCAGTCAGAACAGCACGTTATCTGACTGGCTAGGATTGAGCGGGATGGCCGAGGGCGAATTTCAAGACCGCTGCCTTAAACCACTCGGCCACCCTTCCAAACCCTAGCAGACGCTGAAGAATTTTCCTCTGCCGAAACACCGGGAAATGGCCCGCTGCCACCGATTTGCGACCCAATCAACCGGCACCCCTGTCTATGGCCGCCCGCAGGGCGGCGTCAACCTGCGCCGCGGCGTCCTCCTGCATCCCCGGCCGCACGGGGGCGTACGGATCGCGCGTGATGCCGATGCCGGAGTGACCCCAGCGCTCCTGCGCGATCTTGGGGTGGCTGCCGCGCCACAGCCGCTGTGTCGCATGGCTGTGCCGCAGGTGGTGGAAGCGACGCGCCGAGCCTGCCCGCTCTTCGTCCCCTTCGCCCGGGTGCCGCGCTGGGTCTGCCCGGTGCTCTCGACGATCGCCGGCGGCCCGGCTGCAACGTCGAGAGCTCTCCAGGGCAGCGCGGTCACCTCCGCGCGGCGCGAGCCACAGAGCGCACCCGGCAGGACTGGCGTGAACATCCGCGTCGGCCGGAAGTCGGCGAACAGCCGAGCTGTCGGGTTGGGCGTCCCGCGCCCGCATCGTCGTCGTCTCGACCTTCGTCCCGCCGACGGCGCCGGCTGGGTTGCGGCCGAGGATCCGCCACGTCAGGGCTTGGCTCGTTTTGGCGCACGCGTGCCACGTCCGCCGGTGGCCTGCCCCCGGAAACGTGGTCCTCCCTCAGGCATGGCTTCGCGCCATGGGGAGGATGTCATCCTGGGATGGACGAAGCATGCGGCCGACGCGCGCGTCGCCAAGCTGCGCCCGGTCGATGTCTTGGTCTCGCAAGGCCGCGAGGCTGCCCAAGCAATCCGGTCCATCGGGTCGACAGTCCGCGCATGGCTCGCGCGTTATCGCCGGCTGCAGGCCGACAACGCCGATGCCGCATCATCCGGTAAGACCGGACACACGCGTTCCGCGGCGACTGGCTGCGTCCCTCGCGAACCCGTCGTGTTGCGGATCGGCAAGTCCCAGTTTCCCGCGGGCGCCGGTACGTCGGCAATTCATGCACGAGGCAGATGCCGCCGTACGGTTCTCCTGCGCGGTTGGGCGAGGGTGGCGGAACGCCGGGTCGACGGAGTCTTCAGGACAGGCTAGCGAGGATCTCGGCTGGCGAACGCTTTCGGCGATGGCTGTCCTTCTCGGCATACATCGCAGAGTCCGCGGCCGACAGGATCGATGCGACGGGATCGCCGAGGTGCCAAACAGAACCGCCCGCGGAGAGTGAAAGCCGGATGGGCATCTGTTGGATCTCCAGCCCGGCCGCCGCAGCCTCACGCAGGCGATCGAGACGGTGCGTGAGACGCGCTGGCGTCGGCTCTTCGAGCATCATGTGGAATTCGTCACCGCCGACGCGTGCGACGGTTTCGCCGGGGAGGAGAAATCCGGTCAGCCACGCGCCCACGAAACGGATTGCGTCGTCCCCGGCGCCGTGCCCGTGGGTGTCGTTGATCGCCTTGAGATCGTTGATGTCGACCACGACGAGGGAGAAGCCGACATGCGAGTGGGCCGCTTCATCACAGCGATCGTCGACGATCGTCTCGAAGCCGCGCCTGTTCGGAAGACTCGTCAACACATCCTTGAAGGCCGCTTTGGCGAGACGCTTCGTCGTGGTGATGTTCTGGCAGATCGTCAGGATGCGGACGACCTTTCCCGTTTCCTCATCGACGCACGGCGAGAGCGTCGTCCGATACCAGTCCTGGTTCGGGGACATCTCCCCGATCTCATCGAAGTGCATCGACTGACGCGACCGGACGCACACGGCATAGCGGTCGGTCAGCATCCTAGCCTTATGAGGTGCCAGACAGTCTTCGAACAAGAGACCGGCAAGGCTCTCGCACGATTGTCCAATTTCCTTCTCGGCCGCACGGTTCATGCCGAAGATGCGGAAGCGGGGTCCCGGCTCAACGTCGACGACGAAGATCGGGACCTGAATCGCGTTCAAGCTGAATGTCAGTTCCACGTCGCACCCTCAGCATATCGGCAAATTATTTTACTGATGTGATGGTTGACGAATAACTAACCGCGTCCAAGGCGATGCTTAAACCGTTCACAATGCGGTGATCTGACAGAATTTATCTGTCTTGTTGAGCTTATCTTAAGCCCAGGCAAAACAGCGGGTCTCCTTACTGAACGGACGCAAATACGTCAGGGCGTCGGGCCAATGAATGCCCTGGCGCCGAATAGTCTTTTTCCTAACTTTGTCGAACCGAAAAGGCGGCCCGTAGGCCGCCTTTTCCCTCCCGTCCCTGGGCCGGCTGAATCTCCGAGGGCGCGGTCCCGGCCTCGTCGCAGCGCCGCGCGTGATGGGCTCAGAAGCGGTAGGTGAAGTTGCCCTTCACGGCGTGATCCTGGGCGCGATCCCCGACCTGACCCGTATAGGCGACGCCGAGGGTCGTCCCGCGTCCGACGAGCAGATCGAGACCCGCTTCCGCCACCAGGGCATCCCGGTCGATCGGCAGGCCCGCGGTCAGGAAGGTGGGACCGGTCCCAAAGGCGAGCAGAGCTTTCGGCACAACGTCACCGTAGGATCGCCGGTACCCGACGAGGGCACGCGCCGACACGGGCGCGCCGAAGCCGAGGTCGAGGTTGGCCTGGCCGCGGAGACCCACGGTCGAGGTCCCGATGTCGTAGTCCTGCGCCACTCCGGTCAGCGCGGCAAAGCCACCGGTTTCCGCCAGACGATCCCGGCCGATCCTGACGAGGGCGCCACCCACGAAAGGTTCGAGGTAGGCGAGCGAGACGATCGACGGCGACGGGCCGGGCGCGCCGGCGACGGCAAAGCGATAGCCGAGCTCGCCAAAGCCCTGGATGGTGTCGCCGCCGGTGCGAGCCGAGGCACTGTCGCTCAGGCCAGCGAAGGAGACGCTCCGACGCAGGCGAGCGGAATTGTCGGCGTAGACGGCACCGAGGCGCAGGGAGACCGCTCCCAGTTCGTAGCCGCCGTAGACGCCGCCGAAGCCACTCTCGATGGTCCCCGATTGCAGGCTGCCGGGGGTGTCGAGCCCGGTGTTGGAGTAGCCCCCTGCAACGCCGATCCGGATGCCATTCTCGAGCCTGGCATCAGCACCGAGCACGAAACCACTGGTCTGACGCGAGAGGCTCGCGGCGTTGCCGTCCGTGCGGGCCTGACCGAAGCTGCCGAAGCCCTGGCCCCAGACACCGAACACACGGGGGTCCATGACGCGCATCGCTGTGGGCGCGATCGGAGCGGCACGGCCGGGCAGGTCGGCAGTGTAGGTCGCCGGCAGCAGCCCGTAATCGGTGGCCTCCGTGGATCCCGGCGTCGGTCCCCAGCGCAGCCGATCGAGGATCGCCTCGCGCACGAAGAAGGCGGTCTCGAACGCGGCCGATACCAGGCTGGCGTGGATGTCGCCGGACAGGGACCGGAACGCGCCGCGGGCGCTGGCCGGGTCGGTGGTGATCAAGATGGTCTCGTAGATCCGATTGCCTGCTCCCAGTCCCTCGATGCCCGCGCCTACCGAAGCCTGGTTTCGCGTGGCGCCAACCGACGCGAAGGAGGTGCCATTGCGGACCACCGACAGGTCGATGCTGTTGAGGCCGTATGACAGGTCCGTGCCGATGAAGGTGTAGCGGGGCGTCGTGACGTCGAAGCGCCCGCTCACCCCGCCACCGGCGGTGAGGATGGTATAGCGCTGCCCGAGCAGGCTGCGGGTCTCGGACGGGCTCAAGGGAGCGGTCGCGTTCTCCAGCGAGACCGAGACGGTGCCGCCGCCGATCCGGGCGGCACCGGTGGCCGCGATGCGGTCGCTGCGGCCCGCCGCGACCTCGACCGCATAGGTGGACCCCGCTGCGAAGGAGACGGTCCCCGCCACATTCAGGGTGCCAATCCCGTTGCCCGGCGCCACAGTACCACCTTGGCTGACGCTCAAGCCGCCGACGCGGCCGTTGCCGCCGAGCGTGCCGCCCGCATTGACGTTGGCGAGGGAGGTGATCGAGCCGTTCACCGCCAACAGGCCGCCGTTCACCTCGGTGGTGCCGGTATAGGTGCTGTTTCCGGTCAGCTGCAGGGAGCCGTCTCCGGACTTCGTCAGGCCGCCCGCATAGGTCCGGGCAAGGTAGGCCTGGTCGCGGGCCACCCGCCACCCGTACTCGGCCTGATCGTCCGCCGACGCCGTGGCCGGAAGGCCGCCGGTCCAGCCGCGCGCGACCTTGGTCTGCTCCCAGGCGGCATGCTCGGCGGTGTCCTCGACGAAGCGCTGGCGCAAAGCCGCATCGGAGATGTCGTTCGACCACGTATCGGCAACGCCGGAACCGAGCGTGGCGTTGAAGCGACCGAGGAACTGGCCGGGGCCGTTCATCGCCCGCCCAAGATCGATCTTGCCCCAACCGAAGGTTTCGTTCGGCACATCCGCTGGGCCGCTGCCGAGGTGGGTCGCGGTGGTGAGCAGGACGTCGCGGGCCTGCTCGTTGGTCATGTATGCGTAGCGCTCCATCACCAGCGCCAACGCGCCGCTGACGTGCGGCGCCGACATCGAGGTGCCGCTCTTGGAGCCATATCCGGCCGCGCCGGTGGTGAGGTTGACCACCGTCGAGGCGATGCTGCGGCCAGGCGCGGCGATGCACCAGTACTTGGCCACGCCGCAGCGATTGAATTGCGTCTGATCGGCGCTGTTGAGACCCGAGGCCGCGATCCAGTCCTTCTCCAAGTCGGGCTGGAAGTAGGGGAGGGCCGCACGGATCGTCGGATTGTTGACCCCGGCATTGCCGGCGGCGACGACCTGGATCACCCCCGCGCGTCCGGCCTCGGCGATGGCATCGAGCCAGCTGAGCTGGCGGGTGAACGGCGCGTAGGCCGCGGTGAGCCCCGCCAGGGTGTTGTAGTTGTCGCGCGGGGGCGGGCTGCCCCAGGAGCTGTTGATCAGCCGCGCCCCCTGCGCCACGAGGTTGCCATAAGCACCTTTGAAGTAGCTGTAGTCTGCGTTCGGTCCGTAGATCGAGGAGTCGGTCCCGTTCGTGTTCGTGGCGATCAGCTGCGCTCCGAAGGCGACGCCGTGCGTGCCGATGCCGTTGCGGTTGGCCACGATGGTGCCGTCGACATGGGTGCCATGGTCGTCGTTGATCCCCTGCACCCAGGTGCCGAGCACGGAATAAGGCTGGCCCGCGGTGAAGAAGTCCGAGCGCGTCGTGCCGCTGTCATAGCGGAAGCTGCTGGACGAATAGCTGCCCGTGTTGGTGATGGCAGTCGCACGACCGGCGAATTCCGGATGCGTCCCGAGAAAGCCCGAGTCGACGGACCCCACCAGGATGCCCTTGCCCGTGATGCCGCGGGCATAGGCCTGATCGGCGTTCATCGACGCCTTGCCGTAATCGGCGAGGTACTCGGGCGTACGCCAGCTCGCGGCATCTCCGATCCGGCCGGGATCCTGATAGCCGGCAGTCTGGCCAAGGGCCGCATGGGACACCCCCGCACACAACAGGAAGCTCAGTCCGGCAGCACGCAAGGGCTGCAGACGCGAGGGGTCCGACATGAAGATCTCCAAATCGCCTCGAGGCTTGCTGATCCAGGCCGCCGGAAGCTATAGATCACGCCTCATGGCTCAAAAAAGAAGCAAAAACTGCTTCAAATTGAGTCTGACGCTGTATCCGGCTCGCCTTCAAGCAGATTTGTAGCGTCGCGATTTCTTGGCGTTCAAGCAGCTAATCCAAAAGGCGACTTGATAGAAACCTTGTGTTGCCTAGCCGCAACATTTCGATGGTGTCCTGGATCAGGATGACCGGCGCCATGAGGCGTCCAGTCGACCGGAACCCGACCCGAACCCGTTGCCTTCGCCGTGCGACCCCGCGCGGGGAAGTTCATCCGATCGACACCCGGTCCGCTACGATGTCGTCCCCGGCACACGGGTGGAGCGCGAGTTCAGCCGGCCGAGGCTGACGGCAAGAGCCGTCGTCGCGTCGGAAACGGCAGCCGAGATCGCGCTGAAACCCCTCTCGCACAAAGCCTCGGCGAGATCGGCGAGCGCCTCTTCCAGCTGACGCGTCAGGACGTGCTCGCCAAGGCTCGACAAGGCGCGATGGGCGACATCCGCGAGCCGTTCGGCGGTCGGCTGGCTGACATGGCGCAGAAGGATCGCGATCGTCGTGACCGCTTCGGCCAGGGTCTGAGGCTGAATCGACTCGGACGCGACCACGATGACGGCCTCAAGGGCGTCGGTCGCGACCGTCGGAGCAGCGTCCCGGTAGACGACACAGGACGTCGCGTCCTCCCGGGCCTCGGTCTCGCCCGGGCTCCATTGCGCGATGATGTCACGCAGGGCCTGGATCACCGAGAGACCGGGGCTCGGGTTCGATTTCGACGTCGAGACCGAGGTCCAGGCGATGGTCGCAAGTTGGTGCAGGCCGTACGCCGCGTCGTGCGTCAGGTCACGTCCCTCATCGAAATCGAGCGCGGCCATGGTCGTGTCGACGATCAGCGCCCGAGCGTCCGCATCGAGGGTGACACCGGGCGGGCATCGGACCCGGAAGAGAGGATCCTGCACGGCGCGGTACGCTCCGACCGCGAAGTCGAACTCGATCTCGACCGCCCCCTTCGCCTGTCGCGCCACGGCCTTCGTGATGCGGGACAGGTCGATGCCGACGACGTATCCGCTTTCCGGGGCGCGCATCGCGGCCACGACGGGCCAGCCGGGCCGGGACGTCCTGCGCGTCGCGTCGAGCAAGCGGAGGTCCTGCGCGCGGGCTTCGAGCACCCGCCCGTGGATGAACTGGATGATCTGTGCCGGCCGCATCTGATCGATGGTGTTGTAGATCATCACGATGATGAGGCAGAGGGCCGAGGTGGTCAGCAGCAACGCCAGGGTCGTCCCGAACACCGGGCGGTGAAAACTCGTGTTGGTGACGAGGGTCATCAGCACAAAGACCGACAGACCCACGAAATAACCGAAGTAAAACTGGTTCGTACGTCGGGCCATGAACTGATCGGTGACCTGCGCTGTCAAGGCAGCGGCACCCTGCTGCACGGCGATGAGCAGCAGAGAGAACGTGATCGAGGTGACGGTGATGATGCTGGACGCCACCGTGGTCAGGAGACTGCCAAGCGCGGCGCTGTCGCCCAGAAGGTTGCCAAGCCATCGGAAGCCGGTCGGTGCTTGGCCTCCGGACCAGGATCGGTCCCCCAGATAGACCAGGGCATTCAGACCGACGAAGCAGAGTACGGTGGCCAGCGGAAGGGCGAGGAACTGACGAAACGATCGTCTGACGGCGTTGAAAAAGCGCCGCGGGACTGTCTTGAGGCGTTGCATGTCCGGATGTCACCGAAGCCAGGAGATTGTTTCCCCCAACGCATGACATCGATCGCAGGGCTATCGGCATTCCCTCCGGCCTCGGCCCGTGTGTCACGGCTCGTCCGTGGCGAACGTTCCGGCCACGGCAGAACGGTCTGTCGGGGGAGGGAAAGGCCGCGCCTGCTGCGGCGACACGGCCAAGGACTCCCCGAGGCGGTGATGCGACGTTGCGTCGTGGCCGCTCGCCAATCGATCTCCTCTGCGCGTGGCCTGCCCCCCTCTCATGGTCCCGGTTCGAAGTTCGGGCATCGTCGGCCGCGTGACGATGGCGGGGCGGACGAGCGGCGTTGCGCTGCCCGGTTCGGATGGCCAGGGGACGACCTCCGGCGCAGGGGGGGTGGCCGCCGGGCGAGGCGTGCGGGCGGATGCGGGCGTCGGGCCTTCGCCCTGGCTCGATGACGACCCTGGCCGCCTCGCGGGTGTCGAACACCTCGCCGTTGCGACGCGCGTCGTGCGTGCCTCCCGTTCCGTCGGGAAGAGGTCCGTCAATCCGGACGCCGGAACCGACGCGCCGCCGCTTGGCAAGGTCGCGGGCGGCTCCGCCCACGAAAAACCCGCCGCGGCTGGGCCGGGCGGGGGAAGGTGTTCCTCGGTGTTCCTGGGTGGAACGCCGTATCCTCTCACCGGGCATCCCCGCGGCAAAGGCGCGGGGGCCGGTGGCGGTGACGAGAGGCCGGGATTGAAACGAAAACCCCGCCCGGACCCGGCGGCGGCGCGTCACCGCCGGCACCGGGGCTCGTTCGGGCGGATCGGCCCGGCTTCAGGACGCCAGGCGGGAGAGGCGGTCGAGGAGGGCGCGGTCGTGCAGGAGGGCCATGCGCTCCTTCGGCGTCAGCCAGGCCTGGGCCTCGGAGATGCCCTCCGCCTCCACCACCTTGGCCTGGGCCAGTGCCCGGTCGGGGTCGATGACCCCGCGCGGGCGCGGCGCGGTCTCGGGCAGCATCGCCGCGTGGGCCGCGGCGAGGTCCGCATCGGCGTGGAGCGCGGCGAGGGCATCCGCGTCGTCGAGGCCGGCCTCGGCGTTGCGCCGGCTCAGGATGCCGGCCTGGGTGGCGATGGACGGGGGCGTGCGCTCCTCCGGGGTCATCAGCAGGCCGAGCCGCCGCAGGGCCAGCCCGAGGCCGAGCTGGCCGCTCGCCCAGGAGATCGGGATCGCCAGGACGAGGCCCAGGATGGTGGGCGACATCCAGAGGAACAGCGAGGTGGCGATGGCGAAGGCCGCCACCCCGGTGACCAGCCCGAGGGCCATGTGCCAGCGGTGGCGGCGCACGATGTCGGACCAGGGGATCGAGCCGTCGTCGCGTCGCTGCGGGTTCCAGCCGGTGTCGCGCCCGAGCAGGATCTGGAACACCGAGCCCGACTGGATCAGCATCGCGATGGGGGCGATGAGCGCCGAGAGCAGCACCTCGATCAGGCTCGACAGGACGAGGCAGATCGCGCCGCCGCAGGCCCGGCGCACCGGCCCGTCGATCAGCGCGAGAATCAGGCCCAGGCCCTTCGGGGCCAGCAGGATGCCCATAGTCAGGCCGAAGAGCTGGAGCGCGCGCACCGGATCGAAGCGCGGCCAGACCGGGTAGAGCCCGAACTCGGAGGTGAAGTATTCCGGCCGCACGTAGGCGGTCTGGAGCACCAGGGCGATACCGACCACGAGCTGGGCCAGCCACAGGGGCGAGGCGACGTAGCCGGCGATGCCGGTGGCGAAGTGCTGGCGGGAGGCGAGGGCCAGGCCCGCCGTGCCGATGATGCGGCTGTGCTGGAGGTTGCCCTGCGCCCAGCGCCGGTCGCGCACGGCGACGTCGATGAGCGAGGGCGGGCTCTCCTCGTAGGAGCCGGGCAGCGCCGGCAGCATGGTCACGCTCCAGCCGGCCCGCCGGATCAGGGCCGCCTCCACGAAGTCGTGGCTGAGCACGTGGCCGCCGAAGGGCGGCTTGCCCTTCAGGTCGGGCAGGCCGCAGGCGGCCGCGAAGGCGCGGGTACGGATGATGGCGTTGTGGCCCCAGTAATTGCCGTCGCGGCCCGACCAGACGGAGAGTCCGGTGGCGATCACCGGCCCGTAGATCCGCGCGGCGAATTGCTGGACCCGGGCGAACAGGGTGTTGCGGTTGATGATGAGCGGCAGCGACTGGATGATGCCGGCATCCGGGTCCGCCTCCATGGCGGCGGCCAGGTGCACCACGCAGGGGCCGGTCATCAGGCTGTCGGCGTCGAGCACCAGCATGTGGTCGTAGGCCGCGCCCCAGCGGGAGACGAAGTCGCCGATATTGCCGGCCTTGCGGTGGTGGTTCTTCGGCCGGTGCCGGTAGTAGAGCCGGGGCTCCGCCCCCCAGCGGTCGCGCAGGGCCAGGAAGGCGCGCTCCTCGGCGATCCAGGCATCCCCTTGCGTCGAATCCGACAGGACGAAGTAGTCGAAGGCCGCGCCGTAGCCGGTGGCGTCGATCTCGGCCCGCATCGCCTCGACGCCCGCGAAGGTGCGGGCGGTGGCCTCGTTGTAGACCGGCATCACCACCGCGGTGCGGGTGGTCAGGTGCTCGGGCAGGGCGGGGGTCTTCAGCCCGCGCAGGAGCACGAGAAAGCCCAGGATCGCCCCCGTGAAGGCCAGCGCGATCCAGGAGAAGTTCAGGGTGAAGAGGGCGAGCAGCACGTATTGCAGCGCCGTGGTGCCGCCCGAGACCGCCACCACCTCGTACATCTGCAGGGCGCCGTAGGCGGTGAGCAGCGCCGCCCCGCCGAAGACGAAGGCGCGGGCGAGCCAGGGCTTGGCTCGGGAGGGCTTGGCTCGGGACGGCTCGGCTTGATGCGGCTCGGCTTGGGGCGATGCCGGGCGGTGGCCGGTGGCCGGATCCCAACGCTCCAGGTCCTGCGCCGGCATCGGCAGCGGCGCCTCGGGGGGCATCGCGGCGGCGAAGGGCCGGGGGGCCGGGCGGGCCGGGGCGGCCGGATCCACGGGACGGGCCGGGGCGGCCTGGGCCGCCGCGTCGGGGGGGAGGGTGGATGCGGTCACGGGGTCCAACGGTAGAGCCAGGTTTCGGTGAGCGGCGCGCCGTCGCGCTGCAGGTTGAGCCGCAATTCGCAGGACTTCTCGCCCTTCGGATCGAGCTCGAAGGCCACCCGCAGAGTGTCGCGCTCGGGGTAGCGGTAGAGGATGCTCGACGGGATCGCCCCGGAGGCCGCGCTGAGCTGGGTCTGGAGGTCGCCGGGGGCGGCGATCCCGCCCCCGGTGAAGTCCACCAGGAACAGGCGGCGGTTGTCGGCGCCGCGCCCGCTGCGGGTGCCGGAGACCAGGGCGACGCGCGGCGGCTCGGGCGGCTGCCAGCACCAGTGCTGGCGGTAGCTGAAGGGCATCTCGGCCCCCGCCGCCAGGGTCGCCTTGGGCCGCCAATAGGCCAGGACGTTCTCGTTGAACTCGGAATCGCTCGGGATCTCCAGGAGCGTCACCGCCCCCGGCCCCCAGGCCCCCAGCGGCTCGAGCCAGAGGGACGGGCGCCATTCCCAGTGCTGCACGTCGTCCTGGAAGGCGGCGTAGTCCCGCGCCCGCTGCATCAGGCCGAAGCCCTTCGGGTTCTCGTCGAGAAAGGAGGAGATCTGCAGGGTCTGGGGGTTGCGCACCGGGCGCCAGATCGCCTCGCCGGCGCCCGTGCGGATCTGCAGACCGCCGCTGGAGGAGGCGCCCGCGCGGGCGTCGTCCGCCCCGCGCCGGTCGTGGGGGCCGAACAGGTAGCTCGTGGTCATGCCGCCCAGACCCAGATGGTCGATGGCCGCGCGGGCGAAGACCGTGCCCTCGACGTCGCAGAGGGAGGCGTCGCCGGGGCGCAGGCTCATGCGCAGGGCCGCCGCGGCGGAGGGAGAATCCACCAGGGCGTGCAGCACGAGGGGACCGCCGGGGCCGGGCCGCTCGATCCAGATCGCGCGGAATTCGGGGAATTCCTCGCCCTTCGCGTCGGCCGGGCGCAGGGTCAGGGCCCGGGCCGTGACGCCGAAGCCCTGGCCGGCGGCCAGAAGTCGGAAGAACGACGCCCCCTGGAACATCGCGAAGTCGCTGAGCTCCCCGCCGCGGAAGCGGGCGCGGAGGCGGAAGCCCGAATAGCCGGGGTCGTCCTTGAAGGCCGGGAGGGCGACGCCCTCCGTCTCGAACCGGGCGGGATCGTAGGGCAGGGCGCGCACGACGCCCTCCTCCACCAGGGCCAGCGCCACGCGGGAGCGGAAGACCGAGCCGCGATGCAGGGGCTCCAGGGTGAAGCCGAGGCCGGCCTCGGCCCAGACCGCGCTGCCGGGCCGGGTCCGGATCGCGGCGTATTGCTCGCGGTTGAGGCCGGTCAGGGCGTCCGGCAGGTCGTCGATGCGGGGGGCCGCGTAGGGGCGCCTGGCCAGGGCCCGGGCGAGATCGGTGACGAGGCCGGGCTGGAACGGCGTGCCGTCGGCGGGCAGGGCCGGAGCCTCGTCGGCGGCGGCAGCCCGGCCCGACAGGGCGGCGAACCCGCCGGTCAAGGCCGCGAGGCCGGTCGGCCTCAGGAGGACGGCGAGGCCGGCCTGCCGCAGCACGCTGCGGCGGCAAGGTCCGGCGGCGGTCGGGCCGTCGGCGGTCGGGTCGGCGGGAAAATCCGGGTTCGGCGGCGTCATCGGGTCCGTCGGGTCGGCGCGGGGCGCGCGCGGAGTTGAGGCGAGGGGCTACGGGCGGTTTACCATGCGGAGCCCTGAACCGGTGGTTAAGCCGTCCCGAACCGCGGCGGTCAACGCCGAAAGGCTCCAGACCGTTCGTTCGGACCTCGTCGAAGCGTGCGCGACCCTGTCCGGCGCAGGGTCCGGACTTGAAACGGCCCCGTCCGGGCTTTAGCCCCGCCGCAGGAGCAATCGCTCGAGCAAGGGCTCGACCAGCGCAAGTGCTCGGCCAGCGGCGGAACGCGCGATGACGGACCAGACGATCAGGAAGACGGGGCGCAGCCTCACCGCCATCGTGCTCGCCGCCGGCAAGGGCACGCGAATGCGCTCGGACCTGCCGAAGGTGCTGCACCGGGTCGCCGGCCGGACCATGCTGGGGCACGTGCTCGCCGCGGCGCAGGGGGCCGGGGCCGGCCGCATCGCCGTGGTGGTGGAGCCGGGCCAGGACGCGGTCGCCCGCGAGATCGCCGCCTTGGCGCCCGGCGCGACGGTCTACCCCCAGGCCGAGCGCCTCGGCACCGCGCACGCGGTGCTGGCCGCCCGCGCCGCCCTGGAGGCGGGGGACGACGACGTGGTGATCGCCTTCGGTGACACGCCCCTCATCACCGCCGCCACCCTGGCGCGGCTGCGGGCTCCCCTGGCGGAGGGGGCGGCCGTCGCGGTGCTCGCCTTCACGACGCCGAACCCGGTGGGCTACGGCCGGGTGCTGACCGAGGGCGACCGCGTGCTGGCGATCCGCGAGGAGAAGGATGCGACGGCCGCGGAACGCACCGTCACCCTGTGCAATGCCGGGCTGATGGCCCTCTCGGGCGACCGCGCCCTCGCCCTCCTCGACCGCATCAGCAACGCCAACGCGGCGGGCGAGTACTACCTGCCCGACGCCGTCGCCCTGGCGGTGGCGGACGGCCTGCCCGTGACGGTGGTGCCGGTGTCGGAGGCCGAGGCGCAGGGGGTCAACGACCGGATCCAGCTCTCCGTGGCCGAGGCCGAGATCCAGGGACGGCTGCGCCGGGCGGCCCAGGCGGCGGGCGCGACCCTGATCGCGCCCGAAACGGTTTTCTTCAGCATTGACACGGTGTTGGGACGGGACGTTCTCGTGGAACCTCACGTGGTGTTCGGGCCCGGCGTGACGGTGGGCGAGGGCTGCGTGGTGCACAGCTTCTCGCACCTGGAGGGCGCCACCCTGGCGGCCGGCGTCCAGATCGGTCCCTATGCCCGCCTGCGCCCCGGCGCGGTGCTGGAGACGGGGGCGCGCATCGGCAACTTCGTCGAGGTGAAGAACGCCCGGATGGGGCCGGGCGCCAAGGCCAACCACCTGACCTACGTGGGCGACGCCGAGGTCGGGGCGGGGGCCAATCTCGGGGCCGGCACCATCACCTGCAACTACGACGGGGTGAACAAGCACCGGACCCGGATCGGGGCGGGCGCCTTCATCGGCTCCAACACCGCCCTGGTGGCGCCCGTCCGCGTGGGCACGGGCGCCATCGTGGGCGCCGGGTCGGTGATCGCCGGCGACGTGCCGGACGACGCCCTGGCGGTGTCGCGGGGCCGCCAGCGCATCGTGGCCGGCTGGGCGCCGGGCAAGCGCGCGGCCCTGCAGGCGGAGAAGGCGGCGCGGGCCAAGAAGCCGTAGGACGCGCCCGCGGCGCGTCCCATGGGCCCGCGACGCGTCCGGCAAACCCGCGGCGCGTCTCATGGGCTCGCGGCGCGTCCGGCAAGCCCGCGTTCAGGATTGCCGGGCCAGACTTGTGCACCCGGGCCGGACCGACCCCGGCGGCCGGGTGGCTGGCGTGCGCCCGTCCCGATCCGATACAAGCCTGGGATGACGCGGCCCGCTCGTGCCGCGAACCGGACTCTTGAAAGACACGAAAACCCATGTGCGGAATCGTTGGCATCGTCGGACGGGACGCCGTGGCCGGGCAGCTGGTGGA
>NZ_PDHT01000038.1:0-37774 GCF_002917135.1 Methylobacterium sp. V23
TGACGGTCGGCTGGCTGTTGCTGGAGGCGTCGAAGCCGTAACCGGCGTTGAAACCAGCGTAGAAGCCGGTCCAGGTGAACACCGGCACCGGCACGAACACCGGGGGCGCCGCGCGGCGCGGAAGGTCGGCGGCGGAGGCGGCGCCGGCGAGAAGGGCCGTGGCGGCGCTGGCGAGGATGAGAGTCTTGATCATGGTGGGTCTGCCGGTGAAATCTGCCGCGCACTCTCGGTGCGGTGTGAAGACACCTTAGCGACAGGGCAGACTTGGCGACTAGTGCAGATGCGCAACACCCAGATCAGATTGATGAAGCGCCAGATGGTCCAAGACTGCGTTAGGGTTTTACTTACCATGTTGTTGGGGCTGCCCTAACTGACGGGCGCTCGATTGGTTCCATGAGAAGCCGGAAGGCCGCGAAACCGTCAACGCCCCACCTGCCTCGAGGAGACGAATGGGATGCCGGCCGGCGTATTCGGGGCCTGATCCAGAACCAAGCCAACGGGTCCCTCAGGGATGCTGCTCACGTTGCGGCCTGAACGGAACGCCGTGGCAGGCGTCAGCCATGGTTCAGCAGCCGAGGCGCAGCCTTCGCTCTTGCCGGTCGGTTGAGCAGAGACCGGACGCCAATGAGGTTCAGGTCATGGTACGCGTGAAGGCCTTCGGGATAGCTACGGTGATGCTTGCCGGACTCGGTCTGGCAACGTCCGTCCACGCGGCTTCCCTTTCGTTCGATCCCTTCGAAGAGGGCCGCGGTGAGCCCGTCATCGAATTCGTCGCCGGTGGCTGCGGACCCGGCTTCCATCCCAATCCCTGGGGCCGCTGCCGCCCGAACGACCGCGGCTACGGCTATGGGGGCTACGGTGGACCTCGCCGGTTCTACGAGGGACGGCCCTACGGCTACGGTGAAGGGTATGGCCGTCGGGAGAGCTACGGGTACGACCGTCCGCGTCGATTCTACGACGGCTATTGAGAACATCACGGCTGGCGACCCTCGGGCCGCCAGCCGTTCAAGCCGGCCCAGGCCTTGTCGATGATGCGCGTGCGCCGCTCGGCACGGTCCTGAGCGGCATCGGCGACGATGCGCAGCGCAGCCTCCATGGCCTCGGGGCCGCCGGCTGCCGCGGCTTCCTCGCCCTTTCGCCGGATCGCCGCCTGGAAGGCTTTCACCGCGGGTCCAGCCGTGGGGCCACTCTCGACGGCGGCAACGAGGCTCAGCAGAGCTTCGGCGATCGGTCCGATGTCCTCCTGCCAGGGGGGCGCAGGAGGCCGAGCCGGACTGTGCGGCGCCGCGGCGGACAGCATGGTCGTTCGTGGACGGATCAAAACGTCGTACTCCTGAGGCCGAGATATCGATGTGATGCCTGAGTGCCAAACGGCACGGCATTCCCGCTGCGGTAAGCCTAGATCAAGGTCACTGAACAAGTCACGGCCCACCGCCATTTGACGGAGACCGCGCAAACCCAAGTGGATTGTGCCATGAACACGCGTTTTGCTTCTCCCGTTGCTGCCGTCGTCCTGAGCCTCGGCGCGATGGCCTCGCCCGCCCTGGCCCAGAGCTATACCGCTCCCGCCGGGATTTCGGCCGCCGCGGCGCCCGGCAGCCACGTGGCCCGCAGCTACGACGACATCATCACCGGCTCCATCGGCTACGGACGGGACTACACCTCCGCTCAGCAGGGCAACGCCGAGCAAAATAACTTTCCCGTCTGGCAGTTCGGCCGCACCTCGGGCGGCACGGCCCGCTAAGCCTTCGATGCATCGAGACGACCAGCGGCGGGGCGAAAGCTCCGCCGTCCTCGTTTCAGGCGTTGGCCCTCGACGACCCCGTCAGGACATTGTCCGGGTCCGATAGCAACACCTGCCAGCTCGGATCGCATCGGCGCAGCATGAGAAATGTCTAAGAAGGCTATAGGACATAGGATGTGTACGGGAGCGCGAAGCACGCTACGTTCCTCTTGAACATTAATCTTGTATCGATCATGCCTTTCTCTGAGATCTTCACAACCAGATGGCAGCATGACGAACAGCTTCGACAACCAGAGCTCCAACCTTATCGACCTCACCGGCGATATCGTCTCCGCCTACGTCTCACACAATTCGACCCCGGTGTCCGAACTGCCGGGGCTGATCCAGAGTGTCCAGGCGGCCCTCACGCGCCTCGCCACCGGCATGGCAGAGCCTCCTCCGGAAGAGGTCCATGAGAAGGCTACGCCTGTGCAGATCCGCAAGTCGGTGACACCCGGCGGCATCGTCAGTTTCCTCGACGGCCGGACGTACAAGACGCTCAAGCGCCATCTGACCGGTCATGGCCTCGATCCGCACAGCTACCGTCAGCGCTACGGCCTTCCGGCGGACTACCCGATGGTCGCTCCGGATTATGCCGCCCAGCGCTCGGCCCTGGCCAAGTCGATCGGCCTCGGCCGGGTCGGCGATCGCAGCGAGGAGCCGCAGCCGAAGGCCAAGGATCGTGGCAAGGCCGCATAAGCTCTCCGGCGCGGAAGTTGGATCGCCATGCGGCGCGCCGACGCGACCCGGACGCTCAGGGGCGACATCGCGGTCCCACATCGACACGCGCGACGCCGACCGACCGGGTCACCGAAGGCCTGCATCCCGAGGCCGAGCCCTGTTGCGTACCGGCTCGTCGGTGACAGGGACGAACCGCCCCGCCGGCCCGGGCTCGGATCGGGCGGCGGGGCGGCTTCATTGAACGTTAACGATCCGATCCCCACTTTGGCCCCAGACCGATCATGGCTCTACGGCCCGATCGGATGCGGCCACGATGCCGAGATAGGGTGACGCCGGATGTACGCGCACCGTGCCCCAGCGTCCGTGGCCGTTGTTTTGTTTGGCCTCGGTGCAACCTTAACGGTTTGTTCGCGATGCCCGTTCAGGATGCCTCAACCTTTGGAGGATCCTGGCCCATGCGCGTGCTGCTGATTGAGGACGATACCTCTGTTGCGCAGAGCATCGAGCTGATGCTCAAGTCCGAGAGCTTCAACACCTACACCACCGATTTGGGTGAGGAGGGGATCGATCTCGGCAAACTCTACGACTACGACATCATCCTGCTCGACCTGACCCTGCCCGACATCTCAGGCTACGAGGTGCTGCGGTCCTTGCGTGCCTCGAAGATCAAGACGCCCATCCTGATCCTGTCCGGCATGGCCGGTATCGAGGACAAGGTGAAGGGCCTCGGCTTCGGCGCCGACGACTACCTCACCAAGCCCTTCCACAAGGACGAGCTCGTCGCCCGCATCCAGGCCATCGTGCGGCGCTCGAAGGGTCATGCTCAGTCGGTGATCACCACCGGCGACCTCGTCGTGAACCTCGACCAGAAGACCGTCGCGATCGCAGGCAGCTACGTGAAGCTCACGGGCAAGGAATACCAGATCCTGGAGCTTCTTGCCCTCCGCAAGGGCACGACGCTGACCAAGGAGATGTTCCTCAACCATCTCTACGGCGGCATGGACGAGCCCGAGCTGAAGATCATCGACGTCTTCATCTGCAAGCTGCGCAAGAAGCTCGCCAACGCCTCCTCGGGCAAGAACTACATCGAGACCGTCTGGGGCCGCGGCTACGTCCTGCACGATGGCGTAGCCGAGCTGCAGGCTCTGGCCGGCTGACCGGCACATTGTTCTGTGTGTGAGGTCGCATCAACGCCCAGCGCGCCTTCAGGGGCGGGATGGGATGCCACCCGGCACGTCGCGTCGGCCGAGGCCGCGATCAGCCTCGGCTGTTGATGCGCTCGGCGATCTTCAGGCCGGCGCGCCGGGCAACGGCCACTGCACGGTCGCGGCATCTGGCAGGTCGACCCGCGCCCGCTGATCCTGACCGCGAACGCGCGGACGCACCGCGTCGGTGCGGCCAGCCCAATCCTCAGCGACCCCATCGGTGGGCGCGGCCGCGTGGCGGCTGACCTGCAGCCTCGCCACCCAGGCCGAGGCGCACGGCGAGGCGGGCCTCGACCCCATCACGCAGGACAGCCTCACCGCCCCGGCCAACGACATTTTCGGCTTCGCGGGCGCGGATCTCGCCGTCCTGCCGGCGCCGACTCAGCCCCTGCCCGTCGCCACAGACGCCCGCGGTCTGACCAGGACAGGCCGAGCGCGCCGTTCGCCGCGACGGACGACCGGCCGCCAGAGTTGCCTCCCCTGCTCGACACCGGCCCGGGCGGCACCTTCGTCAGGGACGATCCCGGCAGCGACGCCATCCGCGTCTGCGTCGGCCAGCCGGGCGGCGGCGACCTCGTCCCGCCGTGATCGCCACGGGCGAACCGCAGGCCGGCCTGGCGGCGCCGGGTCGGGTCGAGCGGGCTCGATGAGGAAGGCCGGGTCAGCGCCGATGCGATGGCGCTCACGGATACGCCCGGTCGGATTGCTGCCGGGCTCGACGAGCCCGAACGGCAAGGCCGAGCCCGCGGCACCTCAGGGCGCCGCGGGCTTGTTCGCCGTCAGTCCGTCTTGCTTCAGGCGAACAGCATCATGTCGTTGTGACCCTGACCCGCGCCGAGGTCGAGGTCGGTCACGCCCGCGAGCTGGAACGTCTCGCTCGCGCCACCATGGTCGGTATCCGCCGTGATCGTGTAGAGGTCCGTGCCCCCAGCTGCGTGGATCAGCTTGGCCCCTGAGCCGAAGCCGTAGAACGCCAGATGATCGCCCGCCGCCCCCGCGGCGGTGAAATCCATGACCTTGTCGCCGTTGGTCTCGCCCGCGCGGAACACGAAGGTGTCCGCACCGCCCCCGCCGATGAGCACGTCCTTGCCGCCGCTGCCGTCGAGGACGTTGGCCGCATCGTTGCCGATCAGGATGTTGGACTGGAAGTTGCCCGTACCGTTGATGGCCTCCCGACCCGTCAGCGTCAGGTTCTCCAAGTTGGCCTGCAGCTTGAACGTCACCGAAGCCAGGATGGTATCGGTGCCCTCATTGGCCAGCTCGATCACCCGCTCGGTCGGGCTGTCGACGATGTAGGTGTCGTCGCCCGTACCGCCATAGAGCGTGTCGTTGCCCGTGCCGCCGTCGAGCGTGTCGTTGCCCTCCCCGCCGGAGAGGGTGTCGTTGCCGTCGCCACCGGAGAGATGATTGTCGCCCGCGTTGCCGGTCAGCACGTTGGCCAGGGCGTTGCCGGTGCCGTCGATGCTGGACGTGCCGGTCAGCGTCAGGTTCTCGACGCCGCCATCCAGGGTGTACGAGATCGAGGCCTCGACCGTGTCGGTGCCGCCGCCCGCATACTCCACCACCACGTCGCCCCTGGTGTCCACGACATAGGTGTCGTTGCCGGTGCCGCCCGCCATGATGTCGGCGCCGAGGCCGCCGTCGAGGCGGTCGTTGCCGGCATTGCCATAGAGCTGGTTGTTGCCGGTGTTGCCGCCGAGGACGTTGTCGAGGTCGTTGCCGCTGCCCTTGAGGTCGGCCGTGCCGGTCAGGGTCAGGTTCTCGAGGTTGGCCCCGAGATCGTAGCTGATCGCGGAGAGCACGGTGTCGATGCCCTCCTTGGCGGCCTCGACGACCACGTCGCCGCGCGCGTTGACGACGTAGGTGTCGTCGCCGGTGCCGCCGACCATGGTGTCGTTACCGACGCCGCCGTCGAGCGTGTCGTTGCCGCCGAGGCCGACCAGCCGATCGTCGCCGGCGCCGCCCGACAGGGTGTTGGCGGCGTCATTGCCGGTGAGGATGTTGGCCAGGGTGTTGCCGGTGCCGTTGATGGCGTCGGTGCCGGTGAGCGTCAGGTTCTCGACGTTGGCGGTGAGCGCGTAGGCGATCGAGGCGAGGACGGTGTCGCTGCCCTGGTTGGTGTACTCGATGACGGCGTCGCCGGCATTGTCGACCACGAAGGTGTCGTTGCCGAAGCCGCCATACATCCGGTCGGCTCCGGCGCCGCCATTCAGCGTGTCGTTGCCCGAACCGCCGGCCAAGGCATTGTCGACACGATTTCCGACGATCGTATCGTTGCCTGCGCCGCCGATGGCATTCTCGATGATCGACGCTAGATTGTCGTCATAGAGGAGCGCATTGGCAATATTGCCGACCGCGTAATGGCCGGCACCGAGCAGGGCCAACTGACCAGCGGAGGTCACCGTCCATCCCCCGGGGGGACAGATCGATACTTAGGTCCGTACCATAGTTTGAGAAGTCGTATGTATCATGTCCTCCGCCATCCCAAACCGTCATGAACAAGCGATTTTGCGACGGGACATAAAACCCGTTTCCGTCAATCGAGAGCTGACCTGTATCGGGGCTCCACTGGTACACGTTATCGCCGGCGTTGACGCTATAATTCGCTCCGTACATGTATTGCGGCGCCGCAATATCGTACATCATCAGCGATTGAGGAAAGCCATTGGCCTCGTTGTAGGCGTACATTCCATCAGACCCGACATAGGAATTGTAGGTCATGAGCGAATATTCGCTGGAATCATGGTCGTAGGTCATGGCGCCGAAGCTATCGGTCTCGTGACCGTGCTTCAGGCCGAGCGCGTGCCCAATTTCGTGAACGATGGAGTAAAAAGCATAATTTCCGACGACTGGATGATCGTACCACCCATTCGTGTTTCCATACCAACTGTCGCCGGCCTGGGGGGTATTGCCCGGATAGTAGGCCCACGCGGTCGAGGGCGTATCCGACATCGCAAAGCGCAAATTGCCGGCCCCTCCAGCCACCTCGGTGAAACTGACATTCGCGACCGAAGCAATGTGGCTCAAGGTGCTCCGGACAGCCTCCTGCTGCCAAGCGCTGAATGCCTCGAAGTTGTTGTTCTTCTCGCCACTATATTGGTACTGAGCGGGGTCTGTCGGAAAACTGAACGTGATTTGAGGGTTCGCCCAGCGCACCCCCGATAGCAATCCGTCGACATCTTGATTGCCGCTTGCGAAGACAGACGCAAACGTATTCGCCAATTTCCCCTCCAACCAATATGACTTTGGCTTTTGAACGTTTCTTATGGCTGCTCATGTGCGGCCGACACCAGAATGATGCCCGGACATGCGCGCGTGCTCACCGACGTACTCAGCATGTTGGCTTGGAAGTGCACCTTCCAAACCATGCTTTAATCATTATTCGCAAGACTGTGTCGGCTGCGCGTCACCCAATTTGGGTGCAGGTGTAACCGCGTTGCTGTCTTGGTGGGCGTTGAGCATATCACAGCCGTGGCGGGCATTGCGTCGGAAGTCTTCATGAGAACCGATATCTGCTTAATGATTCCTTTCGCAGGCTGGTCGCGGTGTCCGCGGGCGATCTCGCCTCGGCCGCTGAGTTCTCCCGCCGCTGAAGCCAGGGTTCGTCGACCGGAAGTCGGATGACGAGGACATCTCGGCTCAGGTATCGCGCTGCGTCGCAGGTCGGCCTTGGTTTGGCTCAGATGCCGATCAATACGGCGGCAGTCCAGGATCTCTCGATTTGCTCCGTGTCGTTGTCTTACCGCTGATCATCCTCACCTGTAGCGCCGCCCCGGATGCTGCGGCTCGGCCATCGACCCGTCGCGTCCGACTGCCGCTTCAAAGCGCGACGGGGACACCGGGCGAGACCGATCCTGCCAGGGCCAACGGCCCGCTCGAGGAGGCGCATGCCAAGTCCGTGGCGGTGATGGACGCCTTCGATCGAAGGATCGCGACGCGGGCGCGCCGCGCCGTGTCGTCGATCTGCGATGGCTGCGCGTCGCCGCGCCGGGGCATCGAACCCCGCCGCGAGCGCTGGGAAGCGAGCGCCTTGCCTGACGGTGAGATCGTCGGCGACCCAGCCCAGGCCCCGCTCGACTAGGGTCTGTCATCGCGTGATCCCATCGCGGGCTGCGGCGCGGCAGAGGGCGCCCATGACGCTGGCGGCGGTCGTCTCGGATCGGGTGACACGGGCGCGCCACTCTTCGAGCCCGGCCCAGGGGCGCGCGACCTGACGGCGGTTGTCGTCGATCCCGTCCGGGCAAGCGACGGGCGCCGCGTGGCGCCGGGGTGGGATCGCGGGCCGCGCGCCCAGGTTCCGGATGTGCTCGCGAAAGGCGTGGCTGGTGTCGCAGCGGTCCGGCAGCCCCAGCCGCCGCATGGTGCGCGCAGGGCGGTGTTGTCGAGGACCACCCTCCCGCGTTGGACGCCCCGCGCCCGCAGGCTGCCGAACCTCTCGCCCCGAAGTGACCGGAGCCTCCGCTGCTGAACGCCGCAGACGGCCCCAGATCCGCTGACGACGAACAACGGCTCGGGTTTGCCGGCAAGACCGGGATGGTCGCCGCGGCGATCCTGAGCGGGGCGGCGGCCGGCAGGACCGCTTCGGCGATCCAGACGCCGATGCCGGCCCGGACCCGTCGCGACGCGCAAGGGGGGGCAGGCCGCCATCACCCGTTCCGACGCCCTGAACCCCGTCAGACGGCCCGTACCAACAGATCGATGAAGCGGCGGACCTTCGGGGCGAGATGGCGGCGGCTGGGATAGATGAGGCTGATCGGCACCGGCGGCGCGGCATGGTCCGTGACCAGTGCCACCAGCCGGCCCTCGGCCAGGTCGCGTTCGACGACATAGCCGGGAAGGAACGCCAGTCCCGCCCCGGAGACCGCCGCGTCGCGGAGCGCCTCGCCGCTGTCGAGCGACAGGCGGGCGCGCGGTGTGACCGCGACGGTCCTGCCCTCGACCGTAAAGCGCCACGGGCGCCTCTGCCCGGCGCTGACGTAATTCAGGCAGTCATGCCCCGCCAGATCGTCGGGATGCTGCGGTGCCGGACGGGTCGCCAGGTAGGCGGGACTGGCCACGACCAGATCGTGCTGCTGGGTCAGCGTCCGGGTGATGAGGCGGCTGTTCGCGCGGGGCTCGCCGATCCGGATCGCCAGGTCGATCCCGTCCTCGATGAGGTCGCTGACCCGATCGGTGAAGCTCACATCCGCCTTCAGCCGGGGCCAGCAGGCGAGGAAGTCGTTGAGCAGCGGCAGGATCACGACGCGGCCGAACGTCATCGGCGCGGTCATGCGAAACAGGCCCTGCGGCTCCCCGCCGCCATCGGACATCGACGTTTCCGCCGCTTCGAGGTCGGCGAGGATCTGCGTGCAGCGATCGAGAAACGCGCGGCCGTCGTCGGTCAGCCCCAGGCTGCGCGTCGTCCGGTGGAACAGGCGGACACCCAGACGGTCCTCGAGGCGGGCGACGCTCTTGGCGATCCCCGACCGCGTCATCGCGCGGGCCCGCGCCGCCCCGACGAAGCTGCCGGCCTCGGCGGCCGCGACGAAGGCGACGATGTCGTTGATGTTGCCCGGTGCCATGCGGCGTTGCCGCTCCTCCGCAGTGTCGACGCCCCGTCGCCAATCACCGGCGTATAACGGGCAGGTGAACGGATCAACGCCATCAGGAGCCCGCGACATGACCTTCAACGACACCGTGCGTCACCGTCTCGATCAATGGGCCGAAAGCCTGCGGGATCTCGCCCCCGTCATCCTGGGGCAGAACACGGCGGTGAGGCTCGACGACATCCGCCGGTCGTACATCCGCACGATGGCCGAGCATCCGACCCCGGCCGACATGCGGATCGAGACGGTCGACATGGGGGGCGTGCCGGCGACACTGATCACGCCGGCGCAGGTCGAGGGGGACCGCGTGCTGTTCTACATCCACGGCGGGGCCTACATCGTCGGCGGACCGGGCGGCTATCACGGGCTGGCCGCGGCGTTCGCCACGGCATTGAAGGCGCGCGTCTACCTGCCCGATTACCGGCTGGCGCCGGAACACCCGTTCCCCGTTCCGATCGCGGATACGTTCGCAGCGTACCGCTGGCTGATCGCGCAGGGGCAGGATCCGGCATCGGTGACCTTCGCCGGGGACTCGGCCGGCGGGGCGATGGTGGTCTCGGTGATGGTCATGGCCCGCAACGCCGGCGTGAAGCTGCCGGCCGGCGGGGCGGCCCTCTCGCCCTGGGCGAACCTCGAGCACACCGGCGCGTCGATGGTCAATCGCGAGGGCTTGGACCTGCTGAACACCAGGGCAGGCCTCGACCTGATGGCCAGGACCTTCCTGGGCGGCGCTCTGCCGAACAGCCCGGAGGCATCCCCGGTCTTCGCGGATGTCCGCGGCCTGCCGCCGATCCTGGTGCAGATCGGCGAAGGCGAACTGATGCTGAGCGACGCCATCCGGCTGGCCACGCATCTCGGCGAGAACCGCGTGCGCGTCTCGCTGGAGGTCTGGCCGGGCATGTTCCACGTCTGGCACATGTTCCATGCCGAGCTGGCCGAAGGGCGCGAGGCCATCGCGAACGCGGCGGCGTTCCTGGAGCGGGCCATGACGACGGCCTCCGCCGCTTAAGGGGGATCGCGGCCCCCCGCGATCGGGCGTGGCGACGCCGGGCGTCGGAGGAGCCCGTCCCCGCCGACGCATCCGCGGGACGATGACACGCGGATCCCGGCGCCGCGGGGGCGCCTTGAGGATTTGTTCACCATGCCTGCGGAAGGCGCTGCGGCGGCGCATCGGGCCATCGCACTGCAACAAAGTCGAAAGGGATCGATCCTATCCACCCCCTCTTAACGATGAGGGCAAGGGCGATGGGCGCGAAGGTGCTCCTGGCACTGACGGTGGTGGTCTACCTGACGACCGGATCCGCTCCGCGAATGCGCGAGGTTCGCAACCCGGATGCCGAGGTGAGCGGCGGGCGGGTCGCGGCATCCCTGAAACGGAACACCCTCTAGAGCCGCCGCTGCCGCGCGCGGGAAGCCCCATCCGCGCCACGGCCCGAACGGCGGCCGGTCCGGGCGGTTCCGACATGATCCGTTCGCGGCCGCGGCCGAAACGAAAAAGGGCCAGCCCGAAGGCTGGCCCCTGACGGGAGGCGGTGCGGGCCGCTTACTCGGCGGCCGACATCTCGGGCGTGAAGTGGCCGCACCAGTCGCTGGTGGCGACCACCGGCCAGAGGCCCTTCGACTCCGGGGCCGGCTGGGTCACGGGCGGGTTGTAGCGGCACAAGCCCTCTTCGCCGGCCGCCTGGGCGCCGTTCACCTTGTGCTCGTCGAAGAACTTGCAGCTGTCGCAATGCGCGTGGCCGGCCATGGGAGCACCTTTGGAAGTGCGCGGCGGCGAAGGCCGCGCTCAGTTGCGAATTAGATCAATTCCAATCTGACTGTCAACGGCTGGCCCGGACACCGGTTCCCGTACGTCGGGAGAAGACTGCCTCGGCAAGCGGGACGCCGCGGTCGGGGCGCCCCGCGCGCGCCGTCAGTGCTCGGTGCCCGGCATGTTCTCGCGCGGCGTGCCGCCGTGGTCCCGCACGAAGCTCGATCGCTTCGGGTCGTTCTTCAGGTCGGCGACCTGCTTACGGGCCGCGAGGGCGAGGAAGCCGATGCCGCCGAGGGTTCCCAGGGCCAGTATCAAAAGTGGATAGCCGGCACTCATCCGTCACACTCCGGTTGACCCCGCTCGGACGTTTGGGGCGATCATGAATAATGCTGCAGAATACACGGAGGTTGCGCAGGAAATTTCCGAATCGCGGCGCGGCCGGCTGGCGCTCCAGGGCGATGACGGTGTTTGGAAGAGCGATCCGACCTCCTTCGTATCCCGGCCGGACCTTTGCCGATCGCTGGGCCCATCGTCCGCGGGCCGCCGGGAAGGCTTGGCGCAAGAGGCCTCGGGTTGGCTCCAAAGTCCTTGAGGTTGCAGCCCCTCCCCCGCCTCAGACTTTCCCGTGCGGCAGCGGGCGGGCTGCCGCATCCTACAGCCAGGCGGCGGCGAGATAGGAGACTTCCACCGCCGCCAGCATCAGCACGGCATCGCCGAGCACGGAGGTCAGGTCCCTCTGGTTGAGGGCGCCTTCGAGACCCATGGCGACCGCCAGCAGCGCGACGATCGCCAGCAAGCCCGGGACTCGGAACGCGCGGCTGGCCGCGGCGCCCAGGAGAAGGAAGGACAGGGTCAACATGGCATCACCGAAGGTAGGCCCGTTCAGACTACCTACGGTCCACGAAGGAACAAGTTCCACAAATAGGCTAGTTTGTGCTCTGCGGTATTAGTCGTGTATTGCAAAAAGCAGTATGTCAAAAGTGTTGTTAGGTCGAGATCGATGCAGGTCGGAGGACAGGTCCGCGGATAGTCGGGTCGAGCCGATCATCGGGCCTTTCGCGACACCGCGGATACGCGGCGTCCCTCCGGGCGAGGCACGCCGCGCCGTGCTTCGGCCCCCATGTCCGGGTCGGACGGGACGTGGTAGAGGCGAAGGACGCAAGGCCCCCGCAAGGCCCCCGCCCCGGAACACGCGATGCCCCGCCTCCCCCACGCCGCCCTCCGCCTGGCGCTCGTCGCGCTTCCCCTGGGGCTGGCCGGCCCGGCCGCGGCGCAGAGTCCCGCGAAGGACTACCTGTTTCAGGAACAGCGCTTCAGCCGGGCCTGCCGGCCTCCCCTCAAGTATGCCGCCGGCGCCTGCGTCCGGCGCTGTCCCGCCGGCTTCGAGGATATGGGCCGCACCTGTCGGCAGCGGAGCATGCGGGGCGGCGCCGGCGGGCGGTAGCCGCGTCGGATCCCACCGCGACCCGATCGTCCCGTGCGCCTGCGGCACGCGCGTGCAGGACCCTGTGCCTGGCCACCCCTTGCCATTCGGGCGCCCTTGCTCTCATATGAGAACAGAGAGTGAACTCGGCGGTGTCCGAGCAGGTGTCGACGAGGGGAGTCAGAGCAGCATGGCCCGCTACCGCTTCCACTGCACCAACGGCCGCGAATGTGTCTTCGACGCCGTCGGGAACGACATCCGGGCGCCGCATCGCCTGCTGCGCCGGGCCGAGGCGGTGGCGCGGGAGGTGATGCGCAGCCTCGGCGAGCAGGGGGACTGGGCGGAGTGGCACGTGACCGTCCACGACCTGCGCGGCCGGCGCGTCCTCGTCCGGCCCTTCCTGTCCGTCGAGCCCCCGGCGCAGGGCCGGGACCGGCCGGGACGGACGGCGCAGCGCGCCCGGTTCCGGGACGGAGACGGCCTCGGGCAGGCCGCCTGAGCGTCAGCGCACCATTCCATGTCTCCTGCCTCGCCCGTGTCTCCTGCCCCGCCCATATCCCCAGCCCAGCCCATGTCTCCCGCCCCGCCCGGCCGCACGCTGTTCTTCTTCGAGAAGCCGTCGGCGATGCGTCAGCTCCAGCGCTACTTCCGCTCGCCCGGCACCGTCTGCGTCGCGGCCGAGGGGCACCTGCTCGCCGCCGAGGAACCGGGCCGGATCCGGCCGGACTGGAAGGCCTGGCAGTTCGAGACCCTGCCGATCGTCCTCGACACCCTGCCGGTGATCTGCGGCACCAACCGGTCCGGCCAGTCGCATGCGGGCAAGCTCGCGGCGATCGGCCAGGCCCTGCGGGGCGTCGAGCGCGTCATCATCGCCACCGATCCGGGGCGGGAGGGCTCGATGATCGCCTGGGAGGTGCTGGAGCATCTCGGCTGGCGCGGCCGGGTCGACCGCCTCAAGCTCGGCGCCCTCGACGACGTCTCGGTCCGGCGGGCCTTCGCCACCCTGGCCCGGGAGCCGGAATCCGGCGAGCGGGACTACGCCGCCTACCTGGAGGCGCTGTGCCGGCAATACGAGGATTACCATCTCGGCCTCAACGGCACGCGGGCGATCTCCCTGCGCCTGCGCCCGCCCGCCTTCCGCGAACCCTGGCGCTTCGGCGGCGTGCAGACGCCGACGCTGGCCATCCTGGCGGACCTCGAGGCGCGCATCCGGGCCTTCGTCCCGCAGGACTTCTTCAAGGTGGCGCTGCACGCCGAGACCGGCACGGGGGCGGCCCTGACCCTGTGGCACCTGCCGAAGGAGCGGATCTTCGAACGCGCCGCGGCCGAGACCATCCGGGCGGCGGCGGCCGCGTGGTCCGGCCCCCTCGGCGTGACGCAGCGCGACGTGCGCCGGGCGCCGCCGCGCCTGTTCTCCAAGGACACCCTGGCCCGGCGCTGCGCCAAGCGCTTCGGCTGGGACCCGCAGCACACGGCGCGACTCGCGCAGGATCTCTACGACCAGGGCTACCTGAGCTATCCGCGCACCGAGTCGGACAGCCTGCCGGACGGACAGGCGGGGGATGCCGGTGCGGTGATGGCCGCCATCGCCTCCGTGCTGGCGGACCTCCGGGCCCTGCTGACCGCGGAACCGCCCGTCATCCGGCGCGGGGCACGGGGGCACTACGTCAAGGATCCGGGCGAGCACCACGCCATCGTGCCCCTCCGCAAGGTGCCGGAGCGCGGGCGCCTCGAGGCGGACCTCGCCCGCCTCTGGGAGCTCGTGGCCAAGGCCTATGGGGCCGCCCACCTGCCCGACGGCATCGATGCGCGCACGGAGGTCGTGGCCGAGGTGCCGACGCCCCTCGGCGCCAAGCGCTTCGCGGTCAGCGGACGCGTCGTGCGCGTGCCGGGCTGGCGCGCCCTCTACGGGGCGGAGGCCGAGGGCGAGGCCGATCTCGTTCCGGGCAAGGCCCGGCCCGACGACGAGGCGCGCGCCACCAGCCTGCCCGCCTTGCGCGACGGGGAGGCGGCCAAGGCCGCGGGGGCCGAGATTGCCGAGGCCGTGACCGAGCCGCCCCGCCGGATCACCCGGGGCGAGCTTCCCGTGGTGATGGGCCGCCTGATCGACCAGGTGGACGATCCGGCGGCGAAGCGGGCCCTGGAGAATCCCGTCAACCCGAACGAGCCGAAGGGGCTCGGCACGGCCGCGACCCGGGACACCATCCTGCCCAAGCTCCTGAAGAGCCACTACCTCGCCCTCGGGGACGGCAAGGACCCGGCCCTCACGGTGACCGAGGTGGGGCTCGCCTTCATCGCAGCGGTGCGGCGGGTGTTCCCGGCCTATGGCGACCCGGTGGGCCGGGCCACGTTCGAGGCGGAGCTCGCCGAGATCGGCCGGGCTCCCACGCGGGTCGAGGCGCGGGCGCGGGCGGAAGCCTTCCGGCAGCGCACCCGCAGCCGCCTCGACGGCCTGATCGCCGCCATCGCGCAGGCGGAGGTGGTCAGCCTGGACCCGAGCCTGATCCCGCCGTCGGGGGGGCGCGGCCCGGCGGGGGGCGGGGATCGTCCGCCGACGCCCGCCATGGTCGCCTTCGCGATGGCGCTGGCGGCCCGCAAGGGCATCGCACTGCCCCGCGGCTGCAAGAGCAGCCTCGCTCGCTGCCGGGTCTTCCTGGATGCCGAGGCCGGTCCCGCCGCGTCACGAACGGCGGCGCCGGGCGCGGATCGCGGGTTGCGTCCCCCCAGCGCGGCGATGCTGCGCTATGCCCGCACCCTCGCGGCGGAGCGCGGCCTGGATTGCCCACCCGAGATCGAGACGCAGTTCGAGGCCTGTCGCCGGTTCCTCGACGCCCACGCGGCGCCGACGGGGACGGGTTCGTCCGCGCGCCAGGCGAGGCCGGGGCCGGTCAAGACGACGCCCGGCGGTGCGGCCGGCAAGGGGGTCGGCAAGGGGGCTGGCAGGGGGATCGGAAAGGCTGCCGGCAAGGAGTCTGGCAAGGGTGCGGGTAACGGTGCCGGCAAGGCCGCGGGGCGGCCGCGCCGGAGGGTGGCCGGTCGCGGCACCGGCTGAGCGGGCGCCGGCGGGGGGCGGCTTCAGGTGGCGGCGGGACGGCCGCGCAGGAGGCCGCCGAAGCTGTGGAACGGCAGCCAGAGGAGCTTCAGGAACGCCCGGATCGCCAGGACGGCGGCGACGGTGAAGAGCGCCAGCAGCGTTTTGATCATAGGAGAGACTCCTTGTGCGGGGTCGTGGCCGCTGCGTGATCCAGGGCCTGGACCCGGGCCAGTGGGCTCGGAGAAACGGGCGGGATTATGGACGCGCCGCCGAAATTCGGGACTCATCGACGAGGCTGTCATCCGTTCCGCCGACCGCGCCGGTGGCCGAGGAACGGCGGCACGCTGCGGCCGGACTGGTTAACAAAACATGGAGGCCGGGATTCCGAGCCCCGCACGGGGCAGCGGAGACCTGCGGCGTCCCGCCCGGAACAAGCGTCATGGGGATCGCCTATCCTTCGATGGCAGGCCTTCCGCCCGGCAGGCCCTCCGCCCAGCAGTCCCTTCCGCCCGGCAGAGTTTCAGCACGGCATGCCGGATCACGCCGGCCCCGGCACGGGCCTGGCAAGGTCCCGTCGGCGACACGGCCCCGCGAGCGGGCCGTGCCACCGGCGCTGCGGAGCGAGACCCGACCATGACGAACCGACGCTGCATCCTTCTCGGCGCCCGCGTGCAGGAGGGGGCCGGCCGCCTCGGCTGCGACATGGGGCCGAGCGCCTACCGGGCCGCGGGCCTCGCCGAGACCCTCGGGGGCCTCGGCCTGTCCATCGTCGATGCGGGCGACCTCGCGCCGGCCGTCGCCGTGGAGCGGGCCCATCCCAACGGGGCCCTGCGCCACCTCGGCGCCTTCGCGGCCTGGACCGAGGCCCTGGCCGAGGCTGCCTACCGGCACAGCGCCGAGGGCATCCCGATCTTCCTCGGCGGCGATCACAGCCTGTCGGCCGGCACCCTGTCGGGGCTCGGGCGCCGGGCGGCGCAGGAGGGCCGGCCCCTGTTCGTGCTCTGGCTGGATGCGCACGCGGATTTCCACACCCTCGACACCACCACGAGCGGCAATCTCCACGGCGTTCCCCTCGCCTACGCCACCGGCCGGCGCGGCTTTTCCGGCTACCTGCCGGCCCCCGCCGCCCCGATCGACCCGCGCAACGTCTGCCTGATGGGCACCCGCAGCCTCGACCCGGCAGAGCGCGGGGCGGTGCTCGAGGCCGGCGTGCTCATCCACGACATGCGCAGCATCGACGAGGCCGGCGTCGTCGCGCCCCTGCGGGCGTTCCTCGGGCAGGTCGCCGCGGCCGGCGGGCGGCTGCATGTCAGCCTCGACGTGGATTTCCTGGACCCCGGCATCGCGCCGGGCGTCGGCACCACGGTGCCGGGGGGCGCGACCTTCCGGGAGGCGCACCTGATCATGGAGATGCTGCACGATTCGCGCCTCGTCGGCAGCCTCGACCTCGTCGAGCTCAACCCGTTCCTCGACGAGCGCGGACGGACGGCCCTCCTCATGGTGGATCTCGCCGCCAGCCTGATGGGCCGGACCGTGCTCGACCGGCCGACGCAGAGCTACTGAGGCGTCCCGCCGGGGGGCGAGGCGGAGACCGCCGCCGCTGTGCCGCCCACGTCCCAGCCTCGCCATCCGATCCGCCGATCGGGTCCGCCAGGGTGGCCCTTCGGCACCGTCTCATCAGGCATCGGACGCCTGGGATCGGTGCGTCCCGATCCAAAGATGCTTTCGGGTGCGGTTGTCAGGCCGCTTGCGGCCGCGCGGCCGGCGCCTCAGTCGCCGGCACGGGGCGGACGCCGCTGCGCCCAGTCCCGGTCCCGGGCGGCCTGGGCCTCGCGGACCTCGCCGGACCAGTGCTCCCACTCGGGATCGGCGGCCTGCGGGCGCCGCTGCGCACGCGCCGCCGCCTTCTTGCGCCGCGCCGCGTCCGCCGCTTTCTGCCGCTGCACCTCCTCCACCGTCACCGGCTCCGGGGCGGGCCTGGGCGTCGCCCAGGCGTAGGTGCGCTCGGCGGGCCGGCGCGGCCGGTCGCGGTTCGGGGCGGGGCCCGGGGCGGCTTCCGGGCGACGGGCATCCACCAGGGCGACCGCGTCGGCGAGGCTGAGGCCGGCGGCGGCGGCCACCCGGGTCGCGGCGGCGCGTCCGGCCGCGCGCTCGCCGGGCGTGGCCCCGCGCTCCATCAGCGCTCGACACTTCGCGAACCGGTCGCGATCCAGGATCCCTGCAGCCATGGCCCACCCTACGGCCAAAGGCGACGGCGCGCCCCGGTCGCGCGCGACCGTCCACAGCGCGGCCGGGTGCGCCTCAGCACCGCGAAACCTGCCGGATCGGTCCATGGAGGATCCGGGCCCAGGCCCGTAGCCATCGCAGGTGACGCTCCGATCCCCACCCGCCGATCCCATGCCGGCCGAGGAGATTCCGATGATTGCCGCAGGTCCGTTTCGCTGGCTCCTGACCCTCGTCGCGATGATTTCGCCCTTCGCCGCTGCGACCTGCAGTGCCGCCGACCGGAGCGGCCTCCAGCCGGAAGCCGACACCCGCGTGGTGTATCGCCACTTCCTGTAGACCCAGACCGGTAGACGCCTGCCGCAGGTCCCCGTTGCCGGGGCTTGTCCCCCTTGCAGGGGCTTGTCCTCCTTGCAGGGGCTTGGGCGGGGCCGGGACGGCGTTCAGGCCGCGCCGGGCTTCCCGACGACGATGGTGGACCCCTCGACCAGCGAGAACAGGATCCCGGCCGCGCGCAGCGCAGCGATGGCCCGGTGCCGGCTGGACGGGACGAGAGCTTCCCCGCCTCCCTCCAGGCGCCGGATGGTCGAGAACGACAGCCCGCTGGCCCGGGACAGGTCGGCCATGGACCAGTCCAGCAGGGCGCGCGCCGCGCGGATGTGATGCCCTTCGAGGCGCTGCTCCAGCCCCTCCAGCATCGGGCCGGCGGCACGCACCGGCAATCCGACCGGGCCGATGTAATTGGTCCAGTGTTCGAGCGTGCCCTGCCCATCCAGGACCGGGATCATGACCATGCGGTACGGGACGGTCTCGCCGTTGGCCAGGGTCAGGGTCGGCAGCGTGTGCACGATCTGGTGCGTCTGGTAGCATTCGCATCCGTAGTCGCGCCAGTGGCGCCGCTCGGTCGCGACGACGGGCCGTGTCGGTTCGTCGAGCAACTCGGCCTCGAGAAGCCCCACCAGCTCCAGCCACTCCGGCGAGAAGGTCCGGAAGGGGTAGATCGCCGTGGTCGAGGTGAAGGCCCGCACCTTCTCGAAGATGGCGCGCTCGCGTCGCCGCTGCGCCGCATGGGCCTGGGCCAGGGCCTCCCGGTCGCTGACATCGATGAGCACCCCGTGGGCCCGCAGGGGCCGGCCCGTGGGCGAGACGATGATCTCGCCGCGGCTCATGACGGTGCGCAGGGTCGAGTCCGGCCTCAGGATCCGGAAGGTCTGCTCCGTCAGGAGTCCGGCGTGCTGATTGGAGGCGGGACTCATCGTCGACGGGCGATCCGCCGGGTGGATCAGGCTGTGGAGGAGGCGGTAGTCGGCTCGGACGGTGCCGCTCGGCACGCCCAGGATGCGGAAGAGCCCCGGCGACCAGGCATGCTCGTTCTCGGCGAATCCCCAGCTCCAGGATCCCGTCAGGCCGAATCCTTCGAGCAGGCGCAGGGTCTCGACGGAGGCGAAGGGGGGAACCATGCGGTCTCGGGAACGAACGTCCAGGCGGAGGCCGATCGCCCGGCCCGGCGAGAAACTTACGGCTCTTGCTTTGGAGTGTCCAGTTGACGCGATGGCTCTACTGGCCTGTTCGCGCCATCTATGCTTGAATAAGTCTCGGGACAGGCCTCGGCGCGTCCCCCCGCGGGCGGCGCCTCGACGCGCGCGGCGTCGCGTCCCATCCTTCCCGGCCGAGGCGGCGTCTCCGCCCGAGACCGTGAGCCCGCGATGCGCCCTGCCGATCCGGCACCGTCGTCAGCCCGCCCCTTCGGTGCCTTCCTGGAGCCGCGCGCCGCGCCGACGCCCCTGCGTCGCCGCCTGACCGCAGAGACCTGCGCGCCGGAGCCCGAGCGCGTCGCCGCCTGCCTGGAGGCGGTGACGACGGATCCCGGGGCCGCGGCGGTCACCGCGCGCCTCGTGCACGACCTCGTCGGGCGCCTGCGCGCCCAGGGCCCGGTGGGCGGCGTCCAGGGCCTGCTGCGGGAATACAGCCTGTCGACGGAGGATGGCGTGGCCCTGATGTGCCTCGCCGAGGCGCTGCTGCGCATTCCCGATCCGGAGACCCGCGACGCCCTGATCCGCGACACGATCGGACAGGGGGACTGGGCGGCCCATCTCGGGCACAGCCCCTCGCGCTTCGTCAACGCGGCCACCTGGGGGCTGGTGCTCGCCGGGCGCCTCGCCCACGCCGCGGAGCGCCGCGCGGCCGGACTGTCCGGCACCCTCGCCCGGGTCGTCGCCCGGGGCGGCGAGCCCCTGGTCCGCGCGGGCGTCAACCAGGCCATGCGGCGCATGGGCGGCCAGTACGTCACCGGCGAGACCATCGCGCAGGCCCTCCGCCAGGCCCGCTCCCAGGAGGCGCGCGGCTTCACCCACTCCTTCGACATGCTCGGCGAGGCGGCGATGAATGCGGCCGATGCCGCGCGCTACACGGCCGACTACACGCACGCCATCCACGCCATCGGCGCGGCCTCGGCGGGGCGCGGCCCCTTCGCCGGCCCCGGCATCTCGATCAAGCTCTCGGCCCTGCACCCGCGCTACGTCCGCGCCCAGCGGGACCGGGTGATGGCCGAGCTCCTGCCCCGCGTCGCCGCCCTGGCACGCCTCGCCCGCCGCGACGACATCGGCCTCAACATCGACGCCGAGGAGGCCGATCGCCTCGACCTCTCCCTCGACATCCTGGAGGCCCTCTGCGCCGACCCGGACCTCGCCGGCTGGAACGGCCTCGGCTTCGTGGTGCAGGCCTACCAGAAGCGAGCGCTGACGCTGACCGCGGTCCTCGTCGACCTCGCGCGCCGCTCCGGGCGCCGCCTCATGGTCCGCCTCGTCAAGGGCGCCTACTGGGACACCGAGATCAAGCGGGCGCAGGTGGCGGGCCTGGAGGACTTCCCCGTCTTCACCCGCAAGGTCCACACCGACCTGTCGTACCGCGCCTGCGCGGAGCGGATGCTCGCCGCCCCCGAGGCGATCTTCCCGCAATTCGCCACCCACAACGCCCAGACCCTGGCCGCCCTCCACACCCTGGCGGGGCCCGACTTCCATCTCGGGCGCTACGAGTTCCAGTGCCTGCACGGCATGGGCGAGGCCCTCTACGACGCGGTGGTGGGACCGAACGGCCTCGACCGCCCCTGCCGGATCTACGCGCCGGTGGGGACCCACGAGACGCTGCTGGCCTACCTGGTGCGCCGCCTCCTCGAGAACGGCGCCAATTCCTCCTTCGTCAATCGCGTCACGGATGCGCGCGTGGCCGCGGCCGAGCTCGCCGCCGACCCGGTCGCGGTGGTGCGGGCCACGCAGCCCGTCGGCGCCCCCCACCCGGCGATCCGGAAGCCCCGCGACCTCTTCCCCGACCGGGTCGCGGCGGCCGGCCTCGACCTGTCCGACGAGCAGGGGCTCGCCGACCTCGCCGACTGCCTGGCGGCGGAGGGCGCGCGTCTCTGGCGGGCGGTGCCGATGCTGGCCGAGGCCGAGCGCACCGGGCCGGGCCGGGACATCCGCAACCCGGCCGATCGGGCGGACCGCGTCGGCACCGTGGTGGAGGCCGGAGCGGATCTCGTGGGGGACGCCCTGGCCCAGGCCGGAACCGGCGCCGCCGCCTGGGCCGCGCGGCCGGGCGCGGCGCGGGCGGCGATCCTGGAGGCGGCGGCCGCGGCGCTGAGCGCGCGTCAGCCCGCGCTGATCGGCCTCCTGATCCGCGAGGCCGGCAAGTCGGCCGCCAACGCCCTGGCGGAGGTGCGGGAGGCGGTGGACTTCCTGCGCTACTATGCCGGCGCGGTCCGGGACGTCACCGCCGCCACGCACCGGCCCCTCGGGGTCGTCGCCTGCATCAGCCCGTGGAACTTCCCCCTGGCGATCGTCACCGGACAGGTGGCCGCGGCGCTCGCCGCCGGCAATGGCGTCGTGGCCAAGCCCGCCGAGGAGACCCCGCTGGTCGCCGCCGAGGCGGTGCGGATCCTGCGCGCGGCCGGGGTGCCGGCCGGCGCCCTCCAGTTCCTGCCCGGCGGTGGCGAGACCGGGGCCGCCCTCGTCGCCGATCCGCGCGTGAACGGCGTCCTGTTCACCGGCTCCACGGCGGTCGCGGCGGGCATCCAGGCGATCCTCGCCCGGCGCCTGAACCCGGATGGCCACCCCGTGCCCCTGGTGGCCGAGACCGGGGGGCTGAACGCCCTGGTGGTCGATTCCTCGGCCCTGACCGAGCAGGTGGTGGCCGACACCCTGGTCTCGGCCTTCGATTCCGCCGGCCAGCGCTGCTCGGCCCTGCGCCTGCTGGCGCTGCAGGCGGAGATCGCCGACCGGACCCTGGCCATGCTGACGGGGGCGCTCGCCGAGTGGCGGGTCGGCAACCCGGACCGGCTGGCCACCGATATCGGCCCGGTGATCGGCGCCGAGGCGCGCGACGCCATCGAGGCCCACGTCGCCGCGATGCGCGCCGCCGGATATCCCGTGCATCGGGCGCCCCTGCCGGCATCCTGCGATCGGGGCACCTTCGTCGCCCCGACCGTGATCGAGATCCCGTCTGTCGCCGCCCTCACCCGCGAGGTCTTCGGCCCGGTGCTGCACGTGGTGCGCTTCGAGCGCGCCGCCTTCGCGGCGACGATCGCGGCCATCGACGCCACCGGCTACGGCCTCACCTTCGGCATCCAGACCCGCCTCGACACCGCGATCACCCGGGCCTGCGCCCAGAGCGCGGCGGGCAACCTCTACGTCAACCGCACCCTCGTCGGGGCCGTGGTCGGGGTGCAGCCCTTCGGCGGGCACGGCCTGTCCGGCACCGGCCCCAAGGCCGGCGGCCCGCTCATGCTGCGGCGCCTCCTCGCCGCCGCCCCGGCCGGGACCGGCCTCCCGCCCGGGCCTCCCGCCCCGGCGGCCCTGGCCTGGGCCCGATGGCTGCGCGATCAGGGCCGGCCCGGGGAGGCCGCGGCCGCGGAGGCGCTGATCGCCGGCAGCCCCGTGGGCGGCGGGCTCCTACTGCCGGGACCCGTAGGCGAGGAGAACCGCTACGGCCTGCATCCGCGCGGCACCATCCTGTGCCGGGCGACAACCGGGACCGGCCTCGCGGCCCAGATCGGCGCGGCGCTCGCCACCGGCAACCGCGTCGTTCTCGGCCCCACCGCGGCGGCCCGGACGCTCCTCGCCGCCCTCTCCCGACCCTCCCTCCAACCCTCCCTCCAGCCCTTGCCCCACCCCCTGCCCCGCCCCTTGCCGCCCGCCCTGGACGGGGTCATCCGGGCCGCCGATCCGGAGACCGCTGCCGACGCGGTCCTGTGGGAGGGCGAGGCCGAGACCCTGACGGCCTTCGCCGCGGCCCTGGCCGCCCGTCCCGGGCCCCTGGTGGCCATCCTGCGGCCCCGCCCCGATCCGGCCGCCGGCACCGAGGCCTATCCGGTCGAGGGCCTCGTCCGCGAACGCGTGGTCAGCCTCAACACGGCGGCCGCCGGCGGCAATGCCAGCCTGATGACCCTCGACGGGTGAGGGCCGCCGGCGCGACCCGGACCGAAAGCCGTGGTATTGTAAGGACTTGTGGGCGGATCCGGACGCCCACGTTGCAATCGGGCGCCAAACCCGCGACCCTGGTGCCCGCATCCTCCCGCCTCGGACGCCTCTCAGGGCCCCTCATCCGCACAGCATGTCCGCGTTCACCTTCATCCACGCCGCCGACCTGCATCTCGGCAGCCCGCTCAGCGGCCTCGCCCTCAAGGACCCCGACATCGCCCGGCGCTTCGCCTCGGCGGGGCGCCGGGCCTTCGAGGACCTCATCACCCTGGCGATCGAGCGGAGCGTCGCCTTCCTGATCGTGGCCGGCGACGTCTATGACGGCGACTGGTCCGACAACACCATCGGGCTGTTCTTCGCCCGGCAGGTCGCCCGCCTCGACCGGGCCGGCATCCCCGTCATCCTGGTGCGCGGCAACCACGACGCCGAGAGCGTCATCACCCGATCGATCACCCTGCCGGACTCGGTGCGCAGCTTCCCGACGACCCGGGCGGAGACCCACCGCCTCGAGGACGTCCGGGTGGCGCTGCACGGCCGCAGCTTCCCCAACCGGGCGGTGGAGGAGAATTACGCCCTCACCTATCCGCCCGCCCTGCCGGGCTGGTTCAACATCGGCATCCTGCACACCTCCTGCACCGGCCACGCGGCCCACGCCACCTACGCCCCCTGCTCGGTGGCCGACCTGGCGGGGCGGGGCTACGCCTACTGGGCGCTCGGCCACGTGCACGAGTATGCCGAACTCGCCCGCGACCCCTGGATCGTGTTTCCCGGGAACCTCCAGGGGCGCAGCATCCGGGAGCCCGGCCAGAAGGGCGCCGTCGCGGTGTCCGTCGCCGACGGGCGGGTGCAGGGCGTCGAGCGTCTCATCGTCGACCAGGCCCGCTTCCAGCCGGTCGACGTCGATCTCGCCGGCGTGCCGGACGAGCGCGCGGCGGTCGCCCTGGTCGAGGCGGCCCTGCGCCCCCTGGCGGAGGCCGCCGCGGCGCGCCTCATCGCCGTGCGGGTGCGCCTGCGGGGGGAGACCCCCGCCCATGACCGCCTGGCGGCCGACCGCGAGGGGCTCACTGCCGAGATCCAGGCCGCCGCCCACCGCATCCACGAGGATATCTGGCTGGAGCGCCTGAAGATCGAGACCGCCCGTCCGCGCCGGC
This sequence comes from Methylobacterium sp. V23, assembly GCF_002917135.1. NCBI lineage: Bacteria > Pseudomonadati > Pseudomonadota > Alphaproteobacteria > Hyphomicrobiales > Methylobacteriaceae > Methylobacterium > Methylobacterium sp. V23. The sequence goes on from NZ_PDHT01000038.1 coordinate 24,310, forward strand.
CCGTCGCCGAGGCCCGCCCCGACGCCTTCGCGGCCATCGACCCCGCCACGCTGCTGGCAGCGGTGGACCACGAGCCGGAATTCCGCGCCCGCGCCCGGGCGGCCCTGGCCGAGATCGCCGCCAAGATGCCGGCCGGCCTCGCCGCCGAGGACGACCTCGCCGCCGACCTCGAGGCCCTCTGCGCGGAGGCGGAGGCGGTGATCCTCGGCCGCCTCTCCGGGCGGACCTGCTAGGGCCCGAACCCGCCGTCGCCCGCCCCGAGCGTCAGACCCGCCTTCCCCCCAAGGTTCCAATGCGTCTCCTCTCCCTCGTCCTCGAACGCTACGGCCCCTTCACGGACCGCACCGTCACGTTCCGCGAGGATGCGCGCCTGCACGTGGTGCTGGGCGCCAACGAGGCCGGCAAGAGTTCGGCGCTCAGCGCCGTCACGGACCTGCTGTTCGGCATCGAGACTCGGACCCGCTACGACTTCCTGCACGACATGCCGCAGATGCGGATCGGCGCCGAGATCCGCGCCGCGGACGGGCGCCGCCTCGGCTTCCGGCGGCGCAAGGGCAACCGGAACACCCTCGTGGACGCCGCCGACGCGGCCCTGCCGGAGGATGCCCTGGCGCCCTTCCTCGGCGGATTGTCCCGCGAGGTGTTCTGCCGCGCCTTCGGCCTCGACGCCCGCGCCCTGCGGGCGGGGGCGGCCGAGATGATGGATGCCGAGGGCGAGGTCGGCGCCAGCCTGTTCGCGGCGGCCTCGGGCCTGCGCGGCTACAGCGGCCTTCAGGCCGAGCTCGAGACCGAGGCCGCCGGCATCTTCATGCCGCGTGCCGCCCAGAGCCGGACGTTCTACCAGGCGCTTCAGCGCTACGACGAGGCCCGCAAGGCGATCCGTGCCGGGGAGCTGCGGGCGGGCGATTGGCGCGACCTCAACGGCGAGATCGAGGGCGCCGGGGCGACCCTCGTCGCCCTCAAGGCGGAGCGCGCGCGCATCGCCGCCGAGCAGGCCCGGCTCACCCGCCTGCGCCGGGTCGGCCCGCTTCTCCAGGCCATCGATGCGGCCGCCGCCCGCGCCGAGGCCGAGCCCGACCTGATCGCGGTGCCGGAGGCCTGGATCGATCGCCTCGGCCAGGCCCTGACCGTCCGGCGCACCACGGCGGAGGCCGCGGCCCGCACCCAGGCCGCCGCCGCGGAGGCCACCCTGGCCCTGGAGCAGGTGCCGGTGGAGGAGGGCGTGCTCGCCCGGGCCGACGAGATCCTGGAGGCGTTCCGCGGCACCGACCGCTTCGACAAGGGCGGCATCGACCTGCCCCGCATCCAGGGCGAGGCCGATGCCTTCGCGCGCGAACTCGCCCAGCTCGCGGCCCGGATCGGCCTTCCGGATGCCGAGGCCCTGCGCGCCCGCCAGCCCTCCGATGCGGCCCGCACCCGCATCGAGGGCCTGATCCGCGCCGGCCGCGAGGACGCCGCCACGATCGCCCGCCTGCGCCAGGACCTCGCCGCCCGGGAGGCCGAGCGGGACCGCCTCGCCGCCGCCACGGCGGGCGCGGGCGCCCTCGCCGATCCGGCTCCGCTGCGGACCGACCTGAAGGCCTTCGCGGGCCTGCGCCGCGACCTCGACCGGCGCGACGACCTCGACGCCGCCCTCACCCGCGAGGCGGCCTCGATCCGGACCCAGGCCGGCCGTCTCAGTCCCCCGATCCCGGATCTCGACGCCTACGCCGCCGGGCGCCCGCCCTCGGCCGAGGCGGTGGCGCGCTACCGGCGCACCCTCGACGGGGCGCTGCGCGAGCGCGACCGGGCGGCCGACCGCCTGGCGGCGGCACAGGGGGCGGTGGCGCAGCGCCGCGCCCGCCTGGAGGCCCGGGCCGCCGGCCGGCCGATCCCGAGCCTGGCGGACCTCCTGGCCCTGCGCACCCGTCGCGACGCCCTCCTGGCCGAACTGCCCGGGGGCGCCCCCGACGTCCTCGCCCGCTTCGGCGCGGCCCTCGCCGCCGCCGACCGGGCGGCCGACGACCTCGTGAGCGACGCCGCCCGGGTGGCCGAGCAGGGCGCCGACACCCGCAGCCTCGCGGCCGAGCAGGCCGAGGCCGCCGCGGCGGACGAGGCCCTCGCCGCCTGCGAAGCGCGGCTGGCCGAGGGCGCCGCCGCGTGGCGGGCCGCCTGGGCTCCGTGCGGGATCGAGCCCGCCGCCCCGGCCGAGATGGCCGCCTGGCTCACGGAGGTCGAGACCCTCCAGGATTCCGCGCAGGGGCTGGAGACCACCCGGCTGGAGCAGGCGCGCATGGCCGCCCGGGTCGAGGCCTGCCGGGCGCCCCTGGCCGATCTCAGCCGACGGGCCGGCCTGCCCGACCTCGACGGCCTCGATCTCGGCCGGATGCTCGTCCGCCTCGAGGACCGGGTCGGCGAACTCGCCCTGCACTGGGAAGCGGTGCGCGAGGCCAAGACCCGCGCCGAGACCGCCGCCGAGCAGATCGCCCGCACGGCGGCGGCCCTCGCCGAGGCCCTGGCCCGCGAAGCCGCCTGGCGCACGGCCTGGGGGCCCGCTCTCGCCGATCTCGGCCTGGCCGCCGAGGCCACGCCGGACGAGGCCGAGGCGGCGCTGGCCGCCTGGCGGGCGGTGCCGGCGGCCCTGTCCGAGCGCGACAATCGCCTCGGCCGGGTCAACGGCATTGCGCGCGACATCGCGGTCTATCGCGAGGCTGTGGCGCGCCTGACCGCGGCGGTGGCGCCCGATCTCGCCGCCCTGCCCCCCACCGCCGCCATGAAGGCGCTGCACACCCGCCTGCAGGACGCCCTCCGGGGCGAGACCCGCCGGGCGGAGCTGGCGCGCCAGCGCGATGCCGCCGAGGCGGCGCGGATGCAGGCGGCCCGGGCGGCGCAGGCCGCGGCTGCCGACCTGACCGCGCTCATGGCCGAGGGGCCGGCGGCCGGGCTGCCCCCCGGCACCGACCCGGAGGCGCTCCACGGGCGCCTCACCGACCGGCGGGCCTGCCAGGCCGAACTGGCCGAGCGCCGCGCCGAACTGGCCCGGGCGGCCGACGGCCTCGCCGAGGCGGATCTCCGAGGGGACCTCGCCGCCCTCACCGGCGACGACATCGAGGGATCGCTCGCCAACCTGGCGGCGGAGGCGGAGGACCTGGATCAGCGCGGACAGCGCGCCTTCGCCGACCGCGATCGGCACGAGCGCCGTCGCGTCGAGCTGGAGGGCGGCATCGGGGCCGAGCTGGCGCTCGCCCAGCGCAAGGCGGCGGAGGCCGAACTCCAGACCAATGCCCGGCACTGGGCGGTGCTGAAGCTCGCGAGCCTGATGCTCGGCACCGCCATCGGCCGCCACCGGGCCGGCCAGCAGGACCCGCTGCTCACCCGGTCCGGCGCCCTGTTCGGGGGCCTGACCGGAGGCGCCTTCGCGGGCCTCGCCCAGGATTACGACGCCGCCGACATCCCCCGCCTCGCGGGGCGCCGGGCCTCGGGCGAACTCGTGCCCGTGGAGGGGCTGAGCGAGGGCACCCGCGACCAGCTCTACCTCGCCCTGCGCCTGGCCTACCTGGAGGACTACGCCGCCCGCGCCGAGCCCGCCCCCTTCATCGGCGACGACCTGTTCCTCACCTTCGATGACGCCCGCACCGCCCACGGTCTCGAGGCCCTGGCGGCGGTGGGCGACACGATCCAGCCGATCCTGTTCACCCACCACCGCCACGTGGCGGACCTGGCCCGGGCGCGCCTGGGGGATGCGGTGGACGTGCTCGACCTTTAGTGTAGGGGCGCCGCCTCGGGCGCGGCTCGCTCAGAACCGGTCGCCGAGGCCCGCACCCACGCGCAGGGCGGCGATGGCGGAGGACTGACGCGGCACGAAGAGGGACGTCCCCCGCGGCGTTCCCGCCTCCGTCGCGGCCGAGGTGACCCGTGAAGCCGGCCTGGGGCAGGGGAGCGATCCGCGCGTGGAACCCGACTTCCGCTGCGTCGGGGATCGCGAGGGGCATGGTCGCGGCGACCGCGAGCGCCGAGCCATGTCGCGCGCGGCGCAACCCGGCCGCGGGTCCGGCCCGGACAACGCGGGGGACCGCCTGAATACACCCTTAAGCATGCCGCATGCTGTGCCTTTGAACTTGTTCAAAGACAGCCTTATAAGCCTGGCTCGATAGGAATATATTTGTTTTCAAAGTATAGATCAATGATTGTAAGAGACGGCTTACATCGAGAATTCAGTGCGCGTTCGGATCTGTTGAAATGACGCGTTCCAGGTGTGCGCCCGCCGACGCCGCGATTGCCTCGAAGATGAGGCTGCTGTGCGTGGAGATGGAGCCCTGCGATGCTTGATCTCCATACGCTTCACTTCGCCAGTGCCGCCAGCCGGTGCGCCTACGTCGTCGTCTTTCTCGTCACGGCCCTCACGCAGCGGCAGCAGACCTTTCTCTGGCAATGGATGGGCGCCATGGGGACGTCGATGGTGGGATCGCTCATCATGATGCAGGTCCCTTCGGCCGCCCCGCCGGTCTGGATCGCGGTGATCGTCTATGGGCTCTATGCCGCGAGTCTGGTCCTGTGCTGGACCGGCCTGCGCAGCTTCTTCGGCCGCCCCGTGCGGATCGATCTCGGGATCTGTCTCACGGTCCTCCCGGGGCTCCTCTATCCCCTGCTGCTCGCAGCCGGTGTCGCCCACCGCCTGGCGCTCGCGGCCGTGTTCCTCTGCTGCCTCGGGGTCGCCCTCCTGGCCGCCTACGAGACCGTTCGCCTCTCGCCGGGCGTCGAACGCCTGTGGTCGCAATCCATCGTCACCGTGGCGTTCGGATCCTACGCGCTGGTCTTCGTCGCCTCGATCGGAATCCTCGTCGCCACCGACTGGCCGATGGCCTCGGCGGAGACCGCCCGCAGCTCCATGATCCTGGATCAGGTCATTGGGGTCTTCGCCTATTTCGGCTACATGGCGATGGCCGCCGAGCGCGCCAACCGGACGCTCCTGCACCTGGCCGAGACGGATTCGCTCACGGGGCTCTCCAACCGCCGCGGCCTGCAGAAGCTGCTGCGCCTCCGCCTTCCGGCCCCGGGCCGGCAGCCGCTGGGCGCGGTCCTGATCCTGGACCTCGACCACTTCAAGTCCATCAACGACCGCTACGGCCACGCGAGCGGGGACGCCGTCCTGGCGACGTTCGCGGCCCGCCTGACGGCAACGCTCCGGACCACGGACCTGGTCGCCCGCTGGGGCGGCGAGGAGTTCCTCGTCGTCCTTCCGGGCGCGGGTCCGCAGGAACTCCTGCCCGTGGCCGAACGCTTGCGGGCGGCCGTCGCGGAGGCGCCGTTTCCGCACCGGTCCGGGGCGCTGACGGTCACGGTGAGCATCGGAGTCGCCATGATGGGGCGGGACGCGGCGAGCTTCGAAGAGGCGACGCGGCAGGCCGACGCCGCCCTCTACCAGGCGAAGGCCCAGGGGCGGAACCGCGTCTGCTGCGAGCGGAAGCCTGCGCCGGCGCCCGGCCCGGTGGCGGGGGGCGCGGTGGGGCCGGCCCATGCCCCGGCGCAGGCCGATCTGCGTCTGGCCTAGGCGTCCCCCCGGCCTAGGGTCCCCCTGGCCTTGGCGTCCCGGACCTGCTCCGGCCGGACCGGCCTCGCGCGCCTCAATACGTCGAAGGGTCGCGCCTCCGAGCCGACGATTCCGTCACTTCCCGGCCGCGTTCCGCAGGCTCGGGGGCCTGGGCCGGCGCCAGATCGCGCGGCCGAGGAGCAGTCCGAGGCGTCGGCAGAAGAGGGCCAGACCCAGGCACCAGGCCAGCCCCGCCAGCAGGGCGCTGGCCAGGGCCGTGAGGCCGGCACCGAGGGCCAGGGCGCCGCGGCCGAGAAGCGCCAGGGTGGCGCGGGTGCGGGGGCCGAGGCGCTCGCTGAGGCGGACCGCGCGGGTGACGTCGCCCGGGTCGCGGGCGAGGCCGAGCACCTGCATCACCCCGCGCTGGCCGGTGCGGCGGCCGAGGACGAGGGACTCGCCGGCGAGGGTCGTCAGGCGCGCCACCGTGCCGGGACGGATGGCGAGGCTCGCGGCCGTCCGGGCGCCGGCGAGGTCGAGGCGGGCGGAGGCGCCGACCGCGCGGGCCAGGGCCTCTCCGTCGAGGCCCGCCCGCACGGTGCGCCCGAGGCTCGACGCCAGGGCGGGCGAGAGCCGGCCGCCGCGCCGGGCCGCCTTCAGCACGGTCATGCCCGCGCGCGGGGCCGCCCCCGCCCCGGCCGCCCAGGTGGCGGCGGTGAGGGGCAGGCCGACCAGGGCCATGCCGAGGAGGAGCGGGTCGTAGGGCTCGGCGCGGGCGTAGCGCCCGCCCTCGCGCAGGAGGTCGCGCAGGTCGCCGAGCCCGGTCACGTCGGCCGCGAGGGTGCCGGCGAGGCCCGCCGCCCCCTCCGCGGTGCCCGAGACTGCCCCGGCCGCGAAGTCCCGGGCGGCACGGCCCATCCGGCCCTGCGCCAGGGCCTCCACGCGGGCCCGGCGGGTCGGATCGACGGGCAGGCCGCGCGTCTCGGCCAGCGCCAGGAAGCTCAGGGCCAGGTCCTCGTCCTCCGCCGCGATCGCGGCATCGAGCCCCGCCTCCAGGCGCTCCGGCGTGGCCGCGCGCTCCAGGCGGATCTCCGCCAGGGCGCCGGGATCCTCGGCCGCCGCGAGCAGGCGGCCCGCGAGGTAGGCGGGTGCGAGGACCGGTGCCGCCGCGATCGCCAGGGTCGCGCCGCCGGCCAGGAGGCCGATCCAGCCCGCGGCCGCGGAGAACCAGGCCGCACCGTCGCGCAGGCGCATCCGTGTCATGTCCGATCCCGTTCCGGTGGTCCGGACGAGATGGGGACGCGGCCGAGGACGCGCATCCCGGCCCCCGCCGTCAGCCTGCCTCGACGCCATAGCGCTGGTGCAGGCTGCTGGCGAAGCGGTCGGCGAACTTCGCCGTCGCCACCGGCAGGGTGCGACCGCGCAGCTGCGCCAGGATCAGCGCCATCGGGGCGAGGTCGCGCGTGTCGATGGGGCGCGAGCGCAGGCGCGGATCGTCGGGGATGCCGCTCGGAACCTGCAGGCTGACCGCGTCCTCGCGCAGGACGAGGTTGCGCAGGAATTCCAGTGAGCTCGATTCGATGACGGCGTTCACCGGCGCGCCCCGCCGGGCGAGGGCGTCGTCGAAATGGTGGCGAATGGCGAGGGAGCGGTCCGGCAGGGCCATCGGGTGGGCGAGGCAGTCGCGCAGGCGCACCGGGCCGGTCTCCGCGGCCAGCGGATGCTCGGCCCGCATCAGGGCGCACAGCGTCTGGCGGCAGGAGAACAGCACCTGCATGTCGGCGGACGGCGGCGGCTGCAGCACCAGGGCGAGGTCGGCCTCGAACTGGGCCAGGGCCGCCACCGCCTGGACATGGTCGCGGACCTGCACGGTGAAGGTCACCTGCGGGAATTGCGCCCGGTAGGCCTCGACCTCGTCCGGCACCACGTGGTTGACGAAGGCCTGGCTGCAGGCCAGCGCCACGTGGCCGCGCCGGACGCCGGACAGGTCGGCGATCTGCGAGCGCACCCGCTCCAGGTCGGCGCGCTGGTCGCGGATGTGGCGCACCAGCAATTCGCCGGCCGCGTTGAGGCGCATGCCCTGGGCCACCCGCTCGAAGATCGGCGTGCCGAGTTCGTATTCGAGATCCTGGATCTGCCGGGTCAGGGCGGAGGGCGTAATATTGAGCCGCTCCGCCGCCCGGCGGATCGCCCCGTGGCGCGCCACTTCCGCCACGTAGGTGAGGATGCGTAGGTGCTTCATCGTGCGGGTCCGCCGGTTCCGTCCCTGTTGCCCGAAGAGCAACGGGCCAGTCAAGAAACAGCACTCGCGTGCAACAGGAGCCGGTTCTAGCTTCGAGCGAGAGAATCGCTGTCCGGAGCCCTGCTCATGATCCGCCGTCGCACCCTCCTGGCCGGCCTCGGCGCCGGCCTCCTGGCAGCGCCCCTCGGCCTTCCCCGCCCGGCCCGGGCCCAGGCCCCCACCGTGATCCGGATGGGCTCCCTGAAGCTGATCCACTCGATCGCGCCGCATTTCTACGAGCAGTTCACCCCGGCGGGCTTCAAGGTCGAGGTCGTGCCCTTCGAGAGCCCCACCGAGTGCAAGAACGCGGTGGTGACGAAGTCGGTGGATTTCGGGACCTTCGGCATCGCGGCCGGCACCCTCGGGGCGGCGGCCGGCGAGCCCCTGGTCATCATCGCCTCGACTTGCAACCGCGGCATGGCGATCATCGCCAAGAAGGATGCGGGCATCGCCACGCTCAAGGACCTCAAGGGCAAGCGCGTCGCCCTCTGGCCCGGCTCGACCCAGGAGGTCTTCGCCCTGGAGCGCCTGCGCCAGGAGGGGATGAGCGTGAAGGACATCACGCCGGTGCGGATCTCGTTCTCGGAGATGCACATCGCCCTCGCGCGGGGCGACGTGGACGCCTATGTGGGCGCCGAGCCGGCACCGGGCGTGAGCCTGGCCAGCGGCGTCGGCAGCCTCGTCGAGTATCCCTACGGGACCGAGATGGGCGCCCTCAACATGGTGTTCGGCGCCCATGCCGACACCACGGCGCAGCGGCCCGAGATCGTCCGCACGATGCTGGAGATCCACCGCAAGGCCACGGATTACGCGCAGGGCAACCGCGCCGCGATGATCGCCATGGCGGTGGCCAAGCTCGGGCAGAAGCGGGAGGCGCTGGAGCTCTCCGCCCCGAATGTCGAGCTGAAATGGAAGCTCGGCGCGACCGAGATCGCCCAGGCCAAGGTCTATGCCGACCGCATGCTGGCGCTGAAGCAGATCAAGCGCCTGCCCGATTTCGCGACCTTCATCGACACCCGCTTCGTCGATGCCATGAGGGACGCGTGAGCGCCGCGCCGGCCGTCGTCGCGGCGTCCGTGCCGGCGGCCCCGCCCCGCCCGCGTTTCGCATGGCCCTGGGGGCGCCTGCGGGAAGCGGCCCTGGCCCTGGCGATCCCCGCCGGGCTCGCCATCGTCTGGCACCTCCTGACGACGGGGCGGCCCTACAGCCTGATCCCGCCGCCCGCGGAGGTCTGGACGGCGCTGGTCGATCTCGCCGTGGGGGGCATCAACGACGACGCCTTCAGCGCCACCCTGCTCACCCATCTGGGCGCCTCGCTGTCGCGGGTCTACGGCGGCTTCGGGCTGGCGGTGCTCTTCGCCCTGCCCCTCGGCCTCCTCATCGGCCGGGTGCCGCTGATGCGCCAGCTCCTCGACCCGACCTTCCAGATCCTGCGGCCCGTGCCCGTGACCGCCTGGCTGCCGCTGGCCATGATCCTGTTCGGCCTCGGGCCGCGCTCGGCCTACTTCCTCGTCTTCCTCGGGGCGTTCTACCCCATCCTGGTCAACACCATCTTCGGGGTGCGCTCGGTGGAGCCGCGCCTGTTCGAGGCGGCCAGCATGCTCGGCTGCCGGGGCTCGGCCCAGTTCGCCCGGGTGGTCCTGCCCGCCGCCCTGCCGTCGATCTTCACCGGCCTGCGCCTCGGCCTCGGCTTCGCCTGGGTCGTCATCGTGGTCGGCGAGATGACCGGCGTGCAGACGGGGCTCGGCGCCATCATCATGGAGGCGCGCCAGCTCTCGCGCACCGAGATCGTCATCTGCGGCATGATCGTCATCGGGGTCGCCGGCTTCCTGTCGGACCGGATCGTGATGGGGATCGGTCGCCGCCTCCTGGCCTGGAGCCCGTCCCATGGTTGAGGTGTTACGGGTTGAGGTGTTACGGGCTGAGGTGCCCCATGGCTGAACCCACTCTCCCGATCCTCGAGATCCGCGACGTCGGCAAGACCTTCGCGGTTCAGGGCCAGACGGTGACCGCCCTGAAGGGTGCCAACCTCACGGTGGCGCGCGGCGCGTTCGTGTGCCTGCTGGGCGCCTCGGGCTGCGGCAAGTCCACCCTGCTGCGCATCGCCGCCGGCTTCGAGGCGCCCTCCTCCGGCCAGGCCCTGATGTGGGGCCAGCCCATCGCGGGCCCCGATCCGTCGCGCGGCATGGTCTTCCAGGATTACGGCCTCTTTCCCTGGCTGAGCGTGCGCGACAACATCGGCTTCGGCCCGAAGTCCCGCGGGCGCCCCGCCGCCGAGATCCGCGACACGGTGGCCCGCTACATCGACCTCGTGGGCCTCGGCGCCTTCGCGGACGCGCATCCCCACCAGCTCTCGGGGGGCATGAAGCAGCGCGTCGCCATCGCCCGGGTGCTCGCCAACGAGGCCGAGGTGGTGCTGATGGACGAGCCCTTCGGGGCGCTGGACGCCATGACCCGCGAGCGCCTGCAGGACGAGCTCCTCGAGCTCTGGAGCCGCACCGGCCTCACCGTGCTGTTCGTCACCCACGCCATCGAGGAGGCGATCTTCCTCGCCGACCGCGTCGTGGTGATGTCGCCGAGCCCCGGCCGGATCGACGCCGTCCACGACATCGCCCTGCCCCGTCGCCGCGACGTCTCGAGCCCGGCCTTCAACGACATCCGCCGCATGCTCTCGGCCCAGCTCCACAGCCACCACGGCCGCGTCGCCGCGTGAGGCCCTGAAGCCCGGCACGGGTCCCTCTTCCCCTCGTGGGAAGGGGAAAGGGGGGGCGCACGTCGCCCTCTGAAATTCCAACCTCTGGTGCCGCGTCGAGCCCCCCATGACCGAACCGGACTTTTCCGATCCCCGCCGCCCCGAGCGCCGCCTCGCCTACCGGGCCGCCATCGACCGGCCGCGCCTCGTCCTGCCGGAGGGCAAGCACGTGGCGATCTGGCCGGTGGTGAATGTCGAGCACTGGCTCATCGACAACCCGATGCCGCGCCAGATCCTGGTGGCCCCGACCGGCGCGCCCCTGCTGCCCGACCTCGCCAACTGGGGCTGGCACGAATACGGGATGCGCGTCGGGTTCTGGCGCTTCCTCGCGGCCTTCCAGGCGCGCGGGATCCGCCCGACCCTGTCGATCAACGGCTCGGTCTGCGAGGCCTATCCCCGCGTGGCCCAAGAAGCCCACGCCGCCGGCTGGGAGTTCATGGGGCACGGCTTCCACCAGGTCCCGACCCACCGCATCGCGGACGTGCCCGCGATGATCGCCCGGACCCTGGCGACGATCCGCGCCGTGACGGGGGCGAACCCGCGCGGCTGGCTCGGACCCGGCCTGACCGAGACCCTCGATACCCCGGACCACCTCGCCGCCGCCGGCCTCGACTATGTGGGCGACTGGGTGGTGGACGACCGGCCCAGCCGCATCGCCACCGCGACGCGCCCGCTCATCGCCCTGCCCTACTCGGTGGAGCTGAACGACATTCCCCTGCTGGCGATCCAGCATCACCGTGCCGACGAGTTCGTGGACCGGGCGCTGGCCCAGGTCGAGCGCCTCGCCGCGGAGGCGGCCGGCCACGGGCCGCTGGGCGGCGCCAAGGTGATGGGATTCGCCATCCACCCCTACATCACCGGCGTACCCCACCGCATCGGGCTGCTGGAACGGCTCCTCGACGCGCTCCTCGCCCGCGACGACGTCTGGTTCGCCCAGGGCGGCGAACTCGTGGATTGGTACCGGGGAACCGGCGATGCGGCTTGAGACCGACGGGACGCCCCCGATCGACTGGCGGGACCTCGACCGCGCGGCCTTGAGCCGGGCCTACGACAATTCGGGGGCGGTCGCCGACAGCGCCGCCCGCCTCGCCGACTGGCGGCTGCGCAGCGCCGCGCTCCGGGCCCGCCCGGGTCACACCCTCGACCTGCCCTACGATCCGGGTCCGGCCCACGCTGCCGGTCCCCGGAATCGGATCGACCTGTTCGCCTGCGGCCGTGCCGGCGCCCCGCTCCTGGCCTTCATCCATGGCGGCTACTGGCAGCGCAACGCCAAGGAGGGCTTCGCCTGCCTGGCCGAGGGACCGCTCGCCCTCGGCCTCGACGTCGCCCTGATCGGCTACACCCTGGCGCCGGAGGCGTCGCTGACCCGGATCGCTGACGAGATCGGGGCGTCCCTGCGCGCCCTGCGGGCGCACGATGCGGCGGCAGGCCTGGGGCGCCGGCGCCTCGTGGTTTCCGGCTGGTCCGCGGGCGGGCACCTCGCCGCCCTGGCGCTGGACGGACCGGACGCCGATGCCGGCCTCGCGATCAGCGGGATCTACGATCTCGCGCCGATCCGCCGGACCTCCCTCGACGACGCGCTCCGGCTCACGCCCGGAGAGGTCGAGGCGCTGTCGCCGATCCGCCTCGCACCCCGCCGCGGCGTCCCCCTGGTGGTGGCTTACGGGGCCGACGAACTGCCTGAACTTCGGCGCCAGTCGCGGGCCTATGCCGCGGCACGCGCGGCTGAGCCGGAGACCCGCTGCGTCGCGCTCGACGGCGCGGATCATTTCTCGATCCTGGAGGCTCTGGCGCATCCGGACGGGCGCCTGGCCCGCATCGCCGCTGCGTTGGGCCATTCCTGAACTGTCCCGGGCGTCGGCTCCCCACGCCCGTCACCCCGCTGCCCTCGGCGGCAGCCGCCCGGTGCCGTGACGGCGGACACGCCCCGACGGTCGGCCGGCCGGCCAATCCGTCGGCTCGTCTGGGTTCAGGACAGGCCAGTTCGCGTGAGCCGCGGATCGCGAGACGCTCATCGAAAGTTCATGGAAAGTTAATGCACGGCCCCGCCGATGCGGCATAGCTTCGGCTTCGGCTTCGGAGGTGCATGCCGGTGCACTCACGCCTTCGGCACGACGGGGATGCGATGCAGGTCCCGCCCGTCCGCATCCCGGATCACGAGATCCCAGACACCCTCGACATGGACCAGTTCGCCGCTCCTGCGCAGTTCCTCGATGACCAGCGCGGCCTGGGCGATGGCCTCGGCGAGGTCGGCCGCTTCGGCGCCCCTCGGGTCGGGCATCGTGGTCCGGCCATCGGTGAGATCGAAATGGAAGCGCATCGGGGAAATGGCCCTCGGGACGCAGGGACGGGCATGGGCCGGTCGCCCCCGCCGGCCTGCCGCCCGTCCGCTCCAGGCCGGACGGGATCCAGGCCTCGGGGTGCGGGCGACGGGCCAGTCAAAGGAAGGCCGTAGCGTGCTTGGTCTCGGATGGTGTTGCTCAATCCCGGTTTACTTCAGGACGAATTAAGCGCCTCGTTCATTGAAGATGCAATTGGTGAACGGGATCTGCAATTGCGCTACAAGCAGGTATTGACAACCGATCGGGAATAATACTTTTTGCTTTTGTGCACTGCAAAAATGCGTCGTAGCATTGAGGGGCGCCGACCGATGACTGGGTTCGACGGATACCATGCAGGTCCGGGACGCGAGGGGGCAGGAACCGAGACCCTGCCCGATGAGCGGGTCCTGGCGCTCCGCGCCCATATCCGGGCCGTCCTCCGAAGCCTGATGCCCGCGACCCAGCCGGCCTGCTGATCCCCCGCCGGTGCGCCGGCCACCCCCGTTCAGGCGGGGCGGCCCGCGCCAAGCCTTACTTCTCGCGCCAAGCCTTGGCGATCTGGTCGGTGAGCGGCTTGGTGAGGTAGCTGAGCACCGAGCGGTTGC
>NZ_PDHT01000039.1:0-36588 GCF_002917135.1 Methylobacterium sp. V23
GCTGCTGTACGTGAGGGGGCGGCAGAGCTGGGCTTCGTCGAGGGCACGCTCGACGACCCGGCCTTGGCCAGCACGACGGTGGCCGAGGATCAGCTCATGCTTCTCGTTGCACCGGGCCACCCCTGGGCAAGGCGCAGTGAGATGTCGCTGGACGAGCTTGCGGAGGGCAGCTGGGTGCTGCGCGAGCCAGGCTCTGGCACGCGTTCGGCCTTCGAGGAGACCTTGGCACAGCGCGGCTTCGCCCCGACGCGCCTGACAGTGATGCTGGAGCTACCCTCGAACGAGGCCGTGCGTGCAGCGGTCGAGGCAGACGGCGGCGCAACCGTGCTCTCGGCCTCGGTGGCTGCTGCAAGCCTCCGAGCCGAGACGCTCTGCCATGTACCGTTCGATCTGCCCAAGAGAGCTTTTCGGATGCTGCGCCACAAGGAGCGCTATCGCAGCCGAGCAGCCGACGCGCTCCTCGACCTGATCAAGGCTGCTCCTACGAAGACGACCTGAGCATCACGGCTGCGGTTTCATACTGGCAAGGTACGCGACAATGGTGGGCACGTCCGTCTCGTCGATGGGTGCCTTGTAGGTGTGGATCATCTTGTTGACCGTCTCGGTCCATTCAGCCTTGGAGCGCTTGGGTTGGGTCAGAACCATCCCGGCCGAGTGGCAGGCCAAGCAGTTGTTGTTGACCGCCTCGGCCTCGTGGCCGCCAGGAAAGGCCCGATCACTCTGCGGCAACTCGACCGAAACCGATTTGAACCGCATCACCTCGCCAGCCAAGGCGGAGCCCCTAATCAGCGGGAAGGCGCAGAGTGCGGTGAGCGCAAGGCGGGGTAGCATCATCTTGGGCATGTTCAACTCCTTGCCTTAAGAGGCCACGACAGGTGTGGTCTCGACCACACTGCGCATGAAGCCATTCGGGTTCCAGGTCGGCTCCAGCGGCTGAGCCACACCCAACGTGTTGGTGCAGCGGACCTTGAGTTCGTGCCGGCCAGCAGCCAGGGCGGGAAGGTTCGCCTCGAAGCGACGGAAGCTATAGGTGCCCTCGTCCTTGCCAAGATTGGCGGCCACCCAGCTCTGACCACCGTCAGGTGAGACCTCGACGCTTCTCACTCCGCAATCACCCCCGAACGCAATACCGCGCACAGAGAGCGAGGCACCGGCCTTCACCGAAGCGTCGGCCTTGACGTTGGTCAGCAAAGAGCGTGGCACCATCCGGTTGATCGGCACGGTCGGATAGCCCTTCTCCCCGGGCCGAACATTCGCGCCGGGCGTATCCGGGATGCGGTAGGCGGTCTTCATCCAGAACTGCTCATCTGCGTGATCCAACACCTCGATGTCGGACAGCATCTTGACCCAGTAGGTCGAGTACCAGCCCGGTACCACGAGCCGGAGTGGGAAGCCGTTCAGGAGTGGCAACTGCTCGCCGTTCATTGCGTAGGCGATCATCACCTCGCCGTCGCGGGCGTGGTCAAGATCGAGCGACTTCTTGAAGTCGGGCGCGTCTTCGACCACTGGCTCGTCGAGGCCGTTGAAGCGCACCTGCACGGCGCCAGCCTTCACGCCGGCCCTATCGAGCACGTCCTTGAGGCGTACGCCGGTCCAGCGGGCGTTGCCCATGGAGCCATTGGCCCATTGCGCGCCTGAAACCCGCGGCTCGAACAGGCCGCGCGCGTTGCCTGAGCATTGGTTCACCGCCGCAATCTCGAACTGTGGCAAGCGGGCAAGATCGTCGAGCGAGAAGGAAAGCTCCTTCTCGATATGGCCGTGGACCTTGAGGCGGAAGCTTGCCGCATCGACCTCGGTCGGGATCGAGGCCCAATGCCAACGCACGTAGAAGCGGTCATTAGGGGTAAACACGCCCTCATCGAACACTTCCATCGGGGTCTCTAGAAGCGGCGGCCGGGTGCGCTGCAGGATCATTGAACCTTTGCCGGGAAAGGCTGTCGTGAGCATGCGCTCGTCTGGCCCGCCAGGCAGTGGCAGGCGGACGGATCCAGCCGCCCAGGCAGGCGTGGCTGCGGCGAGCCCTCCAAGGCTCAGCCCTCCAAGAAGGCTTCGGCGGTTCATCGGAATGTGCAGGTGGCGCATGATGTCTCCCTTCGTGTTCTTGTTCTCGGCAGCCGCAGCTGGGATGGGAGGCCGCGCTGCTATTGCTCCGAGCTTTGCTGCGTGAAGGCTTCGCTCACGCTATCATCCTACCCAGCTCGCGACGCTCACAAGATCACGAGCTAGAAGGCAAGGCCAAGGTAGCCAGGTCGCGGACGTCGGCCCCGAGCACCGGAAGCCCGTACTAAACAGGAGGAGCTGTGGCTTGGGCCCATGATCAGGCCCGCTCTTGCCCAGCAGGGCTCCTCCTGCGGCTCACTGCTCAAAGAGGATCTGACCGCCGCCGCCCGTCTCCTGACCGCGGCCACGCTGGTAGGGTAGCAGGGCTGGGTTGTGGGCGTTGGCAAAGTCCTCGTCAGCTTCGAACTCTTGCGGGTTGATGCGGTAAGCCGTGGGTGCAGCCAGGCCCTGGCCACTCATGTAGTGGCCCTGCAGGCCGGGGATATCCCGAGCCAGAGAGGCACCGGACAAGACCATCAGCATGGTACCGCCGGCGAGAACGAGAGTGGCGAGCTTGCAGGACGTGATCATGGTGGATCCCCTTGTGTTCTTGTTGTCACGCTGTTCGCGATAAGGGGAAGGTAGGCTCCAGCCTTCGATCCATCCAACATATTGTTCAGCTTAGTTCATTCTATAAAGACGATCGGTTTAGAGCTAGCACTCTCGGTGCGGACCCTGTCCGTTTCCTGAACCGGGCTGCCAAGACCCGTGAGATCGCCCTGCGGTCGAGAGGGGTTGCTTCGGGATTGAAGAGGCGATGATAGACACAGTGACCACTCCAGCGCGGTGCTCGGGTAAACCGTAATTCTTCGAGAGAAAGCCGAGCCGCCTGTGTCAGATCCTTCCCTCCTGGCTATCAGCACAGGCCTGAAACCGCTCTCGCGGCTCCAGCATCCCCGCGATCTGATCCGTCAGTTCACGCCCAACTGGTTCACCGTCGTCATGGGCACCGGGGTTGTGGCGCTCGCTCTCGACCGCCTACCAGCGACGCACGCGGTCCTGGCACCCATTGCGACCGGATTGTGGCTCGCCTCCATCGCGCTCTTCGCGGCCTGCTGCGCGCTCTACACCGCGCGCTGGATCTTCTTCTTCGATGAGGCGCGGCGCATCTTCGGTCACGCGACCGTATCGATGTTCTTCGGCGCAGTTCCCATGGCCCTGGCGACCCTGCTCAACGGCCTCCTGATCTTCGGTCCCGACCGGATCGGCAGCGTGGCCGCCACCATCGCCTTCGGCCTGTGGTGGTTGGACGTGGCCCTCGCCGTGATCTGCGCCGTTGCCATCCCCTACCTGATGTTCACGCGCCAGGAGCACCACATCGACCAGATGACGGCCGTCTGGCTCCTGCCAGTCGTCGCCGCGGAAGTCGCTGCAGTTTCCGGGGGGTTGCTCGCGCCGACGGTTGCCGATGCAGGCGTGCAATTGGCCGTCATCGTGACGAGCTTCATTCTGTGGGGCGTGTCTGTCCCGCTGGCGCTCAGCATCCTGGCGATCCTCGTGCTGCGTATGGCGCTGCACAACTTGCCGCCGCGCGAGATGGCTGCATCGAGCTGGCTCTCACTCGGCCCCCTGGGCACGGGAGCACTTGGCCTGCTTGTTCTCGGTCAAGCCGGCGGCCCGATCTTAGCGGCTCAGGGCTTTGGGGGTGCGCAGGACAGTTTGCGGATCATGGGCCTGATCAGTGCCCTGATCCTTTGGGGATACGGTGCGTGGTGGTTTCTGCTCTCGTTTGCCGTG
The DNA here is from genome assembly GCF_002917135.1 of Methylobacterium sp. V23. Taxonomy (NCBI): domain Bacteria; kingdom Pseudomonadati; phylum Pseudomonadota; class Alphaproteobacteria; order Hyphomicrobiales; family Methylobacteriaceae; genus Methylobacterium; species Methylobacterium sp. V23. The sequence continues at coordinate 3,838 of NZ_PDHT01000039.1, forward strand.
ACGCTGCGCTACCTACGTGGCGGGGTACCGTTCAATCTCGGCTGGTGGGGTTACATCTTCCCGCTTGGCGTCTACGCGCTCGCAACCCTGCGCCTCGGCGAGGTCACAGGTCTTAGCGGCTTCGCTTGGCTCGGAGCCGGGCTCGTCGGATTGCTCGTGCTGCTCTGGCTGGTCGTTGCTGGTCGCACACTGCAGGGCGCCTACCGGGGCGAGCTTTTCGTCTCGCCCTGCTTGACCGCCGCGGCGAAGGGATGATGTGGCCCGCCCAGGCGAGCCTACTTTCTTGAGCGCACGAGGAAAGGGGCCGGCATGTCGCCAACCCCTCGGATTGCTCAGCGATCGATGAGCATGCGGGCCGGTCCGCCGGTCTCCTGGCCGCGGCCGCGCTGGTAAGCGGAGAGCGCCGGGTTCTTGGCGTTGCCGCCGTCCTCGTCTTCCAGGCTGAGCTGGCCGTATGGCGCGGGACTAAAAGCGGCGGGTCCGGCGCTCTCAAGCGTCATGTAGCGGCCCTGGTGTGGGCCGAGCGTGCGCGCAGATGCGGCGGATGGCAGATCTGCGGCAGCGGCAATGGTGGCCAGTGCGAGGGCGGCAATCTTGAAGGATGAGGTCATGATCGGTCTCCTGTGAAACGGCGTTGCCGTTCGGCGATGAGGAGAACCTAAGCCGGCGAAAGCGTTCGATCCAATATATTGTCGAGCTCGCTTCATTCTATAAATCTGAACGATCGATCTCTTACATACCTATTACGTTCACAAAGGGACAATTTTCGATGCTTCGAGACCTAAAGTGATAGCGAGGAGTATTGTCAGACGACGCATGCCCCCCGATGACGTGGGCGATACAGCCCAGCAAGAACCAGGAAGAAAGCGGTGTGCGCCAAGGCGAAGGTGATGATGCCGACCGCCATTAGGCTTTCCGTACCTGCAAACCCCTCTCCGAGAAGCGGAAGCACGACGGCCGCGTTGAGAAGCCAAACAATCAGCGCGTAGAGAAGGCCCTTCGTCCACCAGCGGCCAGGAAGCGCGGGTTCGATCGCGGCATAGACGAGAGCCATCATGAGCCCCGCGGCAATCTTGAAGGCCGCCATGAACAAGGCTGAGCCGGGATCGGGCAACTGCCAACGCGACCAAAGCGCATCGGCACCAGTTGCGACGAGCCAAGGTGTCGTCCAGAGCTTGGTGAGCCGCTGGAAGCCGCCACGGGCCGTGACGATCCCGAAGTGATCGGCGAGCCAAAGCAGGATCATGTTGACGGCGAGCGCCGCAGTCCCGGCGACGAGCACCCGTATGATGGAACGTATTTTCATCAGTTGACCACCAATCGCGTTCCATCGGCCTTCGAAGAGGCAAGCTTTCCGTCTTAAATCCGGCCGTTCAAGCTGCGGACCTGGCCGTCGATCGCTTCCGCGACCGACAGCAGGCGGGCCGCGTCTGACCGCGCAGTCACAACGTAGGATTGACCTCCCTGCGTCCAGCCCCAGGTCGTGACATCACCTTCGCGGGCGGGGCGGAACGCGCTCCGAGCCTCCTCGCCAGGGCCCTCCCGGGTGTAGACGATCAAACGCGTGCCGCGATCGTCGTCATACATCAGGAGGGCAGCTGGCTCGCTCTCGGTCGGCAGAAGCCGTCCGCCCATCAGGCGAAAGCCTTGGCCCGAGAGGTCGGGGACGACTATCGGCCGGTTGAGGCGGCGTGATAGCCACTGCACCAGATGGGGCTTCTGGTCCGCTCTGACCTCAACGGGATGAGCGACTTCGACAGCAAACGTCCGGAAGGCCGCGACCGCATCCCGTATTGCGAACGATGCGCCGGCGACCTTCTGCCTCTCGCCCCTCGACGGTAATAGATCGTGACCGAGCCAGCTGCCGAACCCACCGAGAACGATCCAGGCCATGGTGGCCGCGACCGCGCCAAAGCGACCGCGCCAAGGGGTTCGGGCGGCCGCGATGAGATTGGCGACCCGAAGCCGCGCCGGGATCGGTTCTTCGGCGACCAAAGCAAGCCGGGTGCGCAGCAGAGCACTGCCCTTTCGGTCCGCAGCAGCCTTGGCAGCGGCTTCAGGGTGAGCGGCAAAATAGGTCTCGATGATCTTAACGCGCCCGACCGGCAGACAGCCGTCGATCCAGGCGTGCACGTCATCCTCGCCAACGGGCCGATGATCAGCGCTCACTTGACACTCCTGAGAACCACAACTTGCCCCGTTTCCATGAAGCTGCGCATGCGGTCCCGAGCCCGGCTGAGCCGCGACATTACCGTGCCGATTGGCACGTCCAGAACCTTCGCCGTGTCGGCGTACGAGAACTCCTCGACGGCGACGAGGAGCAGAACTGAGCGCTGTTCCTCGGGAAGGCCCGCGAGGCCTGCGAGCACGTCTTGGACCCGGAGAGTAGCATCGGGAGAATGCTCCTTCGACGGTAAGCTCTCCAGCGGATCTATGCCGACATGCACGCCTCGGCGCCGCGTCTGCCGAAGCCCGGCGAGAAAGAGGTTGCGCTCGATGGTGAACAGCCACGACCTGAGGTCGCCGTCGCGCCGCCGCAGGGGCCACCGGGAGATGGCCCGTTCAAGCGTATCCTGGACGAGATCGTCGGCTGCATCCCTATCGTATAGGAGCGCCCTGGCGTAGCGCCGGAGCGATGGGATCAGCGGTTCGATCAGCGCGGCGATCTCGTCCGACATCAGCTATTAGCCGAACTGTCCGCGGGCCGCTTACGGCGTCGCGATGTGCCAAGCGCCGTTCAGGAAGCCGTCTCCTGAGATATCGCCGGCCTTGCTGTCCTTGGCGTAAGTGTAGAGCGGCTTCGCCTTGTAGGCCCACTGCTTCGAGCCGTCGTCACGCGTTACAACCGTCCACTCGCCCGTTGCTGTGGCCGTCGCACTTGCCATCATCGGAGGCCATGCTGTGGCGCACGGTCCGTTGCAGGCTGACTTTCCGGCCGTGTCCTTGTCAAAGGTGTAGAGCGTCATGCCTTTGTCGTCGACGAAGGCCTTGCCCTTGGCGATCTCGGCGGTCTTTGCTGGCACCATACCCTGGGCAAAGGCGGCGGTGCCAAACGAGAGGGCAACAGCGAGGGTGAGGGTCCGAACGGCTAAACTCATCATGGGAGGGCTCCGGGGATCGACATGATCAGCCGAGAGATGCCCCTGGGACGTGGTTTATTCCGTCGCCGTGGGTCGGCATCGTCGAAATAATTTCGCACGACCGGAATAAACAGGATTTTCGCGGCATCTTACCAGTCTGACCGCGAGATCGGATCACGAGGTCAGACGCATACCAGCCTGATCCCATTCGACCCGCGCAGCTTTTTACTGAAAATCTGTCGAACATAGTGCCGCATTACCCCTCTGCGAGAGTTGCCGCAGAACATGGTTTAGAATGCGATCATATCATGAAGGATGCCCCATGAGACTTCTCCCTTTCTATGCCGCCACAGCCCTTGTGCTCAGCGGCCTCTCGGTACAGGCCCAGAACACCGGCTTGTTCGATCCCGCGATCAAGCACCAGCCGAAAGACGGCGTGGTCAAGCTCTACGGTGCTGGCGGACCTCACACGGCGCTCAAGAAGGTCGCCGACGTCTGGATGAAGAAAACTGGTAATAAAGTCGAGATCATCGCTGGTCCCGAAACCACTTGGTCGAAAAAGGCGCAGACCGACGCCGACATCATTTGGGGCACGTCCGAGCAGTCGATGACGGCGTTCCTTGAGACCTACAAGACGTTTTCCTCCGATCAGGTGAAGCCGATCTATCTGCGACCGACGGTGATCGCGGTGAAGGCCGGCAATCCAAAGGGGATCAAGGGGTTCGATGACCTCCTGAAGGATGGCATGAAGATCGTCGTGACCGAAGGCTCGGGCATCGCCAACACCTCCGGCACCGGCACCTGGGAGGACGTGGCAGGGCGTCTTGGAAAGTTGTCGGACGTCACCGCGTTCCGCAAGAACATCGTCGCATTCTCGACGGGGTCGGGCGCCAGCTTCAAAGCGTTCAAGGACAAGGACGCCGATGCCTGGATCACTTGGCCGAACTGGCCGGCAACCCAGAAGGAGGCTCTGTCTGAGGTGCCGATCGAAACCAGCCGGCAGGTCTGGCGCGACCTCAGCGTCGCGGTCGCACCGGATGCCGACCCGGCGGCCCAGGAGTTCGTGAATTACTTAGTTACGCCCGAGGCCCAGGCGCTGATGAAGACCGAAGGCTGGATCCGCTGAGCCTTGCCTGGGCAAACGGCACACCATCGTTCCGAGCAGATTGATGTGAGAACGAGCTCACCCAATGCCCATCCTGAGGTCTATGGCTAAGGTTATTGGTGTTCGCTTGTCGGGCGGCATGTTGCTGGTTTGGGCGACAGCCGCCATGGCGGGCGACGTCAACGTCGTGTCCGCGCTGGCGCGGCGAGGTGGGGTGGGCAGCTTCGATATCGACGTTACGGTGCAAAGCGCCGATACGGGTTGGGATCGCTACGCCGACCGGATCGAGGTTCTTGGGCCGGAGGGGGCAATCCTTGGTGCACGCGTATTGGAGCATCCTCACGACGACGAACAGCCCTTCACAAGAACAGGAAGCGGGGTCAGAGTTCCGCCTGGGATCGGGACTGTCAGCGTGCGCGCGCATTTCAAGCCGACTGGCTTTGGGGGCACAACCGCGACGGTGACGCTGCCTACACGCTGAACCTGCTCTGCCTAGTTCAGACACTTGCTGACGCCACGGCCGGGTCCGGACATCAACTCATACCATTGGCTGGAACACACGCGATGCTGAAAGTCCTGATCACTGCCCTCGTCTTCGTTACACTCGGAGCAAATGCGAGGGCGGACGATCTCATCGCCGTCAAGAGCACCAGACCCGTCAAGGAGACCCTCGACCGCCTGCAGAAGCTCGTGACAGACGATGGCTTCTTCATTGTCGGCCGCGTTCCACATTCCGAGGCCGCCAAGGATGCGGGGCTGACACTGCGCCCGACCGAACTCATGATCTTCGGCAAGCCGCAGAGCGGAACCCCGATCATGGTCTGCAACCAGCGTGCCGGGATCGATCTCCCCTTGCACGCCCTCGCCTGGCAGGACGAGGTTGGACAGGTTTGGCTCGGCATGGTCGATCCCAAAGCCCTAAAGGAGCGCTACGCACTCGGTCCTAACTGCGATGGCGCGATCGCAACAATGAAGGCCGCGGTGCGAAAACTCCTTGACGGCGCGACGACGCCTTGAGGGCGTAAGCTGCATCTAGAGTGATTTGAGTGCATTGCATCTCTGCACAGCCAGCGCCATACGTGCGGCAAGTACAATAGACCTGCCTTTTGAGGAGTGGCTCTTCGCCAAGTTTCGTGGATCAGATTGCGAGGAAGGGGACTGATCTTGGCAAAATGTATGTCGCTCGCTATTTGCCGTCTGCAGCGGAGCTTCTGCACGGGGTAATGCTGACTGCCTCTGGTGACTTTGAGCGGTTCTTCTAGCCACTTACCGCGGTGGGCCGTTCAGGTGATGCCGAGCGCGCGGATCAGCAACAGACTAACCGCGATCAAAACGGCCAGCGATGCAGTGACAGCGAGCGTGACGCGTCCACCGACGCGCGCGAGTATTCGAACGTCGACACCGAGCCCCAGAGCGGCCATCGACAACACGGTCAAGAACCCCGCGAGTTGGGTCAGCGGCTTTACCACGATGTCCGGGATCAGCCCGAGGGAGCGCAGAGTCGCCAGCGCCAGGAAACCGAGGATAAACCACGGCACCAGCTTGGTGAGGCCAGGCCGACCGCCCTTTCTCACTGGAGTGCCGGGCTCAGGCGGGAGCCGCGAGGCGATCAGCGAGAAGAACACTACGACGGGGCCGAGCATGAGCACGCGTACGAGCTTGACCAGCGTGCCGACCTGCGTGCTCAGGAGACTGACGGGTACGGTCGCTGCCAGCACCTGCGGCACCGCGTAGACGGTCAGCCCCGCCAGCACCCCATACTGGTTATCGCTCATCCCGGCCAGCGGCACGAACAGGGGCAGCCCGAGCACCATGAGCACACCTAAAACCGCCGTGAAGGCAATCGAAGCGGCGATGTCCTTGGCTTGAGCCCCGATCACCGGCGCGACCGCGGCGATGGCTGAGTTGCCACAAATTGCGTTGCCACAGGCCACCAGGATAGCCATGCGCGCGGGCAGGCCGAACGCACGGCAAATGAGAAAACTCGTTACGATGCCGAGGATCACCGTTCCGACGATACCTCCCAAGAGCGCCGGGCCAGAAGCGAGGATCGCGCCAAGGCTGAGCGAGACTCCAAGCAGGGTAACAGCGACTTCCAAAAGCTGCTTGGCGGAAAAGGCAATGCCGGTGTGGAAGCGCGCATCGGGTGCCCAGGCAGTGCGCACTGCGATGCCGAGCAGGATAGCCAACACCAGGGCCTCAACATAAGGGTGACCGGAGACATGCTCTTCCAAGGCCTGCGCGGCCATGGCAATGAGCGTGATCACTACGCACAGGCCAATGCCAGGCAGAACCGATGCCGGCGAGACAGGCTTTTCGCGGAGCACTGCCATTGCGGGGGCTTTCTGGGATGCGTCTAGGCTCACGATGCGGCTTTGAGGCGTGTTGGGAAGAAAACGTTCGTTGGCTCTCCATTGCGGAGAAGGACTCTCTCCAGAGGGAGTGAAGTTCGGAAAACCCCTCCCTTGCTTGAGACGGCCTTGGGCGCGACATATCTTGTCATGCGCAACACTCCTGACACGTGGTCATCACCGATCACTTTCGATCCCTTCGGCGAGCCGGTCCCCGAGGGCGTTGCGCGCGCTTACAGATCTACCGCGGGCGACCACACCGCTCGCCGAATCGGCGGTGTGATATTCTGGAGCTTGGCGCTTCTGATCCTGGCTGGACGCATCTACGCCGCGGACCTGCCTGTGGTTCAAACGGTAGCCTCGTACGCCGCAAAGGTCGTGGCTCTGATCTGAGGCCTGAGCTATTTTTCCCAACCCGCGAATGCTGGGCTGTAGAAGCTTTTAATAGGTCGCCGTTAGGTAAGCGGCGATGACCTTGGCGTCGGCCTCAGCGATCGGCGCATGGTAGACTTTGATCATCTTACTCACCTCGGCTTCCCAGAACGCCTTGCCTTTCCCTGGCGGCTGCATCGCAATGTAGTCGACGGAGTGGCAGCTCATGCAGTTGGCTTGCGCCGCCTCGAAGCCGATTATGTGAGTCGTGTCCGTCCCACCTTGGGGTGCTCGCAGCTGTGCCGTGGGCTCGGGTAGCGCGTAACTCCGAGGCTCGGCCACGGCCGTGCCGGCAGCGAGTATGAGTGCGATGCTGGTGACAAGAAATCGCGTCATCCCATTCTCCCTCAAGCCGCCCGCACGCGGGTGCTCTCAACCACGTTGCGCATATAGCCAGCCGGGTTCCAGCGCGGTTCCATCGGCTGGCTCGTGCCATCGTTAGCCGTCGCTTTGACCCGAATGATGTGGGAGCCGGCGGGAAGGTCGACGTCCAGGGTCCAGGCCCGAAAGGCGTAACGCCCAAAATCCTGACCCAGCTTGGCAGGCAGCCAGGTTCCCCCATCGTTGGCGGAGACCTCAACCGTCTTGATGCCGGAGCCGCCGTCGAAAGCGATGCCGCGCAGCGGCGTCGAGCCCGCCTTCACGCTGGCTCCATCGATCAGGTTTGTGAGGAAGGAGCGCACGTTGAAGCGCCCGATCGGTACGGTGCTGGCTGCCGCCTTGCCGGGCTCGGTGCAGGCGCAGGGCGTGTCGGGGATACGGTAGGCGGTCTTCATCCAGAACCCCTCGAACGGCTTGTCGAGTACGGTGATCGCGTTGAGGTGCTTGACCCAGTAGGTGCCGTAGAGCCCCGGCACGACGAGGCGTAAGGGGTAACCGTTGAGCCAAGGCAGTTCCTGCCCGTTCATCCCCCAAGCCAGCATCACCTCGCCGTCGCGAGCGTGGTCGATGTTCAAGGCCTTCGCGAAGTCCGGCGTCTCCGGGATCACAGGTCCATCAAGCCCCTCGAACGCGACCTGGACGGAGCCCGCCTTTACGCCCGCCTTATCCAGCACGGTCTTCAGCGACACGCCGGTCCAGCGCGCACAGCCCATCGCACCGTTTGCGAGTTGGCCACCGGCCATACGTGGTTCGAAGAAGCCGCGGGAATTGCCTGAGCACTGGTTGACCGCGACGACCTCTGTTTGCGGCATTGCCTTGAGATCGGCCAGCGCGAGTGAAACCGGCGCTTCGACGTAGCCCTGTACTCTGAGGCGGAAGGTGTCCGGGTCGATCTCTGTGGGGATGTCGGCGAGGTGATATCGCACGAAGAACGCGTCGTTCGGAGTGATCACCCCCTCGTCAAAGACCGAGAACGGCGTCTCGAGCTGCGGCGGCCGGGCCGTCATCTGCAACAGCGGGCGCTTGCCCGGATACGCCACCAGCGGGCGCTCGCCATTGCCGAAGGGCAGACCGACCTCGGCCGCGAGGACCGAACGTCCGACCAGCGCTAGGGCGCCTGCGCCGAATAGGACCTCACGTCTGGGAATTTCTTTTCTCATTGCACACCTCTCTTGAAAAGCAGCTTCGGAGGTGGTCAGGCGCCGAGGCCGAGCCCTAGCAACCGGTTTGCATTGCGCCAGAGTGCAGCGTCGAGTGCGTCTTCAGAGAGTCCGAGCTGGCGGAAATCCTCCACGCCCTGCCGCATCGGCCGGAACGGGAAGGAGGAGCCGAACAGGAACTGATCCCGCATGAAGCTGTTGGCCGCCTCAACGTAGAGGCCACCGCCCGGCGCGAAGGTGTACATGTCGGGCGAGACGAAAACGTTCTCGTTGCGGAAAGCCACCGTCACCATTTCGGCGACGTTCGGGTAGAAGCCGTGGCAGCACACGAGCGGCAGCTTCGGAAAGGTCTTCGCCACCCGATCGACCGCAAGCGGGTCATTGAGGCGCAAGTCGGGCGTCGTCGGGCCAGACATCACGAAGGCCGGCACCCCCAATTCCTGACACAGCTCGTAGAGCGGCATCAGGCGCTCGTCGTCGGCGCGCATGGCTTCTCCGTAGAAGCCAGCATCGAGATTGACGCCTTTGAAGCCGAGCTCGGTTACCGCGCGGCGGGCTTCGGCCACGGCAGCATCACGGCCGAGCTCCACTGGGTCTACCGAGGCGATACCGACCAGCCGCTTCGAGTTGTGTCGAGCGACCGTAGCAAGGTCGTCGTTGGCAATCCGCACGCCCGGCACCGAGCGGGCGACCATGACGGCGACGTCGATGCCAGCCCCGTCCATTTCCGCAGAAAAGCCCTCAACGGTCATCCCTCGGGTAAAGTGGTCGATCTCGCGGCCGCCAACACGCCCGTTCAGCCAGCGCACAACGCCGTACTCAGGAGTGTCAGGCGCCCCACCAAAGAACTTGTGCAGGAAGGTCGGGCGGCTACGCATGTCTACGATCGGCATGGCTTCTTCACTCCTTGTTAGGGGGAACCCGGCGCACGATCCTGAGCGCCAGGTTGGTCAGATCAGTGAGAGACCGTCTCCAGCACCTTGCCGCGCGTCTCGACGCCAAGCGTCAGGACGAGGAGAGCTGCGATGAGGAAGCCACCCGCACCGACCTGGAAGGCAGTGGCGGGGCCGTAGTTCTGCACCAGCACTGGCACGATCATGGGCCCAAGGATGGCGCCGATCCGCCCGAAGGCCGAAGCGAAACCAGCTCCCGTCGCCCGGGCACGGGTGGGGTAGAGTTCCGGCGTGTAAGCGTAGAGACAGCTCCACATACCAAACATGAAGAACTGCATCACGAAGCCCCAGACGAACAGCCAAGTCTGATCGACGGCGTTACCGTATAAATATGCAGCGATCGCCGAACAGATAAGAAAGGCCGCCGTAGTGGGCTTGCGCCCGATCTTCTCCAAGAGTAGCGCCGCAGTGAAGAAGCCGGGGATGCCACCCACCGTGATCAGCGTCACGAAACCGACCGAGCCGACGATCGAGAAGCCACGCTCCTTCAGGAGCACCGCGATCCACGAGTTGAGGCCGAAGAAGCCGATCAACGCGAAGAACCACATTCCGAAGGCCATGACCGTGCGCAGGCGGTACTCAGGCGAGAACAGCGTCGCGATTGGGTTTTGATACGGTACGGGCGCCGTGACTGCGTCCACAAGGGACGGCGCTACCGGCGGTAGCGGCCGGCCAGTGGCGCGTTCAACTTCCCGCTCCATCGTCGTCATCACGGCTTCGGCCTCAGCGTGGCGGCCCTTGTCAGCGAGCCAGCGCGGGGATTCTGGCATGGAGCGGCGCACTAACAGCACCACCATCGAAAGCAGGCCCACAATCACAAAGGCCCAACGCCAGCCGAGATAAGGCAGCACGAAGAAGCTGATCGCACCGGAGAGCACGTATCCGATGGCCCAGAAGCCCTCCATGAAGGCGATGTACTTGCCGCGCACGTTGGCCGGCACAATCTCCGAGACCATTGCTTGCGCGACCGGGGCCTCGCCGCCGACCCCGACACCGATCAGGAAGCGGCAGGCCATCAGGACCGGCAAGCTCCAGGCCGCCGCAGCCGCGAGACTGGCAAGTCCCCAGACCACCATCGTGACCTGGAATACGGCCTTGCGCCCGAAGCGATCGGCGGCAGTGCCCGCCACAATGTTACCGAGAAGCTGACCTGCGAAGGTCATCGCCGCGAGCTGGCCTGCCTCAGTGGGCGTGAGCCCGAAGGCGACAACAATCGAACCTAGCAAGAAGGTGAGCAGCGCCACGTCGACCTGGTCGACCAGCCAGGCGGAGGCAATGATTGCGAACACCTTCCGCTGGTACGCCGACATCGGCAGCCGCTCCAGCCGTCCGGCGATGTTGGCCGTGGCAGCAGCAGCGGCTTGGTTTGAAGCGGTGATTTCGATCCCCATACCGATCGGGGGGTCTGTGGCAAGGTGCATGGCGTGTCTCCTGGACGTTCCCTCGTTGGCGTCCAGGACGTGCGCCGCGAACGCCGCCCGGACTTTCTTGAGCGTGTAACCAGCCCCTCATCCGTTCAGAGAGAACGAGCTAGAGGGAGCATCATTTTTCTTATTTTGCTCGTCCCGCAGGATAACTTTGCTCCCTTTTCCACGATTCGCACTAATATAATTCCATTTTGGCCTTATAAGCTGTGGTTATGGCTCTCAATCTTCACCTCCTGCGCTTCTTCGCGACCGTAGCTCAGACAGGCAGCTTCTCCCGAGCGGCTGAAGAGCTGCACGTCAGCCAACCGGCGATCTCGCAAGGGGTACGGGATTTCGAACTCCAGGTGGGATGTCGACTGCTTGACCGTGGCGCCCGAGGAGTTCGGCCAACCCGAGAGGGCGAAGCCCTGCTGCGACATGCCAAAACTCTTTTCGCCATGGAGCGGGCGGCTGAAGAAGAACTGTACGCTCTGCGGGGACTAGGGAGCGGGATGTTGCGGATCGGCGCAAGCACCACAATTGCAACTTACATGATCCCAACTTACCTCGGCATTTTTCATCGTGCGTATCCTGGTGTTGAACTCAGCATTATTAGCGCCAATACGCGAGCGATCGTGGCCCTTCTGATCGAGCACGCAATCGATGTCGCATTGGTTGAGGGACCTGTTGAGGAACCAAGTATTGTCAGCGAAGCTTGGCGTCAGGACGAGATGGTTTTAATCGCCTCGCCTGACCACGCCTTCGCGAACGCAGCTGAGCCAATTGATCCAGCGCGCATTTCGGAAGAGATTTTTATCGTCAGGGAGCCAGGCTCCGGATCACGTGAGATCGTCTCCGAAGCACTAAGTGCCAATAAAATTTGCCCAATTCGCCGTCTGGTGGTTGGCAGCACGGAGGCGATCAAACAACTTGTAGCGAGCGGCCTTGGTGTAGCAATGGTCTCAGTCGCTACAATTCGTGACCAGATTTCCATCGGGACAATAGTCGTCGTCCCGGTCCGTGACCTACGGATCGAGCGGATCCTATGGCGGCTGAGCGTGGTGGGACGCCTTTCTAATCCAGCGACAGTTGCATTCAATAAGCTAATACATCTATAAATCAAACCGTCATACTCACGATCTTTAAATCGGAGTTTTTATTGATGAATGTAAAACGCTCGTGCATATAGAAACAAGCTAATTCCCTCTGCTTCAAGCGCAGGAATTATTTTTGCGAGGAAAACGATCGTTTCCCCGACTTTCCGCCGGCCTGAGAACGGGTAGGCAACAAACAAGCCTAAACCTGCCAGGAAATCATCTGCCGGCAAAACGGTATTTGGAAGCCTGACAGTTCCCCCTGTGGCATGACACTGGATCTGAACAGGCTTCTGACGGATCATGGGATCGGCCCCAAGGACGTGCACGCTCTTAGGCACGGGCGGTCGCAACCGAAGTTGAACAGGGTTCTGCCCTGGCTCGCACTGGAGCGGCCTGATGGGATCGGGAGCGCGTATGATGCGCTTTTCCACCCAGGAGATCCCCGTGTGGCTACGCCTGATCCTGCTCGTGCTGCTTTCGATCACCCCGGCCTTGGCCCAAGGACCCGACGAACTGATCCGCGGCCTCTGCCATAAGGAAGGCTGCGATGAGTTTCGGCTTCTCGCGGCCGAGCGCGTCGCTGAAGGCGCGGACGGCACCCTGATGCGCACGCAAATCCAGAGCTTCCTGGCCTCACCAGCGGGTCGGCAGAGCCTGGGAGAGGCGATGGGCTATGCGTACTGCTCACAGACCCGCCCGGCCATCCTGGCGCAACGTGGAGGCCAGACGCGCGCCTACATGATCGCGCCGTTCTCGACCGAGCCCTCCTGGGAGAAGCGCAAGAGCCAGAATTTCGTGGCGCTCTACTTCACGATCTGCCATGGGGCGGAGGTCGGCCGACAGGCCGTGCAGGACACCCAAGGGATCGCGCTCCGGCTCCGCTACAGCGTGCCGGCCTCCGCCGGCCGGTTCGTGGATCTCGCCCGTGCCTAGGACATGCTCGGGACAGTCCGCCCCGCGACACCGCCGCCTGAGCCGAAGTCCCTGCTCCTCGCGCCGCTGCCGCCGCAGACCATCCCCGACACACGCTCGCCCGCTCCGGCTGGTGAAGGCAGTCCGGAGGATTGAGTGAAGCGGGTCTAACGCTACAGCTACGGCCGGTCGGACCGGATGCGCCCGCATCTGTTCCTCGTGCCCGGGATGTCGATGAGCGAGATCATGGGGGCTTGATGGTGTGGACGGCCCGCAACTTCTTCCTTCCTGACTTACGCGAAACTTTCCTTCCATCGGCTTGCCCCGTCACTGGGTCGTCGAGTCGACCGGGAGAGCCCTTGATGTGGTCGATGCCTTGGATAGCGTCAGGCAAGGGCGACCTCGTCCCGCCAGGCGAAGCGCACCTTCAACTCGTTCAGGTGAGTGAAGGGGACGATGCGACGGTGCTGCAACATGCCGACTACGATGCCCGGATGAAGGTCGACCTCCTCGGCAAAGGCGATGATGTCCTGCTTGGTCCCAGGGCATGTCGTGGCGAAGGCCGCGATCCGCTCTCGTCCGACCAGCATTTCCTCGGCCCACGCGTCGGCCTCGGTCTCCACGCTGTCGCCATCGCCGTTCTGATCATCGACGAAGTTCTTCCCCCGATGCAGAATGACGTGCGCCGCCTCGTGAAAGAACGTCCACCAGAAATGGTCGTTGCTCTTCATGCGCAGCGACATCTGGATTAGGGGACGCTCACCGTTCATCCACCGTGCCGAGCCAAACACGCAGGTCCTGCTCAGGGGTTTCTGGAACACCAGCGCCACACCGGACGCGTGGCAGAGTTCGAGCATACGTGGCTCGAAGGTCTCGGGCTGCGTCACGGTGAGCGAACGGATCTCGGCGCAGCCTTGCACGAACCGTGTTGGGTCGTAAGCCGGTAGGCTGAGCCGGCGCGCCTTCTCCTCGCCCAGCATCAGCCAGCAGAGCATATGGTGAGGCGAGGTCGGGCCGGTCCTGGCCTTTCGGTGATGCACGGCGAGGGAGCCGAGCTTCGCCTGGTAGGCATGCGGCCCTCCGATCCCGAGGAGGCCCAGCAGTCCGTCCATAATCCTGCCTGGATCGTTGGTCTGGGGAAGGCGACCGCAGGCCTTCAGTTCCCGGATGGGGAATCCCTTGAGCCACTCGGCCTCGCGTTCTGCCGCTTCCTGCTCCCGTCGCCGCGCTTGGAACAGGTCCCAGTTCGCCTGGAGGCCGGTCCAGATATAGGCCTTGAGGCCGAGCACGTGCTCCAGCTTAAGGGCGGTCTCGGGCGTGACAGGGTTGGTGCCGTTGATGATGGTGCTCACCAGCTTGGGCGTCATGTCGGCGATGCGGGCGAACTCGGCCTGGGACCAGCCACGCTCCTGGATGTACTCTTCGAGGTGCTCGCCGGGATGGGTCGCCCATTGCGGGGCCCAGGCTTCCTGCGTCGTCATCTCCTTGGTCTCCGCCGTTCAATTGCCGTGGTAGTCGACGACTTCGATGATCTCGACTGCCGTAATCTGACCGGTGTCGAGCCCGCCATCCGGCAGGCACGGAACCGGGTCATGGTCGGGCACGAAAACAATCCGCCAGTTGTCCTTGGCCGTAACGGAGAGCTGACCATTCCGGTCACCACTGAGGGGCTTGTCGCAAGCCGTGCCGCAGGCCGCATCCGAGGCCGGATCTCGCGCGTTTTCAGGTTTTGTTAACCGCCTGAAGTCCGAAGCAGACCCCGAGTAGCTGGTTCTGTTCGCGGACCGTCCACGCGCCGGCGAAGCCGAAGCCCTTGCGCAGCCAGAGCATGGCTTCGAAGCCTTGGATCGTGCGCCGAGCCGTGTGGAAGGACTGGAAGCCGCCGATCCGCGGCATGTTCTTTTTGACCCTGAAATGATCGCTCTCGATACCCTGCTGTAGGTGCTTCGTGACGTAGTGGAGCGGCATGCGGGGCAGCAGACCCTCCTTGCGGCTTTCAGCAATGGCCGGCGGGTAGGTGCCGGCGCCATCCGTGCCGATCCGGTCCGGCGCGAGGAGCGGGTGATCCGCCAGCATCTTGCGGAAGAACCGCTTAGCGGCGCCGAGGTCGCGATGGGCGGTCAGCAGGAAGTCGACAGGATTGCCGTGCTTGTCGATGGCCCGATAGAGGTAGCGCCACTCGCCGCGCACCCGGATGTACGTTTCGTCGATGCGCACCGAGCCGCAATGCGGCTTGCGGAACTGGCGCAGCCGCTTCTCGATCAGCGGTGCGTAGGCGAGCACCCAGCGGTTCAAAGTGGAGTGATCGACCTCCAGCCCGCGCTCCAGGAACAACTCCTCGATGTCACGATAGCTGAGCGGGTAACGCAGGTACCAGGAGACGGCCTGGACGATGAGCGCCGCCTCGTAGTGCCGTCCCTTGAAGTCACCCTTGGCGCGCTGCTTGAGCTTCGCAGCGATGGCGGACAGGATCATGGGGCGGCCTCCAGAACGGAAGGCGCCATGCAGGTCGTATGGTCAACGTTGGGTAAACGCAGGTCCGATCGCGTTTGCGACACGCCCAGGCCAAGCACCTCCGTCCGCGACGAGCGGAACTCGAAGCTGTGTCCGCTCCAGATGTTGAGCTGGGCTCCGGCACTGGTTTGCCGGAAGGGATTGACGCCGGCCTGGGTTGTTTCGGCTGCCAGGAAGTCGGCGATGCGTTCACGATCAGCGATGTGCGCGCACACGCGGAGCGAGGCAGCAAGCTGACGCTTGGTGGGAGGCATGCGCATCTCCATCACGCGTGTGGGACCGACTTCTCCTAAATCCTCGTTCTTGCCGTCTCTTAAGTCAAACGCTACTTTGCAGTCATTGACTGATGAGAATGCTCATGGCTGTGATGACGATCCGCAACATCGACGATGCGATCAAAGCACGCCTGCGCGTTCGTGCAGCCCTGCATGGAAAGTCGATGGAGGAGGAAGCGCGTGACATCCTGCGCTCCGCCTTGTCCACCGAACCTGTACGACCGCGCGACCTTGGGCAGGCTATCCACGAGCGCTTTGCTGCTCTTGGCGGCGTTGATCTGCCGGAGCTTCCACGCGAGCCGAGCCGTGAACCGCCGGGCTTCGAGGCGTGATCGTCCTCGACACCAACGTCATCTCCGAATTGATGCGGATGGCACCCGATCCGCGCGTATTGGCTTGGCTGGTACGACAGCCGATGGCGGGCCTGTTCACCACCACGCTGACGCAAGCGGAGATCTTCTACGGCTTGCGTCTTCTACCCGAAGGGCGTCGGCGCGAGGAACTGATGGCTGCAGCGCGCCCGATCTTTGAGATCGAGATGGCAGGACGCATCTTGAGCTTCGATAGCGATGCTGCCCTAGCCTATCCAGAAATCGCCGCGCATCGCCGACAGATGGGGCAGCCCGTCGCTCAGATCGACGGACAGATTGCAGCCATCACCCGCTCGCGAGGGGCGCAACTGGCCACCCGCAACGTTCGGGATTTCCTCGCGTGCGGGATCGTGGTCGTCGATCCGTGGCAGGAAGGCTGAAGTTCCTCAGACTTTGGACCGCCACTGCTGATCAGAGCCTCAGCGGCGACGGTGAAGCACGTTATCCAAGCGCGAAAGGCTCTGAGGGGCGCTGCGATGGCCCGTGGACGGCTCCTGTGACCGTCAGTTAGGCCATTCGGCCTCAAGCCTCTCCAGGTACCTTATCACCCTCTTCGATAGCCTCAACGGTTTTGATCAGCCGGCCACGACGCTGCTGACCCAAGCCGAGGCTTCGGGCAAGTTCCGAGCGATGGGCCGAGTAGGCAGCCGACGTCATCGGGTAGTCGGGGGGCAGTCCCCACTTCTCGCGATAGGCCTCCGGCGAGAGACCCCGCAGGGTAAGGTGGCGCCGCAGCGTCTTGTAGGGTTTGCCGTCCTCGAAGCTGATCAGCGTGTCGAGGGCGATCGACTTGCGGATCTGCGCCGGCGTCGCCTTCTCAGTCTTCGATGTCTCCGTCGACGGCGTGCCTGTCAGGCCGCTTAGGGCCGCGTGGACGTTCGTCATGAGGGCCGGCAGTTCGCTGGCTGGAACGGAGTTGGCAGCCACGTAGGCAGAAACGAGTTCGGCGGTCAGATCGAGGAAGTCGATCTGCGATGAGACGGTCTGATCATCCATGGGCGTTGCTGGTTCCTTCAAGAGCCTTTTGTGAGCCTGCTCCACCGAGGTCCCAGGGATGTCGGTCGATGACTGAGCTCAGTTCTTCGATCGGAAGGGATCGACATACGATGCGTCTTTAAGGATTTGTTGACAACATTTCTACAGCTTCAAGCACGGTTTTTACCGGCGTTGATGAATGTGCGTCTGATTCAACGAGGATGCCGTTGCCAGAGGCGAAGGCCCAGGGAGGTTGGAAGACTACTGACCGTGGAGCTTTGACAGCCGCAACGCGGGTTCTCCCAACACGATACTTACGTTATCACCAGCTCATTTTCTACAATCAACCCGGATCAAGCATTGTTCGATGCTGGGGGATCCCCCATCTGAGTTGCTCCGTCCGATACCCTCACCCTTCGCTTGGAAGAGCCTTTTGCGTAAACCGGCAAGGCGGTCATTCACCGTCGAGATCAAACACAGCGTCACCTCCGGTCGAACCTTCATCCCGGCAAGGCCGCGCCAGGCCCTGGACCGAGCCAACCCATTGCCAGGGGGGCCGTCCTCTGCAGCGCTCTCGGTGTTCGAGCCGAAGCTCTCATCAGCCTCAGGTGCTTCGGAGGCCTCCCAGCCCCGGCGCATCCTACCGAGCCTGATCGCCTGGGAACCGTCACAGCCCGAGCCGGAGCCACAGGTGCAGCCTGAAAGCCCCCTGCCCCGCGTTCGTCGCGCCGAGCTCGCCCAGACAGCCGACGAAGCCCCACGCCGCAGGGGCAGGCCCCCGAAAGTCAGGCAAGAGCCCGTAGCAGCGACTGAGGCAGCCATCCCCGTTCCGCCGATGCCGCCGCGCATCGAAAGCCCGGTGCCGTCCCAGGCTGTGTCGAGGCCCCTTGCTCACAGTCCTCGCAGCGCCCGGTCCGATGGCGCCGGATTGCCTCGAGCAGACCGTTGGAAGCGCCGCCTACCCCGAGCCTGCTGGTAGCGCGGTACGACATCGCATCGCCTTGCCCTGGATGAGGCGATTTCTGCAGCCGATGAAGCGGGGTCCGCCCCCACGATCCAGGATCATGCTCGGCTCCCAAGCGCCGACTTCGTCTATGTTGCTGCTAGAATTTGTGATTTAGGCATTCTCACTCGCGAGTTCGAGGAAAACTCTTCATGCCGAGCTATCAGCTCGGCACCAATGAAGCCGCTGAGTTACAGCGCCGCGACCAGCTGCCGACCGCTGGCGTGGAGCCACGCGTCTACATCCGGCTGACTACGAGTTGGATGGAGATCATGGTGCGGTTCCTGACGCGCACGCACGGCGTTCGCGAACTGAAGAGCGCGATCAGCCGCGACATCCTCGAGGAATTCGAGGCGGCGGGCATACGGATCGCGACGAACACCTACGAGATCATCGGCAGCCCAGCCATCTGAATGGACGGCCAGGATGGGCAATCGTATGGACATCGTACGCCGATGCCCCCGGCCGACCGACGACAGATCTATCCCCAAACAAAGCGTGAAAGCGGGACGGTAGATGCTTTTCCAAGCCTTATGTCCGAGCTTGGGACACGCTGTCTTCAGTGGGCATGCAGCGCAGCCCGCAGCCCGCAGCCACGATGCTGCGAATAGTGTTTGTGATACGCTCGGGAGTCGTTGGCCCAAAGGGGCCATACCGGATGTCTGCCCTGAGGCGTGGACTGATCCGCAATATGCCAAGGCTTGCACAGGTTAGTTTCAGCTGCAAGAGGTTTAAAAAGTTAATAAATTCTTGGTTAAAGAGTTAGGCGCAGCACGGTCTGTGGAAACTTGTGCATATTCAAAAGCTTGGCGATTTAGTTCGTTCCTGATGTCCCGTGCTTCTGTTCCCCAAGTCCCGATAGTTGCGGTTCCTGATATCCCGTGAATCCGTTCCTATTATCCCGAAGGCGTTCCCGTTATCCCGATCCCGGGGGCGAATCACCTCGATAAAGGGTTTTGCCCCTCTGAGGTGAAGGTAGGAAAGGGCTGAAAGCTAAGCCGAGGGCGAGTTACACGGGATTTCGGGAACGGGGTGACACGTGGCGGGGTAGGTCTATGAGCGATTGCGCTCATAGTACTGCTTGGCGAAGCCGTAGAAGGCTTTCTGGTAGTCATCGGGCAGGGCCTTACCCGTATCGAGCAGCCAGCCGTCGAAGTCCCCCTTGAGGGCATACACGTCCCAACCGGGGAAATCCCGGCGCACCATCTGGATGGTCTGATCCGTCAAGTGGGGCGTCAGGGGTGCCGCTTGAGTTCTCGCCTTCTCTGGCGCTATCGCGCGTCGATCCAGTCCTTGCCGGATCATGCGTAACGACGGCTCCGCCCCTTTTCCTACCTCAATCAGAATGTCATAGCCGGGGATCGCGCTTTCTCCGCTAAAGGCCTTCCTAGCGAGGGACAACATCTCGAATTTGAAGCGGCGATAGGTGCCTTCAGCCCCCGATTTCTCGAACAGGGTCGGCATGGGGATGGCAAAACCCTCGGGTCCGGCTGCGCCCGCATGCTTCCGCGCAACGCGGTACAGCCAACGTTCGCGGCCTCCGGTGATGTTGAAATAGGCCGGATCGATTGCCAGAAGGTTTTTGTCTAACAGCACGCCTTCGTGGAACCAGTCCGACACAGTGAGGGTCATGCCGACGCTCTGCCCGGTGGCCTCGTCTACAATGTCCGACCAGCTGTCGATCCAGCTAAATTGTCGTTCTTCCTTCTTGCCCTTGGGCCGGATGTTGGTGCGGATGGTGGTAGATTGCAGCCGACCGAGGGCATCGCGCAGCAGCTGGTAATCCCTGCCCCCGCTGTCCCGGCCAATCGTTTTTAGCACCTCGTAGGCCTGAAAATTCAGAGTGCGTGGGATGTCGTTGACGGCCTTCTTCCGCATGGCGTTTAGGGTTGAGGCGGCCCAGATCAGAACGTCAGCGTCCCAGATGGTCGCCATACCAAATTCCGGCGTGGCGTAGACCTTTACATACACGGACCCGTCAGGGCTCGTGTACTCGATGGGCTTCAGCCGCTTGCGCTTTGCGAGACTGAAAAACGGCCTCTCCATCGTTTCCTGCGTATCGCGGAAAGCGAGGTCTGACGTGTAGGGGACGAACAGATCAAACTGCGGATCAGTAACAGGCTTCCGGGTCACGGTTTCGCAGCCAATTCCCGTTCCAAGGCCGACAGGGCGCGCTCAAGCGTTTCACCCAGCACCCATCCTTGTTCGTCGGATATACGATAGAAGGCGTCGATAGCATCCTGAGAGGCTTTAACGTTGAACTGCACGTTGCGGCCCGTCCGGTGTGTTCGGGGCTGTCTGCGGGGCTTTATGACGTCTGCAGGAGCGGGGTTGGCAGCGGGTTCAGGTGTGGCCTTGGCTGGTTCCCGGCTGCGGAAATTCGCGGCCTCTGAAACTTCCCTCACCTGCTCGAGCAGCGGCGCGGCCTTATCCGACTCGGCCTTCGGCTTGAAAGCTGTCAGGTCCAGATCGTCGTCACCATCAAACAGCTTGGCGCGTGAGTTGGACATTACGCCACCTGCGCCTGCGCCTGAGCCGCGTTCGCCTTCAATAGTGCCACAACCTCGGCCGCAAATGAACGGGCGTTTTGTTGCGCAGCCTTTACGTTGCTGACCTGTGAACCGTCGAGGCCTGACAGGGTACCGCCGTAGGAGAAAATCGCTCGAAAGGCGGCTCGCTCCACCATCTGCGTGGCAAAGACCGGAACGCCGGCTTCGCTCAATTGCACCTGAACGTCCCTCAGGTCGCGGGTTTCGATGGCCGCACTGGTACGGGTGAATAGCACCGAACATGGGATTTGTCGGTTGAACGCCTTCTCCTGGCGCTTTACCAGCTTAAGGGCTTTGACGGCCTCGGCTGCGTCGAGCTGGCTTCCTTGTGACGGGATGATGATGAGGTCGGCGCGACTCATGGCATAGCCCACCATCATTGAGGCCGTGCCTTCGAGATCCACGATCACGAACTGTGCGATTTTCTCGGCGCCCTCGATAGCGTCGATGATCGTGTCCTCGGTCACGTTGTCCATGACCGCCAGGTTTTCCGGCTTGCCGGGGCGTTGCGACCACTTGGAAAGCGGCTTGTTCGGATCCGCATCGATCACCGTCACTGAAGCCCCCTTCCCCGCTAATTCCGTGGCGAGAAGGATGGCGGAGGTGGATTTACCCACGCCCCCCTTGGGACTGGCGAAAACGATGGTTGGCATGCTGGATCACGATGGCGAAGGGGTTGAACCTCGCACTGAGGATACTGGAATGCCTTCAGATACTCAATAGCTATGCTCAAGAATTCGGATAGCCCCCGGATATCCTACGGATATCGTCACGAATTCCGGAAGCTATCCTATAGCCTTCGAATACGGCTAAAATCTCGACTTCGAGAGTGACTTGTTCGGATCCGCATCGATCACCGTCACTGAAGCTCTCCTCCCTGCTAGTTCCGGGCGAGGCGGATGGCGGAGATGGATTTACCCACGCCCTGGGATTGGCGAAAACGATGGTTGGCATACCGGATCACGATAGCGAATGGGTTGAAACCCGGATTCAGGATACTAGAATGCCTTCGGATATCTATTAGTTATCCTTAGGTATTCAGATAGCTTACAGATAGTTTACGGATATCCTAAAGGTATCTGTAGGAATTCCAGGGGCCCTCCTTCAGCCTTCTGATACGTTTAAAATCGCGAGCGGATATCCATTTGATATCAGAGGGCTATCGCCCATAATAGCGTAACTGTCCTGTGTTGCGTTTGCTGCGAATTTTGTAAGTGCCATCAGCCTTGCGATCAGCCACGGGCTTCCTCTGTTTCCAAGGCACGGCCTCCTTTTGACTGTCCGTAGCGGCGGTTTGGGTACCGGCGGCGTCGAAGTTGTTTTGCAGCTCCGTCGATCCATCTCGTACGGTAATGCTGGCATTTCCGGCAGGGGAGGGGGCTTGCTGGCCGTGGTTAGCTTCCAGAGCCTGATCGTTGGACTAATCGCAGTGTGATTTACGCTGCTCGGCGCGATCCTCTGCCACCATGGCCTACTCACCCGATAAATGGTCCTCCCCAGTGCGTAAATGAAGCCCATTACCATCCCGGAAATTTCAGCTTCTCAACGTAGTATTGGTCATCTCAAAGTTTGTATAAAGTGAAATCACTCACACGCTTATACCACGCGAGTTCTGAACGATGTTCTACCCCGTGCAAAATCGGTAAGTTCGCGGGGCCAAAGCTCTCGACCATAACAGCATAGCTTGCTTATGCAGAAAACGACCGTTTACTGCACATTCTGGGAAGTTTGGTCAGAGTCACCGAGAGGCTTGTTGGGCTTACCGTTCGACCCCGCTGCGGTCGTTATCGAGGGGCGTTCGAGCTAATCGTACCTGCAATCCGTTCCAGAAAGGCGCGTGCCTGCATAGAAACAGCATGCTCGATGTAAAGCCGTCGTAGCCAGGGCAGGCAGGTGGAAATCCCCATCCACCGCTGCAGCCTACGCCAGGCCTACGTTAACGATGCCAGGCAGAAGGCCTTGTCGAATGGGAAATTGCCGCTCTCAGGCGCTTCCCAAACCCTCGCGCCCGGGCCAAATTCGGAGATGGCAGACCAGCAACGCGCCACGCCGCCTTTACCAGATGCGGCCGGCGCCGGTGTTACCAGCACCAGCCCCGGCCTGACCACAACCCGTATCCTCAGGAGATACAGAGCGATGGCTACGACCACCCCTACCGGCATTGCGCCCCCGACGAAACCGTCCCGCGCCTCGTCGACCGCCTTAGTGCTCTCGCCCGTCCCGCCGATCCGCATGATCGCCTGAAGGCTCAACCCTCCGCATTCCTGCCTGGAGTGCCGGCGGCCTTCGCTCTCCTGCAATCACGACACTCTGAGACGTCGGCAGCCTAGGGCTCCGACGCATGGCTGCCTGCTGTCCGAGCCGTTCGTCGGTCGGCCTGCGCGGGGGCTGGGTGTCCTTCTGGACGGATTTGAACCCTCATGACCATCATTCCCCACCCGGCTGCTCAGGGTAGCGGCCGGACCCGGCTGCCTGCAGGCAGCGAGACCGCATCCCGCTCGGCCACGTCCGGACGTATTGCCGTTCCGCTCGGCAGCGGGGCCGCACAGGGCTGCGGATACGGGCAGACCGCGAACCCCTTTGCCGGTTCGCCTGCACTGTTGGCGGCCGCCGATCTGGTTGTCGACCAGGCGCTGCGGAACGTCTTCACGCCTGACCCCCTGCTCGGTCCCGGCCTGTCGCAGGTCGCATCGGTACTGTCCTCGGTTGTGAAGAGGCACGGCACGCTTCTCGAGGCGGCATTCACCGACGTTCTCAAGAACCGGGGCCGCTACTTGGTGATGCGGGATGTCCCGATGCCGATCACCGTGCCGACCCAGGAGTTGATCCGGAACAGCTCGATCTCCCAGTTGGGTGAAACGGCGATCGAACTCTCTGGTGATATTGCCCAGACCGTTAAGCTCGATCTTGTCGTGATCGATCGCCGGACCCAGAACGCTTTCATCATCGAGATGAAGCGGGGAGGGGGGAAATCCGAGGCGCGAAAGGTCCATCAAATCGAGTGGATCCTGCGCTGCGCCCAAGTTCAGGGCCTCGCGTTCCTCAAAACACTGGGTTTTCATGTCGCCCATGTTCGAGCCGTCTTGATCGACGTCTACGGACGCGGTGGTTATAGCCCTGATCTGTCCGTCAGTGGCAGGGACATCGACCGGCTCTTCGAGGAGCCCGTCATGGCTGCCATCGAGGCGGTCACCGCCCGGATCACGACCCGCCTGCGCGCGGACGTTCCTGAGCTTCTCACGCGCGCTCTGGGCACCCTCGAGGTGACCGGAACCGTAATGCCGATGCCGCTGCCGCCCCGTCCCATGGCGCGCTGATCCAAAGGGGTCGCGTCTGCGACCCGGCCGACTTCCACCCCTTTCCCTTTTCCCTCGGTACCGTTGCGCGTTCGCGCCCGTGCCTTCTCCAGGCTTGCCTCGATGACTGACCCGATCGATCCGAACCGCTCTCTGCCGGCATCTCCGCCCGCTCTCGCCTTCCCCAGTGCCCCCCTGACCTGGTGGAGGACCCTGCCGCCCGAGTTCCTCGATCTCACGGCTCAGAGGCACCTGCGTACGGCCCTTCTCGCGGCTCCGACCTTGCGGCTCCCGGGCTGGGAAGCGGCGATCCGGGCCGATCCGGCTGCTGCGATCGGGGTCGCGCTCACGATCCTGGCGGAGGGCGTCGCCCGACCCGGCAGCATCGACCGGGCCCTCTCGGCCGTGTTGCTCTGCGCCGCCCTCGGCGATGCCGCATCCCGCGACCTGCTCGTGCATGTCCTCGGCCGCCGCGCCCGGCGCCGGGCCGATCTCGACGCCTTGCGCCTCGCCCGTCGCTGGCGTGGCTGGGGCCATCAGGAGTCTTCGTCCGTCATCGCACCCGGCCGCTGAGAAGGATCGATCGATGGCTTTTTCCTCGACCGCACCCGTGCCGCGCATCGATGCCAAGGCGGCCTTGGCCCTCATCCTGGCCGCCTTTCCGAGGCGCTTGCGCCTCTGCCTGGATACGGCCTTGCGGATCCCGGCCGCCCGCGAGGGGATCGTTGCCGAGATCGCCGCCCTCGTGCCCGAGGCGATCGATCTGGCCGCGGCTTGGAACACGACCACCGCTGCTGCGGGGGCCGATCCCTGGTGCGATCCGAACGTCGTTGCTGCCCGGGGGGCTCTGACGCGGTTTCTCGACCACCACGCTGCCGAACGGGACGTACCAGCCGCACGGGCGCTCGCTGATTGCGTGACGCTGATGTCCTGCGGTGGCGACGATGCGGCGGCTGCCGTCCGCATCGCGCTGCCGATCTGGCTCGAGGCCGAGGCACTGCCGGGGCTCGTCCTCCACCTGCCCGCCCTGGCCGAGGCCCAGACCGCCCTCGGCCTCGGGCGCCGAGCCGATCACAACGGAGACCTCGACATCCACGAGGAGGCTGCAGAAGCGACGCTCCTCGATGGTTGGACCGCGGCACTCGAGGCTGCCTACGCGAGCCTGAACGCGGCCGCTTCGAATGTCGTTGTGGCCGCCGCCGTCCTCAGCCGCGGGGCGAGCAGCGAGATGCTGCTCTGTACGCTTCTGGTGCGCGCGCTTCTCCCCTTCGGGGAGAGGCTGACACAGCCGGTCGTCGACCAGGCCGGGGAAGACGAGCGTCGGCGCCGGCGCGTGGCCGAGGCGGCGCTCGCAAAGGCTCGAAACCGCGAACGCGAGCGCGAGGCTTCTCGGTTGTCAGCGATCCCGGGCGAGACGCGCCCTGCATTGATCGAGCCCGCTTCTCCCACCCCTGGGCAGATCGTCGTGGTCCGTGAGGTGCGCGAGCCGGGGGCCGATCGCACCCGAAATCTCACGCGCGGCTTCGAGACCATCATCGGGCGGCCTGTTCCGCTCGCCCCCGTGCCGGACCTCCGGGCGCTGCGCGGCAGCCTCGCGTTCGAATTTCCCTACGCGCTGAACACCATCGACCGTCTCTTGGCCGATCTGATCGGGCGGGTTCACGTTGGGTTCCGCCCAACCGTCCTCGTCGGCCCCCCGGGGGCCGGAAAGAGTAGATTGGTCTCTCGTTTGGCTCACCATCTCGGGATTGGACTCTGGCGGGTGGACGCAACGCACGATAGCGGAGCGGCAATCGGCGGTTTGGATCGGCGCTGGGCGAACACCGAACCGGCCCACCCCGTGCTCGCGATCGCACGTCACGGGGTGGCTAATCCACTGATCTTGCTCGATGAAATCGAGAAATCGTCGACGGGAACGACCCATGGTCGTTTGTGGGACGGCCTCCTGCCGATGCTGGAGCGTGAGACGGCGTCGGCCTACCCGGATCCGGCGTTCCAATGCGCGGTCGACCTGAGTCACGTCTCTTGGTTGTGTACGGCCAATGGCGTCGACCCGCTTCCGGGACCGCTGCTCGACCGCTTACGCGTGATCGAGATGCCGGCTCCGATTTCCATCCACCTCGAGGCCTTGCTGTCGCCCGTTCTGGCCGGGATTGCCGCGACCCGAGGGCTGGATCCGCACTTCCTGCCTGCGCTCGACGGCGAGGAGTTGACCCTGGTCCGCCAGGCTTGGCCCGGCGGCTCGATCCGCCGCCTCACACGAATCGTCGAGATGGTGGTTGCCGCGCGGGAGATGTCGAGCCGACGGCACTGATCGGTACTCTCTGCCGCGGTCGCAGTTATGGGCGGTCGCCGCGGGGAGGAGCCCTCGGTTTCAAGGTAATGGGGCCGGCCGCATCGGATCCTAAAGGAACGGAGGAGGCGCTGCGTTCCCATAGCCTTCCGTCCAAAAGCTTCAACCGCGCAACGGCCTCGCACCGTTTAGCAGGCAGGATAGGTTCGCACGATCCTGCTTTCGAGAAGAGCGGGGGCATGCGAACGTCGCCCTCCCCGCAAGGTCGAAAGCAGCCGCAGAGGAGGATTTGTGTCTATCACGCGACGTCAGCTGGCCGCCTCGCTGCGGGCCTGCACGCATGTCGCCGATCGTGAGGCGATCGCCCGCTTCCTCCTCGATCCGGCGACCGAGGCGAGCCTCAATCCTTTTCGCGAGACCAGTGCCGGAGCGCAACGCAGCATTTGGGCTGGGCAAGCCTTCGAATTCCGCTCCTCCCGAACGGAGGCGCTTGGCCTCGCCTGTCTTCTGCGGGCCCTCTATACGCTGCCAGCCGGTGAGCCGTTGGTGCAGGAGCTCTTTGGCGTGGGCCCCTATCGCGCCGCCATCTACCACCTCGGCGACGGCTGCCAACTCATCGGTGCCGTACTGCATGGTCGAGGGCCTATGACGTTGCCCGTATTCAACACTTTGACACAGCGACGGACCGCCCGGCGATCTCCTCCGACTCCGTCGCGGCAGCTGGATCTCTTTGCCTTCGTTGGGTTGGGATAGTCGGCCCGCGAGCGCGTTTCGGGTGCTTCGTGGCAGGCGCGGAATGAGTACCCCTGGCGCGTCTCAGCCGACCAATGCTCGTATCTCGGGAGCTCCCTCTCTGAGGGCGTAGCCACGGCCCCAGACGGTCTCGATGTAGTTCTTGCCACCTGACGCATTGGCGAGCTTCTTGCGCATCTTACAGATGAAGACGTCGATGATCTTCAGTTCGGGCTCGTCCATGCCGCCGTAGAGGTGGTTGAGAAACATCTCCTTGGTGAGCGTCGTGCCCTTCCGCAGCGAGAGGAGCTCCAGCATCTGGTACTCCTTGCCGGTCAGGTGGACGCGGCTGCCGGAAACCTCGACGGTCTTCTGATCGAGGTTCACGATCAGGTCGCCAGTGGTGATGACCGACTGGGCGTGGCCCTTCGAGCGGCGGACGATCGCCTGAATGCGAGCGACGAGCTCGTCCTTGTGGAAGGGCTTGGTCAGGTAGTCGTCGGCGCCAAAGCCAAGGCCCTTCACCTTGTCCTCGATGCCGGCCATGCCGGACAGGATCAGGATCGGCGTCTTGATCTTTGAGGCACGCAGAGTACGCAGCACTTCGTAGCCCGAGATGTCGGGCAGCGTCAGGTCGAGCAGGATGATGTCGTAGTCGTAGAGCTTGCCGAGATCGATCCCCTCTTCACCGAGATCGGTGGTGTAGGTGTTGAAGCTCTCGGACTTGAGCATGAGCTCGATGCTCTGCGCAACAGAAGCGTCGTCCTCGATCAGCAGAACGCGCATGGGCCAGGATCCTCCAAAGGTTGAGGCATCCTGAACGCGCATCGGCAACAAACGGTTAAGGTTGCGGCGCGGCTGGATAAAGCGACGGCCACGGACGCTGGGACGAGGTGCGCGTACATCCGGCGTCACCCTATCCCGGCATCGTGGCCGCATCCGATCTAGCCCGAGAGCCATCATCGGTATGAACTTCAGATGGGATCGGTATGATTAATTTTCAATGAAGCTGCCCCGCCGCCCAATCTGCTCACGGGCCGGCGGGGAGGAACGTCCATCTCACACGCGAGCCGGTACGCAACGTGGCTCGAGGTCAGGATGCAGGCCTTCGGTTACCTAAACGATCAAACCTGGTCGTCGTCGCGCGTGTCGATGCGGGAATATGACGTCGAGCATGAGCTTCTGGCTTGCGCCGCGCGCGCCATGGCGATCCGATCCTGCATCAGGATCGCTTGTGCGGAGCATCTTAAAAGTAGGCGCCCGCCCGCCTGATGGCCGGGCCCCTGGATCGGGTCGCGAGCAGCGCTTCGAGAGCAGCGAGTAGGCCCTGATCCCAAGCCGGGGCCAGGTCGTTGAGGAGCTGCTCCCACTCCACGTCGTCGACGTCAGGGCCGCGGATCAGATCTGCGACGTGGTCGACAGGATTGTAAACGATGTCTTCGATGCGGCCATCGCGCACGGCCCTCATGCCCTCCGAAAATGACATCGCGATCACATCTTCGGATGCCTGTCGGCCCATTTTTATGAGGCGCGCCGTTTCGGCGACGATTGCGGCGCGCTCGCGCTCGGCCTGCTCACGCTCCAGGATCGCCTGATCTCGCGCATCGTGACAGGTCCGTAGGGCGAGATACTCTCCCCGGGGGAGGCGCGCCCGACCGGTCACCAGGCGTGCGTGCCCGGACGGGTGCCCGACCTGCTCGTGGTACGCATCCTGGAATTGCCGCATTGCGGGGGCGTAGGCGCGTCGGCCAGCGGCCACGGCCTCCTTCTTGGGCATACCCTGACGTAGGCATTCCTGCTCTGCGGCCTCCCGGGCGGCGTAGCCGGGGTGAAGCGCGGGTGCCAACATCGCGGTGTCTGTCGGAATAATCGCGGCGTGAATGTGAGGAAATGTCTCGTCATGGTGAGCTACGATGGAGCAGATTGCGTTGTGTGCCCTGGCAAGGTCCAGAAAGAACTTGGCTGCTCGGGCGCGCCACGCCCTGTATTTGCGGCGTTCTGCGAGGGACGCGCATGTTTCAGTCATCGCGACCGGATATGACGCGACCCCCGCGAGGAGGACGCGCTGCGTCACCCGGATTTCTTTTCGTACGCCCCTCTTGGTCGTCTCATAGGCTTCGCCCAGGCGTCGATTGAGCTGGGTCGAAATCTCAGCAAATGGGACCCCCGCGATCTGGATCGGCGGCAGTGAATCCTCGACGTGTGCGCAGCTCTCCGGGACCCGGCTGAGCTCGTCGATCACGAAATTTGCCCTGCCGCTTTTCCGGGCGTGGAGGTCGATATGGAGGAAGTTCGTACGCGTCATGATCGCGACCCTCGTTTGAGAGAGGGTGGCGAGGACCTCTGAAAATCGCAAAGCCCGGACCTGCATCGAAAAGCTATAGAGGGCGGACACTGTCATACTCGGTACCGACTATGGCAGTGCACCCACCAAGAAATTGGGGTCCTCGTGATAAGGATATCGATCAAATCCAAAAAATCTCATTTTCGATATTTGCGATTTTCATAGGATCTCGCGATCCTCGTCATCAACACAGGATCTCAGGGGTCGTAACCCCACCTGTCTGATCGAGAGGAGCTACCGTGATCGACGATATCCAGCTCACGCGAACCTTTGTCGCCAAGCGTGAGCTGCCTGACCTTTGGGGCGAGCTGGCTCTGCGCGGGAGCGGAATGAAGGCCTCGGTTCTGCTCGTCGGCGACCCGAACTACGTGGTCGATCTCACGGCTCGCGTGGCCGCGACGAAATACACCGACGTGAACGGCCTCATCAAATCTCTACCTGCGCACCAGAAGGTCGTGGTTCGCGATACGGGCGAAGGCATTGATCCACTCACGCGAGAGGCTCTGTCGCCCGACACACTGCGTGCCTCGCTCTTCGCCCGCTACGGCAATCTGGTCCAGGCTGCAGTCCTACATCGCGACGGCCCGACGCCGATCGTGACCGTTATCCTCGAGCCGCCGGGGGGCACGTTTCGCGCCCTGGAAGCGCTTGATACGACGTGGCGCCCCAGAAAACAGAAACAGAAAATGTGCGCGGATGCCGCCGATGTGAGTTCGGAGGAAAGGCCCGCCGCACAGCGAGCCCCCAGCGTGAGAAAGGAGGCCCTTTTCGTCAGCTTGCCTCTTCTCCGCGTCGATCCGACCACGATCGAGGCGGCCCCGCTCCAGGGCGTCGACGAAGTCGCGACCTGCGGCGAGTTGGATTTCAACCTCACGCCCGGCGCGATGGGTAAGGACATCGACATCCACATCGGCCTCGTCTCCCCTCACGCTACAGGCCCTGCCTCCATGAGGGGTAGCGCTCTATCGCCCACCGCTTTCGAGCGCACGCACCGGTGCGCCGGCGAGATCGACGGTCGATCCGACGGTGTCGCGCAGGCCGGATCCGACGTTCGAGAGATGCTCGCCGTAGGTCTCGCGGGTCTGAGGATCAATCAGGGCGACAGGGGCGGCAACGGCCAGGGCAGCTCCGGTGGCGACCGTAGAGGCCGCACCGGCGGCCGTGCTCACCAGCCGGTCGCCGATGCCGATCTGCCCGTCCGAGATCGGCTGGCCGTCGGCGAGCCGCTTGCCCAGGAGGGCGACGACGTCACCGCTCGCGAACTTGCCGTGGTTGAGGGCGTCGGTCGACTTCACTGCGGACAGGTTCAGCACGGATACGTTCTCGCGCTCCAGCTGCGTCCGGTAGGGTTCGACCGTCGGATCGATGGCGCCGAAGCGGACGCTGTCGCCCCAGACCAGGCGGGATACGGCGAGGGCCTGGTCGTCGCCGGAGACCATCAGGGTCAGGCGGGGGCGGTCACGGCCCATGTCGTGGAACGCGGCCCGGGCGAGGTCCATGTCGACATCGGGGGCGGCCAGGATGACGTTGCGGATCTTCGGGGCGATCCGGCGATCCCGGATGGCCATCTGGCGCAGGCTCTCGAGGGTCAGCCAATTGCCCATGGAGTGGGCCAGGATCGTCACCTCGCCGACGTTCGGGTCCTTCGCGAGGTCGCGCAGCAGGGTCTCGAGGCCGTTCCGGGAGAAGTTCGTGCTCTCCCGGTCGTAGCCGTAGGCCAGGACGGAGCCGCGCGAGGGCCAGGTGAACAGCACGGGTGCGACCTCGGCCCCGGAGTCGTGCACGATCTGGGCGAAGCGGAAGACGGCGTCCTCGAACTTGTTGTTGAAGCCGTGCACGAAGACGAGGACGTGCCGCTTGGCCGAACCCCGGACGGCCCGGTTCGTCTAGGCTGGGACCGTCGCGCGCTCGATCGGATCGGCGCGCAGCGCGACGAAATCCGTGGCAGGGTTGCCGGGAACGGTTTTCGGCCATTGGACCGAGCCGGGCTGGCGGATGGCGTCGGGCGGGATCGAGACCGAGAGATCGGTGTAGGTGACCGCATCGCCGCGCTCGCCCGAGAACAGCACGCCGCGATCGGCCGCGGCCTTCCGAGTGGTGGCGCCCAGCATGTCGACCCGGGAGGTGCCGGAGACCTGCGCGGCTCCTGCGACGGGCAGAGAACGCCGGCCGGCCGGCCGGCGCAGGCCGACAGCAGGACGAGCGTCGTCGCGGCGACTGCGCCGCCCAACATCCCACGTGCGAACCCCGAGGTCCCGAACACCCGCGTCTCCACGCCCGATCTCGCTGCGAGCCTGAACGGGCGATTGGTTAACGCACCGTCAAGTTCGGGATACGACGCGATGGATTGCGGCGCCTGGCAGTCCGATCCAGTGGCTCTGGAACGCATTTGGCGAAAAAGGCACGAAAGCCGCGTCTGCTCACAAGGAGTGCATCACGCTCGTCCCGCCGTGAGCGTCCGCGCAGGTCATGGCGATCATCTTCCGCGCGCTGGGCCTTACGCCGCCTTGCCACGTCCCTTGGCCTGCGGCTGCGCATCCTCGCTGCTGTCCCCGACTCGGCCAAGGCCGATCGATTTCGCCAGGGCCGAGCGCTGGGCAGCGTAATCCGGGGCGACCATCGGATAGTCCGCCGGAAGTCCGTAGCGCTGGCGGTAGCTGTGCGGATCGAGGCCATGGCCGGTCAGGTGACGCTTGAGCGTCTTGTACGTCCGGCCGTCGAGGAAGCTGACGATGCCGCCGGGTGTCACCGACTTGCGGATCTGCGCGGGCGTCGGCTGCTCATGGATCTCCTCCGGAGCGGTCTCTACCGGGCCGGAGGCGAGGCGCGTGAGCGCCGCATGAACGCTCTGAATCAAGCCCGGCAACTCGGACGCCGGGGTCGAATTGTTCGAGACATAGGCGGAGACGATGTCACCGGCGAGGTCGATCAAATCGGTGGTTTGGTTGTCCAGGCTGTCTGTCATGCCACCATCTGTTTTGTGATAAGTTCAGATAGAGACATGGCTGATACAAGATTAGTGTTCAAGATGGATGTGGCTTGCTGCTCGCATTCGTGCACATTCAATGCCCCATAGCCTCTTAGGCATTTCTCACGCTGCGCTGATGCGATCCAAGGCGTGAGACGCTGCACGTCATATGGCCAGACGATGCGCAGAGCGAACGCTACGAGATCTTGTTGGCGTTCTCTTTAGTAAGCCGGAAGGCCTCGAGATGTGGGCCGAGGACAGGCGGAAGATACCCCTTACCAGGGGGAGCATCACACTGCGGCGCGAAACGCCGTCAAACCCCGCGAAAAACCCGCCATAGCCAGGGCTGGGCGGGTCTCATCGCGAGATCAGTGCGGGTAGGGCCTTACAGGTTCAAGAAAGCGTTGGCTGAGCCAACGATCGTGAAGGCGAGGCCGCCGGCGAAGGCAGCGATCATCGCGTAGGAGAAGCCTTTCAGCAGCATCCAGGTGTCCTTTCGATCAGCAGCGGTTTCCGCCCGAGGTCTGGCCGTACTGTTGGGTGGGGAAGTTCTG
>NZ_PDHT01000004.1:0-222013 GCF_002917135.1 Methylobacterium sp. V23
GGACCGTGGTGGTGGAGGCCGCCGACACCAACCGCTTCGCCGCCGGCAGCCCCGTAGGTCTGCGGATCATCGGCGGCCACGTGTTTCCGAATTAGGGCGGCGGTTCCGGACTGACGGGAAAGCGTCTTGCGCTCGCCGACGCGATCGGGTGTGACTGCCGCCGTCCAAATCAGGAGGAGGCAGCATGTCGGGTGGTCACGGGGCGGGCGGCAGTTCGAACAAGCGCGTGGCGCTGCTGATCTCGGTGTTGGCGCTGTTCCTGGCGCTGGCCGAGACCCTGGCCAAGGGCGCCCAGACCGACGCCCTCGGGGCCAACGTCGAGGCGTCCAACCAATGGGCCTACTTCCAGGCCCGCACCATCCGGGGCACCGTCCTCAAGACCGCCGACGAGACCCTGGCGCTGCTGCCGCCGGAGGTCGCGAATTCCGAGGCCGTGAAGGCCAAGCGCGCCGAGTGGGCCAAGACCATGGCCCGCTGGGACAGCGAGCCCGCCACCGGCGAGGGGCGCAAGGAACTGGCCGAGAAGGCGCGGCACTCGCAGGAGGTGCGCGACCTCGCCCTGCACCGCTACCACCATTACGAGTTCGCCTCGGCCGCCTTCCAGATCGGCATCGTGCTCGCCTCGGCGGAGGTCATCACGGGCATCTTCGCCCTGGTGGTCGGCGGCGGGCTCCTGGGTGTTGCCGGGCTCGCTCTCCTCGGCTTCGGCCTCTACGCCCCGCACGCCCTGCCGTTCTTCCACTGAGGCCTCGCGCCCGGTCGCGCGCCGCGGGGGCCGGGAAGACTCTGCCTGGAGAGCCGGCCGGGCGCTCAGCGCTTCGGCATCCCCTTGGCGAGGGCCGCCCGCCGCAGGGCCTCCGCCATGGCGCCGCCCGCCTCGGGCGCCGGCGTCGCGCGCGGGGCCGGTCCCGCCGGCGGAGCGGCGGGCGCCTCGCGGCGGGCGGCGGGACGCGGCGCGCCGGCCTCGTCCGAGCGCATCGTCAGGGCGATGCGCTTGCGGTTCGGATCGACCTCCACCACGCGCACCTGCACGACGTCGCCCGGCTTCACCACCTCGCGCGGGTCCTTGACGAAGCGGTCGGCCAGCATCGAGATGTGCACCAGCCCGTCCTGGTGAACCCCGACATCCACGAAGGCGCCGAAGGCGGCCACGTTGGTGACCACGCCCTCGAGGCGCATGCCGGGCTTCAGATCGGAGATCTTCTCGACCCCCTCCTGGAAGGTCGCGGTCCGGAAGGCCGGGCGCGGATCGCGGCCCGGCTTCTCCAGCTCCGACAGGATGTCGGTGACGGTGGGCAGGCCGAAGGTGGCGTCGGTGAAGGTCTTGGGGTCCAGGCTGCGCAGGGCACCGGTATTGCCGATCAGCGCCTGGATCGGCTGGCCGGTGGCGGCGAGGATCCGGCGCACCACCGGGTAGGCCTCCGGGTGCACGCCCGAGGCATCGAGGGGATCGCTCCCGTCGCGGATGCGCAGGAAGCCGGCGGCGAGCTCGTAGGCCTTAGGCCCGAGCCCCGCCACTTTCTTCAGGCTGGTGCGGCTGCGGAACGGGCCGTGGGCGTCCCGGTGCACGATGATGTTCGAGGCGACCCGCGCGGTCAGGCCCGAGACCCGGGCCAGCAGCGGCGCCGAGGCGGTGTTCACGTCGACCCCGACGCCGTTCACGCAATCCTCCACCACCGCGTCGAGGGAGCGCGCGAGCTTCCCCTCGGCCAGATCGTGCTGGTACTGGCCGACGCCGATCGCCTTCGGCTCGATCTTGACGAGCTCGGCCAGCGGGTCCTGCAGACGCCGGGCGATGGAGACCGCGCCGCGGATCGAGACGTCGAGCTCGGGCAGCTCCGCGCTGGCATAGGCCGAGGCCGAGTAGACCGAGGCGCCGGCCTCGGAGACCATCACCTTGGTGAGCGTCAGCTCGGGCTGCTTGGCGATCAGCTCGGCGGCGAGCCTGTCGGTCTCCCGCGAGGCGGTGCCGTTGCCGATGGCGACGAGCTCCACGCCATGGGCCCGGCAGAGCTTGGCGAGAGCGATCAGGGCCCCGTTCCAGTCGCGGCGCGGCTCGTGCGGGTAGATCGTGTCGGTGGCCACCACCTTGCCGGTGGCGTCGACCACCGCGACCTTCACGCCGGTGCGGAAGCCCGGGTCGAGCCCGAGGGTCGGCCGCGCGCCCGCCGGGGCCGCGAGCAGGAGGTCGCGCAGGTTGCCGGCGAAGACCGTGACCGCGCCGGCCTCGGCCGCCGCCCAGAGGCGCGCCCGCAGGTCCGTATCGAGGGCGGGCTTCAGGCGGGTGCGCCAGGCGCGCCGGACCGTCTCCGTCAGGAAGGCGTCGCCCGGCCGCCCCTGGTCGCGGATGCCGAAGGTCTTGGCGATGCGCAGTTCCTGCGATCCGGGCTGTCCCTTGGCCGGCGCGTCGCCCAGCGCATCGGCGATGGCGAGGTCGAGCACCTCCTCCTTCTCGCCGCGGAACAGGGCCAGGATGCGGTGCGAGGGCAGCTTCACGAGGGCTTCTGAGAAGTCGAAATAATCCGAGAACTTCTCGCCGGACGCGGCCTTGCCGGGCTTCACCGTGGCGACCATCCGGCCGCGCTGCCAGCCGCTCTCGCGGAGGGAGCCCACCAGCTCCGGGTCCTCGCTGAAGCGCTCGATCAGGATGGCACGCGCGCCCTCCAGGGCGGCCTCGACGTCGGCGACGCCCTTGCCCGCGTCCACGTAGGCCCGGGCGGCCCCCTCGGGGGCTTGGTCCGGCCGGGTGAGAAGGGCCTCGGCGAGGGGATCGAGGCCGGCCTCGCGGGCGACCTGCGCCTTCGTCCGGCGCTTCACCTTGAAGGGCAGGTAGAGGTCTTCCAGCCGGGCCTTGGTGTCGGCGGCGAGGATGCGGGCCTTCAGCCCGGCCTCGAGCTTGCCCTGGGCCTCGATCGCCTGCAGCACGGCGGCCCGGCGCTCCTCCAGGTCCCGCAGGTAGGCGAGGCGCTCCTCCAGGGTGCGCAGCTGCGCGTCGTCGAGGGTGCCGGTGACCTCCTTGCGGTAGCGCGCGATGAACGGCACCGTCGCGCCGCCGTCGAGCAGGTCGACCGCGGCCTTCACCTGCCATTCCGCGACGCCGAGTTCGGCGGCGAGACTCGTGTTGATGGCGGCCATGGGGCGTCTCCGGGTGGGGCCGGGTGTCTACAGGGCCGCCCGCCGGGCGGTCAAACCCGACGCCGCGAGAAACCCGCGGCGGAGCGGTGCTGCGGATCCGACGGGCACGGACACCGCACTCCTGGATGCCCAGGCCGAACATGGCTCAGAACCAGGACACCGCACAATATTTAGCCGTCTTTTCCAGTATTCGAAGATTGAAGCGGCCACCGAATCAATCTAGCTTCCAAACCGCTCGGCACAACGAAGTGTTGGCAGCAAACCCTGCCAATGGAGGCTGAAATGCGTTCAGTGACAACGCTTGCGGTAGCATTCGTGATTGCCGCCGCTGCATTCACCATCACGATGCTGACCAAGCCTCCGGTCTCCGAGGCGCGGGCCATTTCGAGAATCGATACCTACGCGCTGACCCTCGGCGCCCATCCCGCGGACGCGCAATCCTACGATTGTCAGTAGGTCCGGCCGCGACCTCCGACACCCGGGCGACGCGGATCGTTCGATCCGCGGCGAGGCCGTGGACGGAGCCCGTCCCCGCACCCGCGCGCGGCCGTTGCCGGCTTGCCTGCCGGCGGCGCGGCTGCGGCGGCCGCGCGCCCCATCGACCCGGGATCGCCGGAGCCTCAGGCGGCCATGTCCCAGGTCTCGGTCACGGCCCGGCCATCCCGGAGGAGGCGGGCGCGCAGGATCACGTCGCCGGCCGGCATCGGTGCGGGCGGCCGCCACTCGACGTAGAGCCGCCAGCCGCCGGTCTGAGGCACGAACTCCACCACCGGGTCGACCATCGTGCCGGCGCTGGCCGAAACGTCGGCGGACAGGGTCGCGCCCCGGTCGGGCAGGGCCGGCCCTTCGAAATCCACGACGTAGAGGCGCCGGCCCGGGCTCGGCGGCGTGGTCGGGCGCAGGCGCTCGGCTGAGCCGACGCGGGTGGAGACGACCCGGCCGAGGGCGCCGGGCACCACGGCCGCCGGCTCCGCGCCGACCGTCGTGAGGCGGTAGGACACGCTCCGCTCGGTCCCGGCCGGCACGGGGGGGCCGGGCACGAAGGCCGCCACGATGTTGTCCATGTACTCCTCGCGCGACGGGATCTCGAAGAGCCGGACCGCGCCGGCCCCGAACCCCGATTCGGGCGTGACCCAGAGCCCCGGGCGCGCCTCGTGCCGGGCCTGCACGTCGAGATAGGCGGGAAAGTCGCGGGCGCGCTGCAGCAGGCCGAAGCCCTCCAGCGGGTCGACGCCGAAGGCCGAGATCTGCGGTTGCGCCCGGCCGTTGACGAGGGGCCGCCAGAGCCGCTCGCCCCGGGTCACCACCGCCAGCCCGTCGGAATCATGCACCTGCGGACGGAAATCGTCGAAGGGCTCGGCCCTCCGTGCCCCCGGCCCGTTGGCTCCGTGCAGGAACATGCTGGTGAGGGGGGCGAGCCCGAGATGCTCCAGGGTCGTCCGGGGATGCAGCGACGCCTCGACCTGCATCACCGAGGGGTCGCCCGGCGCGACGCGGAAGCGGTAGGCCCCGGCGAGGCTCGGGGAATCGAGCAGCGCCCAGATCTCGATGGCGCGGGCATCGGCCTCGGGCTCGCAGATCCAGAAGGCGGTGAAGTCGGGGAATTCCTCCGCGCCCGGCCCCCCGGTGCGGATGGCGGCGCCCCGGGCCGAGAGCCCGTATTCCTGGCCGAATCCGCGCAGCCGGAAGTAGGAGGCGCCGAGGAAGACCAGGAATTCCTCCTGATCCGCCGGCCGGTCGGCCGCAAAGGCATAGTGCAGCCGGAAGCCGGCAAAGCCGAGATCCGGCGCGAAGCTCCGGCCCCTCAGGTCCGGCCCGAGCTCGAACAGGTCGGGGGCGTAGGGGATGGCCCGGGCCGGGCCGTCGCGGGGCTGCAGGACGAGGGCGACCCGCTTGCGCTGCAGGAAGCCGCGATGGAACAGCTGGGCCGAGAAGCGGCGTCCCAGGGGCAGGCTCGCCTCCGGCCGGAAGGTGATGGCGCGGTAGCCGTCATAGGACAGGCCGGCCAGGGCCGGCGGCAGATCGTCCTGCGGCGCCGCGTAGGGGTGCGCCGCGAGGGCCCGCGCCTTCGCCTTCACGGCGTCAAATGTTATGGGAGCGAGGGCCGCGGCGCGCGTTCGGCCCGCATTCAGATCCTGCGCGGTAGGGAGGATCATCCCGACGGCCACGCTCAGCGTGGTCCGCAGGGCCTGCCGCCGCGAGAAGGGTTCGGTCCGCCCGCATCCTTCGAGACCCTCGCCATCGCGCATCGCTTCCCCTTTGCCGGCATCGTGCCCGGTGGCGGATCGCGGTGTCCCTCCTTCGAGTTTCCCGCGTCCCATGTCCCACAGGTTGTCGCACGACGCCCCGGCGGCTGAAATCCCGGGTTCGCTGGAAATCGCCCTCGACGCCCCCGGAGCCCGCCCCGGCGGGTTCCTGGGCCGCCGCCTGCTGCTGGCCCTGCCACCCCTCGTCCTGGGGGCAGCCGTCACCGCCCTGGCGCGGGCCGCCTACGGGACGCCGTCCGGCCTCCTCGGCGGAGCGGTGCTCGGGCTCTTCGCCCTCGTCATGACCTGGCAGGCCTTCGTGGCCTGGCAATACGTCTACGGCCTCGTGGCCACGGCCTTCGGCAACCGGGCGAAATCCGCCCTGGAGCGGCGCTCCCTCACCGTCCCGGCGGAGGCCTCGGGCCTGAGTCGCACGGCGGCAGTGGTGGCGATCCACGCCGAGGACGCCGTGGCGGTGTTCGCGGCCCTGCGGGTCATGGCCCGCTCGCTGCAGCGCGACGGGGGCGACGGCGGCGACCTCGACATCTTCGTTCTCTCCGACACGCGGGACGGGGCCATCGCGGCGATCGAGGAGCATGAATTCGCCCGGATGGAGGCCTGGACCCGTCAGCACGGCCCCGGCCTGCCGCGCATCCGCTATCGCTGTCGCCGGGACAATGCCGGCCGCAAGGCGGGCAACATCGCCGAGTTCTGCAAGACCTACGGGGCCGAGTACGACTTCATGATCGTGCTCGACGCCGACAGCCTGATGACCGGCAGCGCCATGCGCCGCCTCGCCCGGCTCATGGAGGAGAGCCCCCGGGTCGGCCTGATCCAGACCGTGTCCTACGCCACCGGGCGCGACACCCTGTTCGCCCGCATCCAGCAATTCGCCGTGCGGCTGTACGCGCCCCTGGCGATCCGCTGCCTGGAGACCTGGCAGGGGCCCGACGGCAGCTACTGGGGCCACAACGCGATCGTGCGGGTCGCGGCCTTCGCCGACAACGCCGCGCTGCCGGTGCTGCCCGGCAAGGCACCGCTGGGCGGCGAGATCCTGTGCCACGACATCGTCGAGGGCGCGCTCCTGCGCCGGGCCGGCTGGGAGGTCCGCCTGCTGCCGGAGATGGGCGGCACCTGGGAGGAGATGCCGACGAACCTCGTCGACCTCCTCGGGCGCGAGCGGCGCTGGTGCCAGGGCAACATGCAGCACCTGCGCGTCACCGCCATGCCGGGCCTGCGCCCCGCCAGCCGCTGGCACCTCGCCGTCGGCATCCTGTCCTACATGGCCTGCCCGCTCTGGGTCCTGTTCCTCGCCCTCGGAACGCTGCAGGCGGCGCGGACCGGCGACCTCGGCCTCCTCGGCTACGGCCTCACCGGCACGGGCGCGGCCGCCCATGCCCTGGCGGCCCTCGTCCTGACGATCCTGGCCCTGCCGAAGCTCCTGAGCCTCGGCCACGTCCTGGCGTCCGGCGAGCGCCGGGCGGCCTTCGGCGGCACCGCTTCGCTCCTGAAGAGCGCCGCGCTCGAACAGGCGATCTGGGTCCTGCTCTGGCCGGTGATGACGCTGTTCGCGGCGGGCGCCGTGGCCACCACCTTCGTCGGCCGCGTGGTGCGCTGGGATGCCCAGGTGCGCGACGATCGCCGCGTGCCGTGGCGGGAAGCGTGCCGGCTCCAGGTCGACACCCTCGTGGCGGGTGGCCTGCTGGCGGGCGGCCTCGCCTGGGCGGGCGACCCGTGGCTCGCCCTCTGGATGGCACCGGTGGCCCTCGGCCTGCTGTCGAGCCCGGCCCAGAGCGTGCTGACGAGCAGCGCCCGCCTCGGCCGGATCTCGCAAGGGCGGCGCCTGTTCCTGACGGTGGACGACACCGCCCGGGCGCCGGAACTCACCGCCCTGGCGCAGAGCCGGGGCGGGACGGCCGAGCCCGGTCGCGGCCGGCCGCAGCCGGCCTGGATCGCCGACGAGGTGCCGGCCTCGTCGAGCTGACCCGGGATCGTCGGCCTACTGGTTCTCGAGCACCTTGATCGGATCCGTGCGCTGGGCGGGGCTCGGCTCCTTGGTGGCGCTGCTGGTCCCCCGGCCCGCGCGCGAATCATCCGACTGCTTCGGCAGGCCGGTGCCGCTCGCGAGTTCGAGGCAGGTCACCATCTCGACGTAGGACGGAAACCCGCCGGCCTCGAACTGCTTCTCGCACTGGTTCTTGGCGGCCGGGGTGAACTCGTTCCAGCGGCGCTTGATCTCGTCGCGCGAGGCGCGCTCGGAGCGCAGGCATCCCTCCTGGCTGGCATTGTCGCTGACGCTCGCGGAGGCCGCCGACCGGCAGGTCCGCTCGATGTTCAGGTCCGGCGGGCCGCTCTCGGCCCGGGCGGCGGTCGCGAGGCACAGGAGGGCGAGGGTTCCGGAGAAGAGGACGGGCTTCATCATGGGGGAGCGGTCTCTCGAGCCATGACCCTGCGCCGCGATCGGGCGGCAGGATCGGGATTTGCCCCACCAACGCGCGAGTTCCGCCCGCGGCACCACCGAAAACGTCACGGGCCCCGCAGGGCGGCGTCGAGATCGGCGAACAGGTCGTCCACCGCCTCGATCCCGGTGGAGAGACGCAGCAGGTCGGGGGGACACGGGGAGGCCGGCCCCTCCACCGAGGCCCGGTGCTCGATCAGGCTCTCGACACCGCCCAGGGAGGTCGCCCGCTTCCACAGCCGCACCCGCGCTGCGGTGCGAATGGCCGCCGCCTCGCCGTCCCGCACCCGAATCGACAGCATGTAGCCGAAGCCGCCCTCCATCTGCCGGGCCGCGACCGCGTGACCGGGATCGTCCGGCAGGCCGGGATAGAGGACATGCGAAATGCCGGGATGGCCCTGGAAGCGTCGGGCGAGCGCGGCGGCGCTGGCAGCCTGCGCCGCCGCCCGCAACGGCAGGGTGCGCAGGGAGCGCATCAGCAGATAGGCCTCGAACGGACCCAGGATCGCGCCGCCCCCGGAACGGATCGCGACGAGGCGCTCCCAGAACGCGTCCACCCGGGCGCCGGCCAGCACCCCCGCCACCACGTCCGAGTGGCCGTTCAGGATCTTGGTGGCCGAGTGCATTACGATGTCGGCGCCCAGCGTCAGCGGCCGGGTGTGGATCGGCGAGGCGGCAGTGGAGTCGACGGCGAGCCGCGCGCCCGCGGCGTGCGCGCGGCGGGCCGCCTCGGCGATGTCCGTGATCGTCCAGAGGGGATTGCCCGGTGTCTCGATCCAGACGAGCTTCGTGGTGCCCGGGCGGATCGCCAGCCCCAGGGCGGCGAGGTCGTCCATGTCGACGAAATCGACCGCGATCCGCCGACGCGGCATCTCGGCGTTGAGCCAGCGCTTCAGGCCCCAGTACATCACGCGGGGCGCCACCACGTGGTCGCCGGGCTCCAGGGCGGTGAACACGGCCGTGGCGGCCGCCATGCCGGAGCCGAACAGCAGGGCACCCGCCGCCGCGTCCTCCAGCATCGCCAGCACCGCCTCCGCCTCGCGCACGGTGGCGTTGTCGGGCCGGGCGTAGGAGAAGCCCGAGCTGTAGCCGTTGTCGGGATCCCGCAGGAAGGTGGTGGCCACGTGCAGGGGCGTCACCACGCCCCGCGTCACCGGATCGACCCGGCCGAGGGCCTGAGCGGCGAGACTGCGCTTGGTGAAGGCGGAAGCTGGGGTGAAGGCGGGCGCGGCATCCGAAGGGCCGTTCGGCGCGTTCGGTTCTGACAGGGGATCCGGCATGGAGCGTGTCCGCGAGGTCGGGATTCGATGGACCCGGCCTCGCAGACCCGTGCACGGACCGCAAGCCGGGGTCTCGGCGCTCCGTCCCGAGGCCCGGTTCAGAGGCAAGGAAAACCGCTCGTCATGTCCCGCGCGCCCGCATCGTCACCGATCCACGTTCCCGCCGAGCCCGCCCTCGCCTTGCCCTGGCGGCTGGCGGTCGCGATCCTGCCCGTGGCGCTGACGGCCGTGCTGGGCTCGGCCGCCACGGAGCCGAACATCGAGGGCTGGTATGCCGGCCTGACGAAGCCGTCCTTCAACCCGCCGAACTGGGCGTTCCCGGTCGCCTGGACGATTCTCTACGCGATGATCGCGGTCTCGGCCTTCCGCCTTCTCGGAGCGAAGCCGCGCGGCGGCCCGACCCTGGGGCCGTGGCGCCTGGCGCTGGCCGCCTTCGCGGTACAGCTCGCCCTCAACGCCGCCTGGACCCCGACCTTCTTCGCCGCCCACGCGCTGGGGGCCGCCCTGGTGGTCTCGGCCGCGATGTGGGTGATGATCCTCTGGACGATCCGCCTGTCCTGGCGCTTCGACCGGGCGGCGGCGTGGCTGCTGGTGCCCTACGCCGCCTGGGTCGGTTTCGCCACCGTGCTCACCGGCGCGATCTGGCGCCTGAACTGAGGGGCGCCGCGGGGCGGCCTACTCGGCCGCCTCGACGAAGACGGTCCCGGCGCGGGGCAGGTCCAGGGTATCCCAGGTCTCGGTCAACGCCGCCGTGAGCCGGGCGATGCGGGCATCGTCGT
This sequence comes from Methylobacterium sp. V23, assembly GCF_002917135.1. Lineage (NCBI taxonomy): Bacteria > Pseudomonadati > Pseudomonadota > Alphaproteobacteria > Hyphomicrobiales > Methylobacteriaceae > Methylobacterium > Methylobacterium sp. V23. The sequence goes on from NZ_PDHT01000004.1 coordinate 9,899, forward strand.
GGAAGGGCGACGGCGTGATGCGCAGGCGCTCGGTGCCGCGCGGCACGGTGGGGTAGTTGATCGGCTGGATGTAGATGCCGTGGTGCTCCAGCAGGTGGTCGGCCGCCGCCTTGCACAGCTCGGCATCGCCCACCATCACGGGAACGATATGGGTGTCGGTGTGCAGCACCGGCAGGCCGGCGGCCTCCAGGGCGGCCTTGGTCCGGGCGGCCTGGCGCTGGTGCGCCTCGCGCTCGCCGCTCGAGCGCTTGAGGTAGCGCACCGAAGCGATGGCGGCCGCCGCGATGGCCGGCGGCAGGGCGGTGGTGAAGATGAAGCCCGGGGCGTGGCTGCGGACCGCGTCGCAGAGGACCGCCGAGCCGGTGATGTAGCCGCCGACGCAGCCGAAGCCCTTGGCGAGGGTGCCCTCGATCACGTCGACCCGGTGCATCACCCCGTCCCGCTCGGCGATGCCGCCGCCGCGGGGACCGTAGAGGCCGACCGCGTGGACCTCGTCGAGGTAGGTCAGGGCGCCGTACTGGTCGGCGAGGTCGCAGATCGCGGCGATGTCCGAGACGTCGCCGTCCATGGAGTAGACGCTCTCGAAGGCGATCAGCTTGGGGCGGTCGCCCGCCGCGATCAGAAGCTCCTCCAGATGGGCGAGGTCGTTGTGGCGGAAGACGCGCTTCTCGCAGCCCGAATGGCGTACGCCCTCGATCATCGAGTTGTGGTTGAAGGCGTCCGACAGGATCAGGCAGTTCGGGATCAGCTTGGCGATGGTGGAGATGCCGGCCTGGTTCGAGACGTAGCCCGAGGTGAAGACGAGGCCCGCCTCCTTGCCGTGCAGGTCGGCGAGCTCGCGCTCCAGATCGACGAGGGGCGAGTTGTTGCCCGCGATGTTGCGGGTGCCGCCCGCACCCACGCCGCAGCGGGCGGCGGTGCGAGTCATGGCGCCGACCACGTCCGGGTGCTGGCCCATACCCAGGTAATCGTTCGAGCACCACACCGTGATCTCGGAGGTCCCGCCGTCGGGCTTGCGCCAGTGCGCCGTCGGAAAGCGGCCCGCGATGCGCTCGATATCGGCGAAGACGCGGTAGCGGCGCTCGCCGTGCAGGCGGTCGAGGGCGGTGCGGAAATGGGTCTCGTAGTCGGTCCGGCCCCGCGCCGGCGATCCCATGCGGCAGCCGTCGTGGGACTTCTGGCCCGCTCCCTGCTTGGTGTCGCTGATCTTGATCGTCGCGGGCATGCGGTTCACGGGCATCCGTCCTTCACGCTTGGGCTGAGGGGCCTACGGTGGAGTCGCGGCCTCTGGCGGGATCGTTTCCACGCGGACCCTCGTGCGGGGGGCCCTCGATGCAATCGGTCTCGTGAGCGAGCCTGGCGCGGACTCCTGAAGGAGTCGCTGACGATGCTCGCCCTCTGACGCGGGTTTCCCCGACGCGGTCGCGACGATACAGGTGAACTTGGAATTGGTTCAAGTCGACAACCGCATTCCTGCTTTGCATCCATCGACCCGGGGCTGCAAAGCCGACACAACGACGTGGCGACGATGCGTCGCGTCGGTCCTCCTGACCCGGCGCGCCGTGCGCGACACTCACCCCGCAGACGGACCGGCGCGGCGCATGATGGACGACGAGACCGAGGCCGGAGCGCCCCCGCGGGCGACGCCCAAGAGCGCGGCAGAGACTAAGAGCGTGGCAGAACCCAAGAGTGCGGCCGAGCAGAGGGCCGAGCGCCTGAAGGCGGCCCTGCGCGACAACCTGCGTCGGCGCAAGGCCCAGCTGCGCGGTCGCCAGGATCCGCCCAAAGCCGGCGAAACACCCGAGACCGGGGAAACGCCTGAGACCGGGGAAACACCCGGAACCGGCAGCGAAGCCTAATCGCGCGCCGAAAACCTCCTTTTCGACAAAACTTGGCTATAACGGTGCCGTTTCCGCGGGGACGGTTCACGTCCCGCCAGGTTTCGATTTCGGAATTCTCCCGCTCGCAGCGCCGCATGCGCACCGGGCGCGCAAAGATTTGGGCAAGGTTTTAGAAACAATGGACCGCATCAACATCATCGGCGGCCGGCCGCTCCACGGGGTGATCCCGATCTCGGGCGCCAAGAACGCCGCGCTGCCCCTGATGATCGCCAGCCTGATGACCGGCGAGACGCTGGAGCTCGGCAACGTACCGCGACTGGCCGACATCAACGCCCTCCTGCGCATCCTCGGCAATCACGGCGTCGACCACATGGTGGTGGGCAAGCGCCCGGGCCAGACCACCGAGACCGGCCAGACCATCCGCCTCACCGCGTCCAACGTCATCGACACCACGGCGCCCTACGAGCTCGTCTCGACCATGCGGGCCAGCTTCTGGGTGATCGCACCGCTGCTCGCCCGCTTCGGCGAGGCCCGGGTCTCGATGCCGGGCGGCTGCGCCATCGGCACCCGTCCCGTCGACCTGCTGCTGATGGCGCTGGAGCGCCTCGGCGCCACCGTGGAGGTCGATGGCGGCTACGTCGTCGCCCGGGCCAAGAACGGCCTGCGCGGCGGCGAGATCCACTTCCCCAAAGTGACGGTGGGCGGCACCCACGTGGCGCTGATGGGGGCGGCCCTGGCCAACGGCTCGACCCTGATCGAGAACGCCGCCCGCGAGCCCGAGGTCGTCGATCTGGCCGCCTGCCTCACCAAGATGGGCGCCCGCATCGAGGGCGCCGGCACGCCGCGCATCACCGTCGAGGGGGTCTCGCGCCTGCACGGCGCCCGCCACGACGTGCTGCCCGACCGGATCGAGACCGGCACCTACGCCATGGCGGTGGCGATGACCGGCGGCGACGTGACCCTGGAGAACACGCGCGCGGACCTGCTGCACGCCGCCCTCGACGTGCTGGCCACCACGGGCGCCGAGATCACGACGGGCACCGATACCATCCGCATCCGCCGCAACGGCGGGGGCATCGCCGCGGTCGACGTCACCACCGACCCGTTCCCCGGCTTCCCCACCGACCTGCAGGCGCAGTTCATGGCGCTGATGACGCTGGCCAAGGGCCAGTCCCACATCCGCGAGACGATCTTCGAGAACCGCTTCATGCACGTGCAGGAGCTGGCCCGCCTGGGCGCCCGGATCCGGCTCGAGGGCGACCTCGCCATCGTCGAGGGCGTCGAGCGCCTGAAGGGCGCGCCCGTGATGGCCACGGATCTGCGCGCCTCCGTCTCCCTCGTCATCGCGGGCCTCGCCGCCGAGGGCGAGACCAGCATCAACCGGGTCTACCACCTGGACCGCGGCTTCGAGGCCCTGGAGGCCAAGCTCGCCCGCTGCGGCGCCGAGATCACCCGCGTCCGCAGCTGACGGAACCGGCCCTCCGCCCGAACGGGGCGGAGGGCCCTCGGAAGATCAGCCGCCGATCTCGCCGTGCTTGCGGCCGAAGCCCGGGATGTCGCAGCCGCAGCGGGAGCCGTAGGGCTGCGGGCGGGTGATGCAGTTGCCGCGCTGGGTCAGGCAGAGGCGCCCGAATCCGCCGCCATAGCCCCGGGGGCGCCGGTCGTACCGGTCCTCGTCGTAGCGCCGGTGCTCGTAGCGATCCGCGTCGTAGCGGCGCTCGAAGCGACGCGGCCGGTCGTCGTCGCCGTCGTCGTACTGCGCCCGCGCCTCGAAGGCGCCGAAGCCGGTGCCGAGCGTCGCCGCGGTGGCGAGCGCGAGGATCGTGGACTTGATGGTCGTCATGGACTTGATGGTTTTCGTGGACTTGCCCGTCATGGATGGCTCCCCTCGGATGTGCCGTCTCATCACGGCCCGGTCTAGCGCCCCTGGGCTGAACGCGGCCTGAGGGGCCTGGCGCGTCTCGACCGCGCGTTTCAGCCGAGGAACCGCGTGACGAGACGCACCAGCGGAAGCACGGCCCGGGCAACCCGGATCTGAGCGGGCAATTGCCGCGGCCCGAGGGGACGATGGACGAGGCGCGGGCTGGCGCGCTCGGCCTCGGCCACGGCATGTCCGGCCAGGGCATGGGCCGCGACGCGGGCGGCGTCCGCTTCCGCGATCCGCAGGGCCCGGGCCCAGCCGCGCTCGGTCCCGAGGCGGCCGGCCGCGTGCAGCCGGCGCAGGCGGCGGCGCCAGGCGTAGCGGAAGAGCGCCCGCGGCACCGATTCGAGGCGGGCGTCGCACAGGCTGTCGGGCTTCTCGCAGCGCGCCCGGATGGTGTCGGCGACGCCGCCCGGCGCCCGTCCCACCAGCCGCCCCGAGACCGTGACGCGGATGGACGGGTCGTGCCGGACGTGCAGGCCCTGGGCGAGCAGCAGCGCCACGAAGGCGCCGTCCTCGCCCAGGGCGATGGCCGGCATGCCGCCGACCGCCCGGTAGGCCGAGACGCTGACGCTCAAGGTGGCGCCGATGGTGGTGCGATGGCAGGGCCAGGGGTCGTGCGGATCCGGGTCGATGCGCGCCTCGGCCTCGGTCAGGAGATCGCTGTAGATGTCCTCCCGGTCGCCGCGCCAGTGCAGGGAGGGCGGCAGCAGGGCCCGCTCGTCCGGATCGAGCTGGATGCGGCCGGCCACCGCGTCGGCGCCGCGGTCGAGGGCGGCCCGGTTGCGCGCGACCCAGTCGGGCGGAACCCGGCTGTCGGCGTCGGTCGACAGGATCATGCCCTCGGCGCCGAGCCATTCGGCGGCCCGGTCCATCGCCTCGCGCCGGGCCCAGCCCGCATGGGCCCCGGCATAGTCGACATGCGTGACCCGGACCGGCACCGACATCCGCGGCACGAGGTCGGCGACGATGGCCTCGGTGGCATCGGTGCAGTTGTTGAGGAACAGGACCACCCCGAGGCTGCCCGGCGGGAGGCCGGTCTGGGCGTCGAGGGCGCCTAGGCAGGCGGCGATGCGCTCGGCCTCGTTGCGCACCGGGATCGCGACCACCGCGCGGATCGGGGCGACGCCGTCGCGGGACTGGGGGGCCTCGCCGGGGAGGGACAGGGATGCGGCCGACACGTGACGACTCCGTTCGCCGGGGGAGGAGCGGCGCAGCGCCGGGTCCCTAGCAGCTTCGGCCGGAGGGACAATGACCCAGTCTCGCTGTCCGGATCCTGAATGACGTCCGACTCCCGGAATGCCACCCGCCAGTTGCCGTGGGCGGGTCGCCTCGCTACCTACGGCTCCCATCCCTTGAAGGGTCGAGCCCGCGCCCGGGCCGGCCCGCCGACAAGAGCGCGACACCCGATCATGGAGCTTCTCAAGCTCGCCGCCCTCGATGCCGAAGACCTGGCGGTCATCTCCGCCCACCTGCAGGATGCGATCCTGAAGGCGAGCGACCTCGCCTATCTGGGCGCGCAGCACCGCTTCGTCCTGGTGGCCCGCCGCTTCGACTGGTCGGCGGCGGACGATGCGCCGCCGCGCCGGCGCCTCACCGGCATGCATTTCGACCGGGTGCTGCGCGTGCGCAGCCGCGGAATCACGCCAGGGACCGACGCGGACGCGCCCCTCGAGCTCCTCGCCATCACCTTCGAGCCGACCGAGGCGCCCTCCGGCACCGCCACCCTGGTCTTTGCCGGCGGCGCGGCGATCCAGCTGGACCTCGAATGCATCGAGGCCCAGCTCAAGGATCTCGGGCCGGTCTGGGAAGTGGAAGGGCGGCCCGACCACGAGGCCGTGGCTGCCGGACGCGCCGCGATTGCGGGAAACGCCCCGAAGGGAAACGCCTGATGGTCCGTCTCCATTCCCGCGACGAAGACTTCGCCGCCGCCTTCGCGCGCCTGCTCAGCGTCAAGCGCGAGATCTCGGAGGATGTCGACGAGACCGTGCGCGGCATCATCGCCGGCGTGGTCGCGGGCGGCGACGCGGCACTGGTCGACTACACCCGTCGCTTCGACCGGTTCGGCGAGGATTTCACCGTCGACTCCCTGCGGGTGACCCCGGCCGAGATCGAGGCGGCCGTCGCGGCCTGCCCGGCCGAGGCCCTGGAGGCCCTGCGGTTCGCGGCCGCCCGCATCGAGGCGTTCCATGCCGCCCAGGTGCCCGGCGACCACATGGCCACCGACAGCCTCGGGGTCACCGCCGGCTGGCGCTGGACGGCCCTCGAATCCGTCGGCCTCTACGTTCCCGGCGGCACCGCGAGCTACCCCTCCTCGGTGCTGATGAACGCCATTCCGGCCCGCGTCGCCGGGGTGCCCCGCGTCGTCATGGTGGTGCCGATGCCGGAGGGCACCCTGAACCCGTTGGTCCTCGCCGCCGCGCATCTGGCCGGCGTCGACGAGGTCTACCGGGTCGGCGGCGCCCAGGCGGTGGCGGCCCTGGCCTACGGCACGGATACGATCGCGCCGGTGGCCAAGATCGTCGGTCCCGGCAATGCCTGGGTGGCGGCGGCCAAGCGCCGGGTGTTCGGCCAAGTCGGCATCGACATGATCGCCGGCCCGTCCGAGGTGCTGATCCTCGCCGACGCGCATGCCAATCCTGACTGGGTGGCGGCCGACCTCCTGGCCCAGGCCGAGCACGATGCCGCGGCCCAGTCGATCCTGATCACCGATTCCGAGGCCCTGGCCGACAACGTCGCCGAGGCGGTGGAGCGTGCGCTGACCACCCTGCCCCGGGCCGAGATCGCCCGGGCGAGCTGGCGCGACTACGGTGCCATCGTGGTGGTGCGCGACTTCGACGAGGCGGTGCCGCTGGTGGACCGCCTCGCCCCGGAGCACCTCGAGATCGAGACCGCCGATGCCGAGGCCCTGGCCGCCCAGGTGCGGAATGCGGGGGCGATCTTCCTCGGCTCGTACACGCCGGAGGCCATCGGCGACTATGTCGGCGGCCCCAACCACGTCCTGCCCACCGCCCGCTCGGCGCGGTTCTCCTCCGGGCTCGGCGTCCTCGACTTCATGAAGCGCACCACGATCCTGCGCTGCGACCCGGCGGCCCTCCGGGCGCTGGGCCCCTCGGCCATCGCCCTCGGACGGTCGGAGGGCCTGGAGGGCCACGCCCGCTCGGTGGCGATCCGCCTGAACCTGTGAGGGCCTGATGTCCGGCGCGGCCAAATCGAGCGACGTGAAATCCCAGGACGCCCAGGCGTCGGCGGGAAAGGCGCCGGAGGCGAAGGCGAAGTCGCCGCATCGCCTCGCGGTGGTGACCCTCGACGAGGAATCGATCGGCCGGGGCAACCCGGATCAGGAGCACGAGCGCGCCATCGCGATCTTCGATATCCTGGAGGACAACAGCTTCACGGTCCCCGGCCGCGAGGGCCCCTACGCCCTCACCCTCGGACTCGTGGAGAGCAAGCTCGCCCTCGTCATCAAGCGCGAGGACGGCGAACCGGTGATGACCCACCTCCTGTCGCTGACCCCGTTCCGTCGGGTGATCCGCGACTACGAGATGATCTGCGAGAGCTACTACAACGCCATCCGCACCGCCTCGCCGACCCAGATCGAGGCGATCGACATGGGCCGGCGCGGCCTGCACAACGAGGCGTCCGACCTGCTGCGCCAGCGCCTCGAGGGCAAGGTCGACCTCGACCACGACACCGCGCGCCGCCTCTTCACCCTGGTCTTCGCCTTGCACTGGAAGGCCTGAGCCGCGACCCCTCTCGAAGTGCGAGGCTGAGACGACCGGATGGCGGACGCGACCGGCCCGAAGAAGACGCGCGTGCAGTCGGCCCTGTTCATGTGCAACTTCAACGCCGTGCGCTCGCTCGCGGCGGAGGCCATCGCACGCCATTACTTCGGCAGGTCGATCTACGTGCAATCGGCCGGGGTGCGCTCCGGCGAACCGGCCGATCCCTTCATGGTGGCGGCCCTCGACGAGATCGGCATCGACGCGGCGCGTCACAAGCCGCGCACCCTGGCCCAGCTCGAGGAGTGGGAGGGCCTGAACTTCGACCTCATCATCACCCTGGCGCCGGAAGCACACCACGCCGCCCTGGAGCTGACCCGCACCAACGCGGTCGAGGTCGAGTACTGGCCGACCCCAGACCCGACCAACATCCAGGACGGCACCCGGGAGCAGCGCCTCGACGCCTACCGCGACGTCCGCGACGGCCTGGTCTATCGGATCAAGATGCGGCTGAAGGGCTGAGCCGCCGGAGCGACGTCACCGGGCCGTAGCTCTTCTCCCGGATACGGGCGACGGCCTCGTCGAGGGGCTCGACCGCCACCGCCATGTGGTGGCCGTTGGCGTGGATGAGGCGGGTGGCGTCGAGCATCAGCCCGACATGGCCGCGCCAGAACACGAGATCGCCGCGGCGCAGGTCCCCGACGTCCGGGGGCAGGGCCTCGCCGAGCCCGCGCTCCTGCTGGTCGGCGTCCCGCGGCGCCGGCCGCCCGGCCTGCGCGAGGCAGAGCTGGACCAGGCCCGAGCAATCGAGACCCAGACTGGTGCGCCCGCCCCAGAGATAGGGCGTCCCGACGAGGCGCTCCGCGGTGGCGGCGTAATCGGGTTCGACCGCGTCGAGGGGCGCGCAGTGGCCGGCAAAGACGTAGCCGCCCGCGATCCGGAGATAGTCGCCCTGGGTCTCCGTCGGGTGGAGGCGGGCGCCCAGGGTGAGCCAGCCGCTGGCGGGCTGCTTCAGGTCCGGGCCGGGGTAGAGGAACGTGCGCAGGGCGATGACGCGGTGGGTCGGTGCCAGAGCGGGGCCGAGGGCCGCCTCGGGCAGGTAGCCGACATAGCCGTCATGGGCGAACTGGACGAAGGCGAAGCCCTCCTCGGCGCCGTAGGCGGTCACCGCGTCCCCCATCACCGCCTCGGTTTCGAGGCCGGCATCGAAGCGCGGCGTCCGGCGCAAGGGGGCCGAGGGCACGACCACCGCGCGCGCCTCGCCCACGACGTAGCGTTCGGCCGCCACATGGCCGCGCAGGCGGGCATCGGCGATCTCGGGCCGGGCCGGCACGAGACGCGGGTCGGAGAGATCGAAGAGGGAATCCGCCATAGCCCCACCCATCCTGGCGCCGACTATCGGCGCCCGCCGGCCGCATCGCAACCGCCCGGACGATTCCCGCGGGAGCGCGGCATTTCGACGCCCGGATTTGCCCAATCCGCCGGCAGGACGCTTCTCGCCCATGCAGGCCCGTTCGAGGACGGGCCATCGGCGGCTGACCGGAAATCGATCACGCCCCCGCGATGCGCCGAACGCGCGGCTCGCCCGCGAATGTGTGCACTGCACAAACGGCCGGATCGCGCGTATGGTCCGGTGATGCCCGAAGCGAGTCGCGCCGTGAAGAAGCCCTCGAAATCTTTCCAGGATCTCCCGCCGATCCGTGTGCGGCGCGAGCCGCCGACCATCCCGGAGGCCGTCGCCGCGGCCCAGGACCTCGCCGACGACATCGACCAGCAGGTGGAGATCGCCGCCGGCCTGATCGGCCTGCCGCCGGAGGCGGTGCGCGAGCACGTGGTCGCTGCCGCCAAGGTCCGGTCGGAGGCCAGGCCCGACCGGGTCTCGGACCGGATGCCGGAGCGCATCCTCACCGCCGCCAGCCCGAGCCGGGCACCGCGCACCGTCATCGTCGAGCGCCGGACCCGGCCGCCGGTGGTGGTCGAGCGGCGCGGACGCCCGCCGATCGGGCGCCCCTGACCGGGAGGGCCGGTTTTCCCCGGCCCGGCGTTTCCCGTCCATCGACCAGTCCAGACTCTTGCTACCAGTCCAGAGTCTTGCCGGTGTAGTCGAGATAGGCCGTTCCGGTCCGTCCGAGCTGGGCCGTGATCACGTCGGCCATGCCGGTGACGCTGGTGGCGACATCGATATCGGCATCGGCCCCGCCCATCTCGGTGCGGACCCAGCCCGGATGCAGCAGCAGAACACCGAAGCCGGCGTCCCGGTGGCGGATCTCGAAGCTGCGCACCAGGGTGTTGAGGGCGGCCTTGCTCGCCCGGTAATTCTCCCAGCCGCCGGATTCGTTGAGGCCGACGCTGCCGAGGATCGAGCTCATGAAGGCGACGAGGCCCCGGGGTGCGAGCCGGTCGAGGAAGGCCTCGGCGAAGCGCACCGGGCTGACCGCGTTGGTGAGGTAGACCTGGGCGGCGACGTCGCGCGGCACCAGGTGCAGCGGCTCGTGCGCCTGGGTCGCGACGCCCGCCACCACGAAGATCAGGTCGAAGCTCTGGCCCGCGAGGCGGTCGTGCAGGGCGGACACCGCCCCGTCATCGTCGATATCGGCCGTCTCGACCGTGAGGGCGTCGGAGGCCAGCGCGGCGAGGCCCGGGGAGGCCGAGCGCTGCGTCGCGGTCACCCGCCAGCCGCGGTGCAGGAAAGTCTCGACGAGGCCGAGCCCGAGGCCGCGCGAGGCCCCGACGATGAGCGCGTTCTTCTGGGATGCCATGGTGATGGGGTTCCTGGTTCGCGGAAAGGCCGGGCGCCCGGCGACGCCGCCTTCCCCTCTGCCGGAGGTTGGACGCTGGCACCGATCCGGCAATCCGGGCGGCCCGCGCCGAGGTGCGCGGGCGCACCCGCGCGGGCCTCAATCCGCCGTCTGCACCGACCAGGTCGCGTGCTCGATGCCGGGCATCCGCGCGAGGCCCGCCACCACGGCGTCGAGCTCGGCGCCGGCCACCGCCGTCGCCACCAGGGTCGCCACCACCTCGACGGTGTCCTCGCCCCGCTCCACCACCTCGATCCCGCCGACGGGGTACTGCGCCGCCTCCAGGCGTTCCACCAGGAGGTCGCGGGTGGGGCCGGCGGCCTCCGCCTGCACCGTCACCTGCACCTCGTAGGTCGCCTCGGTCTGGCTCTCGTCGATCGGGGCGCGGTTGATGGCGTTGACGAGGGGACGCAGCAGAGTGTTGCCGGCGAGCACCGCGGCGGTGACGAAGGCCGCCTCCAGGGGAAAGTCGGCGCCCGCGAAGGCGCCCACGGCCGCCGAGCACCACAGGGTCGCGGCGGTGTTGAGGCCGCGGACGTTCATGCCCTCCTTCATGATCACGCCCGCGCCGAGGAAGCCGACGCCCGAGATCACGTAGGCCACCGTGCGGGTGCCGCCGGGCGCCCCTTCGAGGCGCATGCCGAGGTCGACGAAGGCGGCCGCCCCCACCGCCACCAGGACGTTGGTGCGCAGGCCCGCCGTGCGCTGCCGGTACTGGCGCTCGGCCCCGATCAGGGTGCCGAGCCCGAAGGCGACGAGGAGGCTGAGCGCCGAATTGACGACTTCGGGCATCGGCCCGGACAGGAAGGGGATCATCGTCCTGCCCTGACGCGGTCCCATGACGGGACCATGACGGCGCGACCGGGATCAGGCCTGCGGGTAGTCGGAGATGCCGCCATGCGCCGCCGACCACTTGGCGGGCTCGTGCAGGAAGCTCTCGACCTCGGCGAGGATCTTGGGGTCGAAATGGCCGCTCTCCTTGGCCACCGCCAGCACGTCCCACCAGGTGGTGAGGTAGTGCAGCTGGACGCCGAGGTCGGCCATGAGTTCGCGGCTGTTGGGGAAGATGTCGTAGAAGAACATCACGAAGCAGTGGTCGACCTGGGCGCCGGCATCGCGCAGGGCCTTGCAGAACAGCGCCTTGCTGCGCCCGTCGGTGGCGAGGTCCTCCACCAGCAGGGTCCTGGCGCCCTCCACCACCTCGCCCTCGATCTGGGCGTTGCGGCCGAAGCCCTTGGCCTTCTTGCGCACGTACTGCATCGGCAGCATCAGCCGGTCGGAGATCCAGGCCGCGAAGGGGATGCCGGCGGTCTCGCCGCCGGCCACGTGGGTGATCGACTCGTAGCCGATGTCGCGTACGATGGTGGCGGCCGCGAAGTCGTTCAGGGTGGAGCGCAGGCGCGGGTACGAGATGATCTTGCGGCAGTCGATGTAGACCGGGCTCGCCCAGCCCGAGGTGAAGGTGAAGGGCTTCTCCTGGTAGAAGTGCACCGCCTTGATCTCGAGCAGCATCTTGGCCGCCTCGCGGGCGATCACGGCGCGGTCGATCGGCAGGAAGGAGGTCGTCATGCGCGGGGTTCGCTCTCGTGCGGGCGGCGGCCGCGGCCCCGTCCCGCTCACGGGAGGGGCCGCGCATCCGTCTGAAGGGTTGGGTTCTCCTTCCCGCCAACCGCCAGGGGCGTCAACCCTGGAGATCGCCGGCGAGATCGCGCGACGAGCGGCGCCGTCCCCCCGGGCCCGCTCAGGCGGCCTTCACGTCTGCGAGGAATCCGCCGACCTCGCGCGTCAGGTTCTCGGAGTGCCGGGCGAGTTCCTGGGCGGCGCTGAGCACCTGCGAGGCGGCCGCCCCCGTCTGGCCGGCGCCGTCGCGCACGCCGGCGATGTTGGTGGTCACCTCCTCGGTGCCGCGCGCCGCCTCCTGCACGTTGCGGGTGATCTCCTGGGTCGCGGCCCCCTGCTCCTCCATGGCGGCGGCGATCGAGGCGGCGTAGCGCGACATCTCGGCGATGATCCGGCTGATGGCCTCGATGTCGCCGACGGCCTCCTGGGTCGCGGTCCGGATCTCGGTGATGCGCTCGCCGATCTCCCCCGTGGCCTTCGCGGTCTGCCCGGCCAGTTCCTTCACCTCGGAGGCGACGACGGCGAAGCCCCGGCCGGCATCGCCGGCGCGGGCCGCCTCGATGGTGGCGTTCAGCGCCAGCAGGTTGGTCTGCGCGGCGATGCTGGAGATCACCTCGACGAAGGTACCGATGCGCTCGGTGGTGCCGGCGAGGCGGCGCACGGTGGCGTCGGTTCGCTGGGCATTCTCCACCGCCTGGTCGGCGATGCGGGCCGACAGGCTGACCTGGCTCACGATCTCCTGCACCGAGGCCGACATCTCCTCGCTGGCCGCCGCCACCGTCTGGACGTTGGCGGAGGTCTGCTCGGCGGCGCCCGCGACGATCACGGTCTGCTGGTTGGTCTGGCCGGCGACGCTGCTCATCGACTGGGCCGTGGCCTCCATCTCGGTGGCGGCGCCCGCCAGGCCCTGGGTCAGGACCGAGACGTTGCTCTCGAAGGCGCGTGTCAGGGTGTCGAGGCGCTGGGCCCGGCGCATCTTGGCGGCGTCCTCGGCCGCCTGCGCCTCGGCGAGGCGCCGGGCCTCCAGGGCGTTGTCCTTGAAGACCTGGAGCGAGCGGGCCAGGAGGCCGACCTCGTCCCGCCGCGCGGTGCCCGCCACCGCCACCGCGAGGTCGCCGGCCGCGAGGCGGCCCATCGCCGCCGTCATGGCGGCGAGCGGGCGGGTGACGCCGTAGAGGGTGATCAGCGCGAGCAGGCCGACCGCGAAGCCGAGACCCAGGATGGCGGTGACGATGAGGGTGCGCGTGGCGCTCTCGGCCGTCTCGGTCGCTGCCTGCTTGGCGGTCTCGAGGTCGCGCAGGTTCGAGGCGACGCGGGTCGCCACGCTCTGGGCGATCTTGAGCCGGGCCGGGCGGACCTCCAGCTTCGAGATCCGGGCGGCCGCTTCGTTCTCGTTGCGCAGGCCGAGGGCGATGGAGCGGTCGGCGACGGCGAAGAACGCCGCGAGGTCGCTGCGGACGCCCTGCAGGATTCCCCGGCGTTCCGCGGTGTCGGCGAGGGTGATCAGGCGGTCGTTGGCCTCCAGCGCGGCTTTGCGGCTCGCCTGGTAATGGGCGAAGTCCTGCTGCATCAGCGCGGCGTCGGTCTCGATGATGGTGTTCTTCTCGGCGATCACCGCCTCATCCACGGCCAGGGCGAGTTGCTGGGCCACGGAGAGCCGGGTGGCGCGGACATCGACGATCTGGGTCGTGTTCTGCGCGAGGGTGGCGAGGCTGGCGCGGGCCAGGACCACCAGCCCGACCGCCACGAGGATGAGGATCAGGCTCGGAAGAGCGAGCTTTCCCAGAAGTTTGAGATCGTTGAATGCGCGCATGGCGGCCCCCGTGGACGGCGCCGGCGCGGGACCTTGATCGGTCTCTCAGGGACGCGGCGTCGTGCTCACATTTTCGTGAGAGGGCCCTGAAATAATGATTAACGTATTCAGATCTCGCAGCCCATGATCGAAGTTCCGCGACGTCTTGGTTGTATTCCGAGGTTTTTCGGCCCGGCGCGCGGATCGCTCATCAATCGCGCTCCCAGACAGGCCGCGCGTTGCGGCGAGCGAAAGGCTCGAAACCCTGACGTCTGCCTCCCAGTACGGCGGAATACAGCGCGCATGCGAGCGCGGATCAGACAGCTGAGGCTCCGGCTGCGAACGGATACGCCGTTCTGCCGGCAGACCTGCCGGCTCACGCCAGGAAGGCTTGCAGACCCGCCGGCTCACGCCAGGAAGGCTTGCAGGGCCGCCAGGGTCGCGGCGGGGTTCTCCTCGGCCAGGAAATGGCCGGACGTGACCTCGGCGGCGACGGCGCCCGGCGCGAAGGTGCGCTGCCAGGCGGCCAGCGGCGTCTCGGTGCTGCGGTCGAGATAACTGTCGCCGGTGAGGATCAGGGTCGGGCAGGCGAGCCGGCGCCCGGCGGCGAGGTCGGCGAGATCGGCCTCCCGGTCGCGGGTGGCCCCCGCCCGGTAATCCTCGCAGAAGGCCTGGATGCGCTCGGGCACGCCCCAGGCCTGCCGGTAGAGATGCAGGGCGGCGGGCGCGAAGGCCTCGAGGGACCCGTCTCCGCTCCAGTCGCGCAGCAGCCCCTCGAAATAGGCGTCCGGGTTGCGGCCGATGGCCTGTTCCGGGCCCGGCGCGGCCTCGGCCAGGAAGTGCCAGTGCGAGGGCTTGCGGGGGTTGGCCTCGATCCGCTCCCACTGGACCAGGGTCGGCAGGATGTCGAGGAGGGCCAGCCGGGCGATCCGCCCCGGCTCGTCGAGGGCGAGGCGGTAGCCGATGCGGGCGCCCCGGTCGTGCCCCACGAGGGCGAAGTGGACATGGCCGAGGGATTCCATCACCGCCACCACCTCGGCCGCGAGGGTGCGCTTGGCGTAGGCCGCGTGGCGCGGGTCGCCCTCGGGGGCGGCCGACCAGCCGTAGCCCTTGAGGTCGAGGCAGATCACGCGGTGGCGCTCGGCGAGGGCCGGGGCGATCCGATGCCAGCAGGCATGGCTCTGCGGAAAGCCGTGGAGGAGCAGCACCGGACTCCCGTCCTCCGGCCCGCCGATGCGGGCGAAGAAGCGGCCGGCCGGGATGTCGATCCAGGGGGCGGCGAAGCGGGGAAAGAGATCGGTGGTCACGGACGGCGCCTCCGGCAGGGGCCCGGGGAACGCACGGGGCGGGGCGGCGGTTCGCGGTCGCGGGCGGCGTCGTTCCGGGTAGAAGCGCGCGGTTTTCCGACTAGATCCCTCCCATTCCCCTCCCCAGCAGGACTTTCCCCGATGCAGACGTGTTTCACCGCCCTCGCCCTGGCCGCCGGCCTCGCCCTGGCCGGCCTCGCTCCCGCGCAGGCCGCCGGGTGCTGCGGAGGCGGTGCCGGCATGATGTGCGGCAAGGGCAAGATGGACATGCGGGCCGGCGCCATGAAACCGTCCCGGACGAAGAAGACCGCCTGCTGCTGCGCGGGCATGGCCGGACAGGGCGCGGCCCCGATGTCGAAGAAACTCTGAGCGGGACCGGACGAACTCTTCCGCTGACGCCGCGCCCGCAAAGTTGTGTTCGGACCGGGAGGCCCGGCGCACGCCCTGCGGCCTCGCGGATGCCGGGGCGGGATTGACGCCCGCCCCGCGCAGCGGGCACACCCGAAGGCGGCGGATCGCGCAGGGATCCGACCCAAAAAAGATCACCGAGGAGACGCGCATGGACCGGCCGACCGTTCCTGCTCCGCAGAGTCCTGTTCGACGGCAGCGCCCGGTTGGACGGAGTCCTGCTTCATCGACGATCCGGGCGATCCGTTCGGCCGGCGCGAGCCGTTCCGCATGAGCGGCGCGGCCCTCGCCGAACGGCCGGCGACCGGCGCCCCGCCCGTGGACGCCGCCCTGCGCGGCCGTGTCCTCGCGCTCCGCGACGGCCTTCTGCACGGGCTCATCGGCGCCGACGCGATGGTCGAGCGCCTCCTCATCGGCCTCCTCACCGGCGGCCACCTCCTCATCGAGGGCGCTCCCGGCCTCGCCAAGACCCGCGCGGTCAAGCGCCTGTCGGACGGGCTCGACGGCAGCTTCGCCCGCATCCAGTGCACCCCCGACCTGATGCCCGCCGACCTGACCGGCACCACGGTGTGGCGCCAGGATGCCGGCGACTTCGAGTTCCTGCCCGGCCCCCTGTTCCATTCCCTCGTCCTCGTCGACGAGGTGAACCGTGCGCCGCCGAAGGTGCAGTCGGCCCTGCTCGAGGCCATGGCCGAGGGTCAGATCACGGTCTCGGGCCACACCCATGCCCTGCCCGACCCGTTCATGGTGGTGGCGACCCAGAACCCGATCGAGCACGCGGGCACCTTTCCGCTGCCCGAGGCGCAGCTCGACCGCTTCCTGCTCCACGTCCTGGTGGAGATGCCGGACGAGGCCGCCGAGCGCCGCATCCTCGACCTCGTGGAGGGCGAGCTCAACCACCACGCGGAGGCGATGCCGGTGCGGCTCACCGTGGCGGAGATCCGCGCCGCCCGGGAGGCCGCCCTCAACGTCTACGTCTCCCCGGCCCTCAAGGACTATCTCGTGCGGCTGGTCGCCGGCACCCGCACCGACGCGGCGGCCCCGGACCTGCGCGCCGCCATCGAGCACCCGGCCTCCCCGCGCGGCACCCTGGCGCTGATGCTCGCCGGCAAGGCGCGGGCCTATCTGCACGGCCGCGACCACGTCATCCCGGAGGACGTGGCGGACCTCGCCGCCGACGCCCTCGCCCACCGCATCGGCCTGACCTGGCGCGCCGCCGCCGAGGGCCAGACGGCCCGGGGCGTCATCCGCGGCCTCGTCCAGCGGGTGCGGGCTCTCTGAGAGCGACCATGACCGTGCCGAGCCCGGCCCCCGCCCTCGTGCCGGACACCGACTCGCTGAGGGCGCCGGGCATCCACCTCTCGGGGGAGGCGCTGATGGGCCTGCGCCACCTCGCCCGACGGGGCTCCGGCCCCGCCACCCGGACGCTGGCGGGCCTGCCCGGCGGGATCGTGACGCGGCGGCGCGGGCGCGGCTCCGAGCCGGACGACGTGCGCCTCTGGTCCGAGGGCGACGACCGCCGGCACATCGACCGCAACGCCACCGCCCGCACCGGCATCCTGCACGTGCGCACCCATCACGACGAGCGCGACCGCGCCGTGGTGCTCCTCCTCGACGTCCGGCCCTCGATGCTGTTCGGCACCCGCCGTGCCCTGCGCTCGGTGGCGGCCGCGGAGGCCCTGGTCCTGCTCGGCTGGCGCATCGTCGGCGACGGCGGCCGCATCGGCCTCGTGGCGGCGGGCGCCGGCGAGCCCGTGGTGGTCCGCCCGGCCGGCGGCGAGCGGGCGATGACCGCCCTCACCGGCGCCCTGGCGCTGGCCCATGCCCGGGCCCTGGCTGACGGGGCCGCCGAGGATCCGCCCCTCGCGCCGGCCCTGACCCTGGCCCGGAGCCTGCTGCCCTCGGGCGGTCACCTCGTCATCGGCAGCGCCCTCGACGCCCCGGGCCCGGATTTCGACCCCCTGCTGACGATCATGGCCGAGCGCCTGTCGATCCGCCTCGTCCTGGTCAGCGACGCCTTCGAGCGCGCCCGGCCGCCGGGCTTCTACCCCTTCGCCACGCCGGACGGCCGGCGCGGCACCGTGCAGGCGAGCCGGACCGACCGGGCCTCCGCGGGCACCGATGCCCGCCTCGTCGCCTACGCCCAGCGCGGCATCGCGGGCCTGCGCCTCGACGTCGAGGCCGGCCCGGAGGCCTACGCCCCGCTGATGGAGCGCCTCGATGCGATGCTGTAGGGCGCCGAACTCTCGGGGACCGACAGGCTCTCGGGGACCAAGAAGCTCTCGGGGACCAAGCCGACAGGGAGAGGCCAGGTGACGCCCGACGCCCCGCAGGGCCTCGACCAGCTGCGCGGCCTGCACCTGCCCGCCGAGACGGGCGGGGCCCAGGGCGCGGTGATGCTCGCCATCGCGCTGGGCTTCACGGCGGCCCTCGTCCTCGGCCTGGTCCGCCTGCTGCGGGCGCGCCGGCGCGGCTCCGTCCGGCGCGCGGCCCTGGCCGACCTCGCCGCCGCCAACGCCCTGCCGCCGGAGCGCCGCCGGGTGGCGCAGGCGCAGCTCCTGCGCCGCCTCGCCCGCACCCTCCAGGGGGACGCCGCGGCCGACGCCCAGGGCGACGCCTGGGCCGCCGCCCTCGACCGGCTCTTCGCCACGACCTTCTTCAGCGCCGGCGCGGGCCGGATCTTCGCCGAGGGGCTCTACCGGCGCGGCGCGCCCGAGCCCGGCCCGGTGGATGCCGAGCTGGCGCGGCTGTTCGCCCGGATCGGGGCCTGAGCCATGCTGACGGGATTTTTGCCGCACTGGTTCACCGCCCTCGCCTCGGCCTTCGACCTCGCGAGCCCGTACGCCCTGCTCCTCCTGCCCCTGCCGCTCCTGGCGGCGAGGCTGATGCCCCCCGAGCGGGTCGGGGCGAGTGGCGCCCTGCGGGTTCCGCCGTCCCTGGTGTCCGAGGCCGCCCGCGGCGACAGCGTGGCGGCACGCGGCCGCGGCCGCACCCTCCTGGTCTGGACCCTGTGGGCGGGCCTGGTGGTCGCGCTGGCGGGACCGCGCCTCGTCCTGCCGGCCACCGCCCTGCCGGCATCGGGCCGCGAGATCATGCTGGTGATGGACCTCTCGGGTTCGATGGAGCGGCGCGACTTTGCCCTCGACGGCCAGACCGTGACCCGCCTCGCCGCGGTCAAGCGCGTCGGCACCGACTTCATCCGCCGCCGGGCCGGTGACCGCATCGGCCTCGTCATCTTCGCCAACGAATCCTACGTCGCCGCCAGCCCGAGCTTCGACACCGCCACCGTCGCCCGCGCCCTCGACGAGGCGACCATCGGCCTCGTCGGCCGCTCCACCGGCATCGGCGACGGCCTCGGCCTCGCCCTCAAGCGCCTGACCCCGGCGGGACCGGAGGCCGAGGGCGTGCCGGCCGCCACCGCCAAGGTGGTGATCCTGATGACGGACGGCGCCAACAATGCCGGCCAGACCACGCCCCGGGACGTGGCCGGCCTCGCCAAGGAGCTCGGCGTCCGCGTCCACACCATCGCACTGGGGCCCCGCGACCTCTCCAACGCCGACGGCGAGCAGGACGTCGTCGACACCGAGACCCTGCGCGAGATCGCCGACCTCACCGGTGGCCGGATGTTCCGCGTGAAGACCACCGACGACCTCATCGCCATGGCGGACGCCATCGACGCGATCGAGGGCGGGCGCGCCAAGGCGCCGCCGGTGCCCCTGCGCAAGGACCTCTGGCCCTGGCCCGCCGCCCTCGCCTTCCTGGCCGCGGCCGGCCTCCTCGCGTCGCGGCGGACCGCATGAGCTTCCTCGACACCGTCCTCGCCACCTGCGCGATCCTGCGGCCCTGGTGGCTGGTGGCGATCCCCCTCGTGGCCGCCCTGGCGCTGCGCGCGGCCTGGCGCTCGGCGCCGCTCGGCGACTGGACCCGGGCCGTCGATCCCGGCCTGATGGCGCTGCTCGCCCGGCGCGGCGCGGTCCTCGGCGGACGCCGGCAGGCGAACCTCGCCGCGGCGATCGCGGCCGGGCTCGTCGCCCTGGCCCTCACCGGCCCGGCGGTGGAGCGCCCGGACGCCGCCACCTTCCGCAACCTCGACGCGACCGTGGTGGTATGCGACCTGTCGCGTTCCGTCGCGGAGGGCGGTCACCTCAAGGACGTGCGCCAGGTGGCGCAGGGGGTCGCCGAGGCCGCCGGCACCCGCAGCGTCGCCGTGGTGGTCTATGCGGGCGACGCCTATCTCGCCGCCCCGCCCACCACCGACCGGGACGCCCTGTCCTCCACCCTGTTCGCCCTGGACGGCGATACCGTGCCGGACCGGGGCACCCATCCCGAGCGCGGCCTCGCCCTAGCCCGCCGCACCCTTGCGGAGGCCGGCGTGATCGCGGGCGACGTCGTCCTCGTCACGGACGGCGACGGCATCGGCGACGCGGCCCTGCGCGAGGCCGCCGCGATCCGCGCCAAGGGCTGGCACCTGCACGGCCTCTTCGTCCCCGCCGGACCCGGCCTGCCCGCGGGGTCGCCCAAGCCCGACCGAGGCGCCCTCGAGCGTTTGACCGACGCGGGCTCGGGCCGTTTCGCCCTCCTCGACAGCCCCGCCCCGGTGCTCGATGCGGTGGGCGCCAGCACCGCCCAGCACCTCGCCGCCGGGGGCTACACCGTCCTGGCCTTCGCCGATCTCGGGCGCTGGCTCGTGCTGCTGGCGCTGCTGCCGGCCCTCGTCCTGTTCCGCAGGAGCGCCTGATGGCCCTCGGTGTCCTGTCCGATCGCCTGCCCGCCCTTCCCCGCGACTGGACCCGCCGGGCACGCCTCGCCGCCCTGGGACTCGCGGGCGCCGGCATCCTTGCCCTGACGGCGACGGCGCAGCCGCGCACCAGCCTCGGCCGTGCTCTGCTGGGGGCCGGCCTGCCCGGGGCCGCCGCCTGGGTGTTCGACGACCCGGCCTGGCGCGGCCCGGCCCTCTACCAGGCCGGGCGCTACGACGAGGCCGCCGCCCTGTTCCGCAACGGCGGCCGGCGCAACGCCTACAACCTCGGCAATGCCTTGGCGAAATCCGGCGACCTGCAGGGCGCCCTCGACGCCTACGATGCCGCGCTCCAGTACAACCCCCGCGATGCCGACGCACAGGCCAACCGCTCGCTGATCGCCCGCCTCGTGGACGAGGGCGCCGGCGATCCCGGCAAGGGCGGCGGCGTGGCCAACGCCACCGCCACGGTGGGCGCGCGCTACAACAAGACCTCCAACCAGGACCCCAACGACGACACCCAGGCCACCTCCAGCGGCGAGGGTCTGGCCGGCAACAAGGAGGGCGGCACCACCTCCTCGACGCCGGGCAACAGCAAGGTCGCCCGGCGCGGGAAGGCCGAGCAGGTCTCCGTGGATTCCGGCAAGGGCGAGGCCCGCGGCTCGGCCAGCGACGCGGCGGGGCGCGGCCGCACCGGGGCGGGATCGGCCATGGTCGCGGCGGCCCCCGAGCGGGAGGTGCGCCGCGTGACGAAGAGCTTCGAGGCCCATGAGATCCGCCCCGACCGCCTCTGGCTGCAGACTCTGCCGGACGATCCCGGACGGTATCTCAAGCTGCGCCTGAAAGCGGAACAGGCCGCCCGCGTCGAGGCCGGCACGGCGGTGCCCGGCGGGAGCAATCCATGGTGAGCGATCGGTTCGCGTTCCGGACTCGGCGGGGCGTCCTCGCGGCGGGCCTCGCCGTCCTCCTCCTCGCGCCCTTCCCGGCCCGGGCCGAGATCGGTCCCGGCGACCTCACCCTCACGGTGACGCCGGAGCGCAACGGCAACGCCGATCCGTTCTCCCGCGAGATGGTGCTGCTGCGCATCCACGGGGTCTACCGCCAGCCGATCCTGCTGGAGGAGGTGATCCAGCCGTCGCTCGCCAATTTCAGCTGGACGCAGCTCGGCCGCGACCTCTGGTCGAAGACCCGCCTGCCCGACGGGCAGGTGGCCATCGCCTTCGACCGGGTGGTCGCGATCTTCCCGCACCATCCGGGCGACTTCACCATCGATCCGTTCCTGCATCGCCTCACCGTCAACGACGGCGGGAAGCGGGTCGTGGTCGACGTGCCCTCGGCTCCGGTGACCCTACCGGTCGCCACCTGGACGAAGCCGGTGGGCGGCCCCGACGCGAAGGAGCCCTGGTGGCTGCCGGCCAAGGACGTGACGATCACGGATTCCTGGAGCCCCGATCCCGAGACGGTGAAGCTCGGCGAGACCACACGGCGCATCGTCACCCTGGAGGCGCAGGGCATGGTCGCCGAGGGGCTGCCGCCCCGCCCGGTGATGCGCACGCGCGGCATCCTCACCTTCGCCGGGCCGGTGACCCGCGAGACGATCATCACGCCTGCCGGCCCGGTGGCACGGGCGACCTACCAGTGGGACGTGCGCCCCGCGATCGAGGAGATCATCCCCCTCGACGCGATCGTCATCCCGTGGTTCGACACCGTCTCGCGCACCCTGCGCGAGGCCGAGATTCCCGCCCGCCAGATCGGCGGCGGCCTGCCCGACCGGGACGACGAGGCGAAACCCGTCCTGCCGGCTTCCCCCCTCGTGGTGGCGACCGCGGCCCTCGGCGCCTTCGGCCTCGGCCTCGCCCTGCTGGGCTTCGGCACCGGCGGGCGTTCGGGACGCCGGCGCCTCGACGCGCGGACGCGCCGGGCGCTCGGACGTGCCGCCTCGGCCCGGGACGCGCGGGGCTTCCGCGCCCATCTCGACCCCGTCCTCCTGGAGCAGCCCGACCTCGTGCAGGCCTGGCGGGCCCAGCCGGAGGTCGCCGCAGGCCTCGACGCCCTGGATTCCCACCTCTACGGACCCGGCACCGTCGCGGCCCCCGACCTCCCCGGCCTCGCCCGGGCCCTGAGCCGGCCGGCGGCCGCGGCCGCGCAGCCGAGGGAAATGTCCTCGCGCCTCGCCTCCCTCGACGGCCGGGCCCGGACCGCACCCTGACCACTCCACGACCCACCTGAGCCCCTCGACCGGAACCGCATGAGCCTGACGCGACGGATCCTCCTCGGGGCGGGTGCCCTCCTGCCCCTGCGGCCACGGCCGAGCGCGGCCCAGGGCCAGAACCAGGGTCAGGGAAAGACCGATCCAGGTCCCGCGGGCCGGTTCGCCGACGCCGGAGCGGCGCTGGCGCGGATCGCCGGCGACCTGGGCGGCCGCGCCGGGATCGCCGTCCTCGACACGGGTGGCGGACCCGCCCTGCTGCACGACGCCGAGGGCACCTTCCCGCTCTGCAGCACCTTCAAGCTGCCCCTCGCCGCCGCGATCCTGGCCCGGGTCGAGGCGGGCCGCGAACGGCTCGCCCGGCGGCTCGCCTACGGCGAGGCCGACCTCGACACCTACGCCCCCGTCACCACCCACGCCTTGAGGGCGGGCGGACCGGAGGCCGGGACGATGTCGGTGGAAGCTCTGTGCGCCGCCGCCCTGGTCTGGAGCGACAACACCGCCGCCAACCTCCTGCTCGGTGCCCTCGGTGGTCCCGCGGCCCTGACCGACTTTTGCCGGGACCTCGGCGACCCGGTGACCCGCCTCGACCGAACCGAACCCGACCTGAATTCGGCCGTGCCCGGCGATCCCCGCGACACCACCCGGCCCGCCGCGATGGCGGCGACCGTCGGGAAGATCCTGCTCGGACCGTCGCTGTCGGAGGCCGGCCGCGCCCGGCTCGAGGGCTGGATGACGGCCTCCCGCACCGGAACGAAGCGCCTGCGGGCGGGGCTTCCGGCCGATTGGGGCATCGGCGACAAGACGGGCAGCGGGGCCTACGGCACCGCCAACGTGGTGGCGCTCCTGCGCCCGCCGGCCCGGGCGCCCCTGGTGGCAGCCGTTTACATCACGGGGTCGGACGCCACGAGCGAGGCCCGCGACGCGGCCCACGCGGCGATCGGCCGGGTCATCGCAACGGCCTATGGTTAACACTCGGTTCACGCCTGCCTGCCACCGTCGTCCCGCGAGGAGTGGACCCGATGCGGCGTGGTGGTGTGACGATCAGACGGGACGGGACGGTGCTCGCCCTCCTGGCCGGATTGTTGGCAGCCCCTGCCGGTGCGGCGGATCTCGGCGGCCTGGCCTTCCCGACCCCTGGCCGCGCGGCGGAGGGTTACGCGCCGGAGCCCGAGAGCCTGCCGCGCTACTTCCCGCAGGCGGAGGAGGACGGTGGCGTGGTAAACCGCTCACCGATACCGCGCCGGCGGCTGGCCGGCTGCATTCCCCGGCGGGTTCCGATCCCCACCGATGCCCCCGGCGACCCGAGCTATGTCGGCTCGGCCTACGGCCTCGGCAAGCCGAGCTACTACGGCTTCACCCCACCCCTCGGGGTCGACGATCCCTACGGCCGGCCCCTGAGGCCCTATTGTCCCTGAGGCGTCTGGCGTCCCGTCGGCGGGGCGATTAGGTCTCGCGCCGGGACGCGATCCGCGCCCGCGAGACTTTGCCGAAGACCTTGTCAAGGACGACCCGCCGATGTCCGATCCCGCCTCCCTGCTCCGGTTTACGGCCGTCGCCCCCCTGCGGGCCGCGGTCGCCGCGTGGCGCCGGGCCGACGAGTGGGTGGTGCTGGTGCCGACGATGGGGGCGCTCCATGCCGGCCACCTCGCCCTGATGGCGCGGGCGCGCAGCCTCGGCCGACGCGTCGTGGCGAGCATCTTCGTCAATCCGACCCAGTTCGGCCCGAACGAGGATTTTTCGCGCTATCCCCGCGACACCGAGACGGACCTCGCCCTGCTGGCGGAGGCGGGGGTCGATGCCGCCTACCTGCCGGAAGTCTCCGGGATGTACCCCGAGCATTTCTCGACCCGGATCGAGGTGGGCGGGCTCACCGAGGGCCTGTGCGGCGCCTATCGGCCGGGGCATTTCTCGGGCGTCGCCACGGTGGTGACCAAGCTCCTCAACCAAGTCCAGCCGGACTGCGCCCTGTTCGGCGAGAAGGATTACCAGCAGCTCCTGGTGATCCGCCGCGCCGTGCGCGACCTCGACTTGCCCGTCGAGATCCGGGGCGTTCCCACCCTGCGGGAGGCGGACGGCCTCGCCCTGTCGTCGCGCAACCGCTACCTCGCCCCCGAGGAGCGGGCGCGCGCGCCACGCCTTCACGCCGTCCTGTCCGAGATCGCCGCGGGCCTCGCGGCCGGCGAAAGCGCCGGCCCCCTGATCGCGGGAGGCCGGGCCGCGCTGGTCGAAGCGGGCTTCGCGCCGGTGCAGTATCTCGAGGTCCGCGATGCCGAGACGCTGGCGCCGGTGGAGCACGCCTCGCGGCCGGCCCGGGTGCTGGCGGCGGCCTATCTCGGCCGCACGCGCCTGATCGACAACGTCGCGGCGGGCTGAACCCGCCGGACGTTCAGGCCCGGCCCGCCGCCAGGGGATTGGCCCGGAAGAAGTCGAGCATCGCCCGCGCCGCGTCGGGCCCGCGCGGATCGGTGTAGCTCCCGGCCGGGCTGCCGCCGGACCAGGCATGGCCGAGGCCGCGCACGATCCAGCCCTCCACCGCGACCCGGCCGTCCGCATCGGCGTAGCGGGTGCGGGTGTAGGGCAGGCCGCCCGGGCTCACCGCCTCCGCCGCCTCGGGCGTCAGTCCGTCGATGCCGGCCTGGGCCAGCGCCTGCTCGCCGTTGCGCGGGTTCACGGTGCCGTCGCTCTCCCCATGGAAGACGATGGTGGGCACCCGCACCGCGGCGACCGCGCAGTCGGCGGCGGCGGCTGGGCCGAGGCGCATCACCGTGAGCGCGGTCGAGACGTCGCGGGCACAGCCTGCCGCGAGGCCGGAATGGATGCCCACCGCCGCGTAGAGGTCGGGATAGGCCCGGGCGATGTTCACCGCCGCCGCGCCGCCCGCCGACAGGCCGGCGATGTAGACCCGGGTCGGGTCGACCCGATGCTCCGCGATGATCGCGCGGGTCAGCCCGGCGATGATGCCGGCCTCGCCGGAGTCCCGGCCCTGGTCGACGGGCTGGAACCAGTTCCAGCAACGCTGGCCGTTGGCGCGCCCACTCTGGGCCGGGTAGGCCACGAGGAAGCCCTCGGCCTCCGCGAGGGCGTTCATGCCGGTGCCGGCGGCGAAATCGTCCGGCGACTGGGTGCAGCCGTGCAACATCACCACCAGGGGCAGGTTCGGACGGGCGTCGCTGGGGACGAACAGTTTGTAGTCCCGCGCCCCGGCCGCGTTGGCGAAGCTGTGTTCCGTGAAGCTGCCGCCCTCCGTGAGGGGCGCGCGGGCCTGGTTGAAGCCCGACGGGCCAAGACCGCCGGCCAGGCCCGAGACGAGGGTGCCGAGATTGCCGGCGAGGCTCGCCCCGCCGTGGCCGGCCTTGCCAAGGCTGCCGAGCACCGGGGCGATGCCCCGCGTCACCGTCTCCACGACCTTGCGCAGCTTCTCGGGGAGGATCGCGGCGAGGCGCGCCTCCTCGGCCGCGGCCGAACCCGATTGGGCCGCGGCCGGACCCGACTTGGCCGCGGCCGGACCCGATTTGGGCTCGGTCCTGAACGCAGGCTCGGATGCCGACGGGGATGCTGGCTTGGCCGATGCGCCGGACCGGTCGGTCGCAGGGCCGGTCTCGACGCGCTCGGCCACGAGGTCGATGGTGTGGGGCTGGGGCGCCGGGGCGCCGTGGTCGGCCGTCGACCGGCCGGGCGCGCCGGCGAAGCCGCGCTGCAACAGGTCCGTCGCGTCCTGCAGGCGCCCGGCGGCCGTGAGGCGCGTCGCCTCCATCATGTCGGCGAGGCGGTCCTGCATCCGGTTCGAAGAGTCGGTCATGGGGTTCGCTTTCCGGCTCGACGACGGGTCGAACCATGCGAGATCGGGAACGCGGTTTCGGAGATGGTCAGCGAAGGCGGTCGGCGAGGGCCGCCTTCACGGCCGGGGTCGCCTGCAGGCTTCCCATGACCTCGATCGACGCGATGGCGTCGCGGGCCAGTTCCGGCGTGACGTCGGGCGCGATACTGGCGAGCCCGAGGACGCGGATGTCGAGGCGGATGCCGCTGGCGCGCGCGGCCTCGAGTTCGGCCCGGTCGTAGCGGCGCAGACCGAGTTCGACGCCCTTGCGGGCCACCGACTGCCGGGTCACGTCGCCGTGGCGGGCGATCTGGTTGCGCACGGCCGTGCGGATGAAGTCGCTTCGGTTGGCGTAGACGCTCTCGGACACGAGAAGGTCGATGTGGCCGAGATCGACGTAGCCGAGATTGATCGTGATCTTCTCGGTGTCGCCGACCCGGATCGGCGCCCTGGGCTTATCCTCGAGATCGAGCATCGGACCTTCCCGTTACCATCCAGTGGGATGGTATATGGGAGGCTTTTGCTGCGATGCAATAAGCAGCCTCGTGCGTCGCAGCATCATGGCGCTGACGGGATGACCAACCGGCGTCGATCCGGGTCGGTTCGAGTCGTCTTCAGGCAGTCTCCTCCTCGCCGAGATAATCGCGCCAGACCGCACCACCGCCCCCGAGGGTCGCGATGGAGGCCGCGTGCCGGGTGCGCTCGGCCTCGCTGAGCCGGTGGCGCAGCTGGCGCGGCCCCACGGGGACGACCTCGCTTCCGTCGCCGAGGATCACCACCGCCTCGACCTCCGTCATCGCGAGCCCGAGGCTGGTCTGCTTGCCGCCGAGGAGCTCGACATAGACCTCCGCCAGGATCTGCGCGTCGAGGAGCGCGCCGTGCTTGGTCCGCCGCGTGGTGTCGATGCCGTAGCGCGAGCACAGGGCGTCGAGGTTGTTGGCCGCCCCCGTGTGCTTGCGGCGGGCGAGCTGCAGGGTGTCGACGACGTCGGCGAGGTCGATCGGCGGGGGCGCCGCCGTGCCGAGGCGGGCGTATTCCATGTTGAGGAAGCCGACGTCGAAGGGCGCGTTGTGGATCACCAGGGGTGAGTCGCCGCAGAAGTCGCGGAAGGCGTCGACGATGTCGGCGAAGAGCGGCTTGTCGGCCAGGAAGGCGTCGGAGATCCCGTGCACCGCGAAGGCGCCCTGAGAGACCGGCCGGGTCGGGTTGATGAACTGGTGGTAGGACCGGCCGGTCTGGACGTGGTTGATCAGTTCGACGCAGCCGATCTCGATCAGGCGGTCGCCGTTCTTGGCATCCGTGCCGGTGGTCTCGGTGTCGAGGACGATCTCGCGCAGCATCGAAGGATCCTGGAGGGTGGCGTTCGGCCACCGGACCATGCGCCCTCCTGAGACCGCGTCAAGGCGCAGCCGGCATCGGTCCCGCGGTCAGTTGCCGGATGATCGCCGCCACCTCGGCCTCGGCATGGGCGAAACCCAGGCTGGTATCGAGGACGAAATCGGCGCGGGCCCGCTTCTCGGCATCGGGCAGTTGCTTGGCACGGATCGCCTCGAAGGTCGCCGCATCCATGCCGGGCCGGGCGAGGACCCGGGCGCGCTGCACCTCGGGCGGGGCGGTGACCACCAGGACCCGATCGCAGCGGGCCTCGGCGCCGGTCTCGAACAGGAGCGGGATGTCGAGGAGCACGAGGGGCGCCCCGGCCTGGCGGGCGAGGAAGTCCCGGGCCGCCGCCTGGGCCAGGGGATGGACCAGGGCCTCGAGGGCGGCGAGGCGCTCGGGCGCGCCGATCACCGTCTCCCGCAGGCGGGTCCGGTCGACGGCGCCGTCGGGGTCCAGGGTTCCGGGGAAGGCCGCGCCGATGACGGCGGCCGCCGCCCCCCCGGCGCCGTAGAGGGCATGCACGGCCGCGTCCGCGTCGTGGACCGGCACCCCGTGGCGCGCGAACATCGCCGCGGTGGCGGACTTGCCCATGCCGATCGAGCCGGTGAGCCCGAGGATGACCGGCCGGGTCATGCGGGCGCCAGGTCCGCGACGATCCGGGCGCGCAGGGCCGGCGTCACGCGCGGAGTCGTGCGGAACCAGCGGGCGAAGCCCGGCACCGCCTGGTGCAGCAGCATGCCGAGGCCGTCGACGGCGGGCAGCCCTCGCGCCCGCGCCGCCGCGAGGAGCGGCGTCTCCAGGGGCGCGTAGACGATGTCGGCCACCGCCGCGTCCTCGGGCAGGGGCAGGAGGTCGAGGGCGAGGGGTGGGTGGCCGACCATGCCGAGGGAGGTGGTGTTCACGAGGAGCCCCGTCCGCGCCAGGGCGTCCGGCAGGTCGGGCCAGGCCACGGCCTCGACCCGGGCGGGATCGAGCGCCACCAGGGCCTCGGCTCGGGCCAGCGTCCGGTTCGCGACCCGGATCCGGGACAGGCCCCGCTCCAGCAGGCCGACGACGATGGCCCGGGCGGCCCCGCCGGCCCCGAGCACCAGGGCGGTGCCGGCGCCGCGCTCGGTCCAGCCGAGGCCGAGGCTCTGGTCGAGATGGGCGACGAAGCCCGGGGCATCGGTGTTGTCGCCGCAGAGGCGCGCGGACCCGTCGAAGAACAGCGTGTTGACCGCCCCGATCCGCTCCGCCCGCGGCGTCAGGGATTCGACCAGCCCGAACGCCGCCTCCTTGTGCGGAATGGTGACGTTGCCGCCGGCGAAGCCGTTCGCGCGCAGCCCGGCGAGGAAGGCCGGAAAGGCCTCCGGCGCCACGTCGATGCGCTCGTAGCGGCCATCGATGCCATGCTCGGCGAGCCAATGGCCGTGAATCAGGGGCGAGCGCGAATGCGCGATGGGATGTCCGACGACGAAGGCCCGGATCATACGGTGCAGTCTCCGGCAAGCGCACAGGCGGGGCCGCCCGCCTCCTCGATCTGCAGGGTGGCGTGGCCGATGCCGAAGCGGGCCTTCAGCTCGGCGGCCGTGGCGATGAGGAAGCCGTTGCCCGGATGCCCCTCCGCCATGACGAGATGCGCCGTCAAGGCGATGTCGGTGGTGCTCATCGGCCAGATGTGGAGGTCGTGCAGATCCGCCACGCCGGAGCGGCCGCGCAGGTAGGCGCCCACCGCCGTCGGGTCGATGCCGGGGGGCACGGCCGAGAGGGCCATCACCACGCTGTCGCGCAGGAGGCCCCAGGTCGCCCAGATGATGAGCCCGGCGATGACGAGGCTGACCAGGGGGTCGATCCAGGCCGCCCCCGTCAGCACGATGATGAGGCCGGTCACCACCACGCCGGCCGAGACGGCGGCATCGGCCAGCATGTGCAGGTAGGCGCCACGGATGTTGATGTCGTGGCTGCCCGAGGCGAAGAGCCAAGCGGTGACGCCGTTGATGAGGATGCCGAGGCAGGCCACCATCATCACGGTCATGCCCGCCACCGGCTGGGGTTCGGGAGCGATCAGGCGGGCGACCGCCTCCCAGGCGATGGCGCCGGTGGCCGCCAGCAGGAACACCGCGTTGAACAGGGCCGCGAGGATCGAGGAGCCGCGCAGGCCGTAGGTGAAGCGGGGGGTGGGCGCACGCTTGACCAGCACCGAGGCGATCCAGGCGACGAGGAGCCCGAGGACGTCCGAGAGGTTGTGGCCGGCATCCGCCACCAGGGCCATGGACTCGCTGGCGAAGCCGTAGATCGTCTCGATGACCACGAAGGCGATGTTCAGGCCGATGCCGATGGCGAAGGCGCGCCCGAAGGTCGCCGGCGCGTGAGAATGGCCGCCCCCGTGGGAATGACCACCGCCATGCGAATGGCCGTGCCCGGCAGAGGCGGGGGCAGGGTTGGGAGCGTGGGCATGCCCGTGCTCGGCGTGATCGTGGTCATGATGATCGTGCATGTGGTCAGCCATCGATCCCGCTTTCCGTCGCGCCTCGGGCCGTACCGGTCAGCCCCCGCGGCCGGCCCCGGCTCCCGGGTTCACCGCATCCCGGCATCCTGTGATCCCGGGATACCGTGCAAACGCCCTCACCCGAAACTCGGCTTCACCGCCGCCAGGATCACGATCAGGATCATGAGGAGCGTCGGCACCTCGTTGAGGACGCGGTAGAACTTGTGCCCGCGGGTGTTCCGGTCGGCGGCGAAGTCCTTGACCATCCGGGCGAGCCAGCCGTGGATACCGCTCATGGCGAGGACCAGGACGAACTTCGCCTGGAGCCAGCCGGCGGCGTAGTAGCCGCTCATCCAGGCCAGGATCAGTCCGAAGATCCAGGTGGCGATCATGGCCGGGGTCATGATCGCCTTCAGCAGGCGCCGCTCCATGACCTTGAAGGTCTCGGACTGGGCCGCCGCGTGCGGCCCCGGCACCAGGGAGGCGTGGTAGACGAACAGGCGCGGCAGGTAGAGCATCGCCGCCATCCAGGAGATGAGCGCGACGAGGTGCCCGGCCTTGAGCCAGGGATAGAGGCCGTCCATCGCCGCCTCAGCCCCGCAGGCGGGCGAGCATGCGCTCGACATGGGCGATCGGCGTCTGCGGGGTGATGCCGTGGCCGAGGTTGAAGATATGCGGCAGGCCCTCGGTGGCGGCCAGCACCCCGTCCACCGCCGCGTCGAGGGCCGTGCCCCCCTCGATCAGGGTCTCCGGATGGATATTGCCCTGCGTCACGGTCGTGGCGGGCACCCGGTCGCGCAGGGCCTTCAGGTCCACCGACCAGTCGACGCCGACCGCGTCGGCGGCGGTCTCGGGCATCACCCGGGCATGGCCGTCGAGGCCGGAGCCGCGGGCGAACACGATGATCTTCGCGCCCGGCACCCGGGCACGGACGCCGGCGATCATCCGGGCGATGGGCTGGAGCGACCAGCGGGTCAGGGCGTCGCGGTCGTTCGACCCGGCCGAGGCGCTCTCGGGCAGCGCGCTCTCGGCGACCTCGTTGACGGTCTCCTCGCCGACGGTCTCGCCAGGGTTTTCGCCGGCGCCGCGCGCGTCGGGGAGCGCACCGGCGTGGGACTCGAAGATCTGCACGGCATCCGCCCCGGCCTCGAGCTGGCGCACCAGGTACTCGGTCTGCACGGTGACGAGGCGGTCGATCAGCGCCTCCACCAGGGCGGTGTCGTGCCGGGCGAGCGCCCGGGCCGGCGCGAGATCCGGCGTGCCGCGGCCGCCGATCATGTAGCTCGCCACCGTCCAGGGGGCGCCGCAGAAGCCCAGCAGCGTGGTCTCGTGGGGCAGCTGCGCGCGCAGGCGCCGGACCGTCTCGAAGACGGGCTCGAGATGGGTGAAGATCGCCGGGTCGCCGGCCTCGCGCAGGCGCTCGAACTCGGCCCGGCCGGCCATGGCGTCGAGGCGGGGGCCCTCGCCCTCGACGAAGCGGACGTTCTGGCCGAGGGCGTCCGGGATCACCAGGATGTCGGAGAACAGGATCGAGGCCTCGAAGCCGAAGCGCCGGATCGGCTGCAGCGTCACCTCGGTGGCGAAGTCGGGATTGTAGCAGAGGTCGAGGAAGGAGCCGGCCCGGGCCCGGACCTCCCGGTATTCCGGCAGGTAGCGCCCGGCCTGGCGCATCATCCAGGCGGGCGGGCGGGACTGCGCCTCGCCCGCGAGAACCCGCAGGACCGTCCGATCCCCTGAAAGACGGTCCCCTGCAACTGCCTGGCTCATCCGATCTCCGACGTCCCGTTCCCCGATGGCCGGTATGTAGCACCGAAGCGTCGGATGTCCCCCTCTCGAAAACCCGTGCTCGCGAAAACCTCTGTTCGCCTGCGGGTGCCGGAGGGGGGGCTAACGCCGTCATCCCCACACCGGTCTTCTAAAAGGAAAGAGAGATTCTAGGACTCTGTTTTTTCTTTTAGAGGGGCGGATGGCGGGAGCGAAAAACCGTCCACAGGGCGTCCCCGCGGCCGCGGCGTTAATCAGGCTTTAACGGATTGGGTCCAATGTCTCGGATAGGTGATGGCCGACAGTGCCTTGCCCCTGCCCGGCGGACGCCGACCGGGCCTCGGTCCCGGATTCTCCCAAAACCGTGCGGGAATCGCGCCGGTGTGATCGCGTGTTGACGCCGGAGTCGACAAGCCGGCCGGGCCTCCCGCTGGACCGCCCGGGCAAGCCGGCTTATCCACCCTTATCGACTCCCCTGACCGAGCCCGGTGGACAAGACCCTGCGGCGCGTCCTCAGGGATCCTCTCCGCCGGGCCGGAGGAGACTGCCCCTCGATGAGCCGTAGCTATTTCCACCTGCACCTCGTGTCGGATTCCACCGGCGAGACGCTGATCAACGTGGGCCGCGCGGCCGCCGCCCAGTACGAGGGGGTCTCGGCGATCGAGCACGTCTATCCGCTGGTGCGCTCCGCCCCGCAGCTCGAGCGGGTGATCTCCGAGATCGAGGCCGCGCCGGGGCTCGTGCTCTACACCCTGGTGGGCCACGATCTCACCGAGCGGCTGGAGGCGGCCTGCCGCGAGACCGGCTCGCCCTGCCTCTCGGTGCTGCAGCCGGTGCACGCCCTGCTGCAATCCTATCTCGGGGCGGATTCGACGGCCCGGCCCGGCGCGCAGCACATGCTCAATGCCGAGTACTTCAAGCGTATCGACGCGATGAACTTCACCCTGGCCCACGACGACGGCAACCTGCCGCTCGACGTGAACGAGGCCGACGTGATCCTCGTGGGCGTCAGCCGCACCTCGAAGACCCCCACCGCGATCTACCTCGCCAATCGCGGGCTGAAGACCGCGAACTTCCCCCTGGTGCCGGGCATGCCCTTGCCCGAGAGCCTGGAGACGGCGCGAAAGCCGCTCCTGGTCGGGCTCCTCGCCAGCCCGGAGCGCATCGTCCAGATCCGCCAGAACCGGCTCCTCAGCCTGAAGGCCGACGATTCCTCCCTCTACGTCGACCGCGGCGCCGTGGCCGACGAGATCGCCGCCTGCCGGCGGCTCTGCGCCAAGCACCGCTGGCCGACCATCGACGTGACCCGGCGCTCGATCGAGGAGACGGCGGCCGCCATCCTCGACCTGCACCGCGAGCACCGCCTGAAGTTCATCGCCTCGTGAGCGCCCCGAGCCAGCCGACGGTCGCCTCGCCCTGGCGCGGGGGCCTGCCCCTCCTCCTCGCCTCCACCAGCGCGACGCGGCGTGCGCTTCTCGAGAGCGCGGGCCTCGGGGTCGACACCGAGAGTCCCGGGGTCGACGAGCGCGCCGTGGAGGCGGCCTGCGCCGGTCTGCCGCCGGAGGCCCTGGCCCGGCGGCTCGCCGAGGCCAAGGCGGGAGCCGTGGCGGCCCGCCGGCCCGGGCGCGTGGTCGTCGGCGCCGACCAGGTCCTGGCCTGCGACGGCATCCTGTTCCACAAGCCGGCGGATCTCGCCGCCGCCCGCGCGCAGATCGGCGATCTCGCGGGCCGGACCCACGCGCTCCACGCGGCGGTGGCACTCGCCGTCGACGGCGCCGTGGTCGAGAGCTTCGTCGAGACCGCGCACCTGACCATGCGGCCCCTCGATGCCGCGGCGATCGCGGCCTATGTCGATCTCGCCGGGCCCGACCGGGTCTGCTCCAGCGTCGGCGGCTACCAGCTGGAAGGCCTCGGCATCCACCTGTTCGCGACGGTCGCGGGCGACCACTCCACCATCCTCGGTTTGCCGCTGCTGCCGCTCCTGGCACGGCTGCGGGCGCGGGGCTGGCTCAGCTTCTGATGTTTCTCCGACCGCGCGAGGCCTGCTCCATGGTGACGATTCTCCGCCCGCTGCTCGGCGGCCTGCTCCTCGTCCTCGCGGCCGGCTCGGCCGAGGCCGCGAGCTTCTCCTGCGAGAAGGCGGAGACCCCCGACGAGAAGGCGATCTGCGCCCACCTGCCCCTCAACGACCGCGACGTGGAGATGGCGACCCGCTTCGAGATCCTGCGGGCGATGCTGCCCATGGGCGGCAATGCCAAGCTGCGCGAGGACCAGGAAGCCTGGCTCACCGAGCGCCGCGCCTGCGGCGCCGACGTGGACTGTCTGAAGCAATCCTACGAGGGCCGGCTGAAGGTCCTGCGGGCCGTGTTCTCGGAATTCGCCAAGCAGGGCCCGCTCTGAGGGCACGACACCCCCCGGCCCTCAGCCGAGCTGCCAGTCGATCGGGGCGACGCCGTGGGCCGACAGCCAGGCATTGGCGGCGTCGAACGGGCGCGAGCCGGGAAAATCCCGTGCACGGTTGAGCGGCGAGGGATGGCCGCATGCGACGATGCCGTGGCGGCCGGCCTCCACCAGGGCGGCGCGCGCCCGCGCCTGGGCGCCCCAGAGCAGGAACACTGCCGGCTCCGGGCGGGCCGAGACCGCCGTGACCGCCTGGTCGGTCAGGGCCGACCAGCCGTAGCGCAGGTGCGCACCGGCCTTGCCGGCCTCCACCGTGAGGGCGGCGTTGAGGAGGAGCACGCCCTGCCGGGCCCAGGGGGTGAGATCGCCCGTCCGGGGCTTGGCCGGCGGGGCGCCCGGTTCGGCGAGCTCGGCCAGGATCACCTTGAGCGAGGCCGGCAGCCGCCGCGGGCCGACATAGGAGAAGGCCAGGCCGTTGGCGTCGCCCGGCGTCGGATAGGGGTCCTGCCCCAGGATGACGACCTTCACCCGGTCGAGGGGCGTGAGCGCGAGGGCGTTGAAGATGTTCTCGGGCGCCGGCAGCACGGTGGCACCGGCGGCGATGCGGGCATCGACCCGGGCGGCCACCGCGTCGGCGGCGCCATCGTGAAAGAACGGCAGGGCGAGCCAGGGCGAGCCCGAACTCCGGAAGCGGGCAAGGGCGTCGGCGACGGGCGTCTCGGACATCAGCGAACCAGGATACGGCCCTCCGCGGGGGCGGGGAGCGGGGCGTTGGCGCGGATATAGGCCATCACGGCATTGGCCACGAGCTGTCCGTCCGTCCGGCCGATCAGGGTCCGGCCCCGGGCGAGGTCACCGTAGCCGTTGCCGCCGTCGTACAGGAAGTTGTTCGACGCGACCGTGTAGGTCGCGTCCGGGTCGACGGGGCTGCCCGCCGCGGTCAGCGACACGATCCGCTTGCCCACCGGCGCGGCGGGATCGACGCTGACGACGAGGCCGGACACGTGCGGGAAGCGCCCCGCCGGCCGGCCCCAATCCGCCAGCGCCCCTTCGAGGAGGGTGCGCAGGCGCCCGCCCGTCAGCGAAACCAGCACGATGGTGTTGCCGAAGGGCAGTTCGGTGAGGATGTCCCGGCGGGTCAGGGTCGCGCCGGCCGGATAGAGCCGGTTGCCCCGGATGCCGCCGCCGTTGGTGATCGCGACCTGCGCCCCGGTGGTGGCCCGGATGGCGTCCGCCACGAGGCTGCCGAAGCTCGCCTCGCGGACCCGCACCGCGGCGATGCGGCTGTCGAGGGGGGCACGGGTCGCGCCCACCGGCACGTCGAGTTCCCGCGACAGCGCGCCCTGGAGGCGCTGCACCTCCGCCAGGGTCTCCGGATCGGGGGTGACCTGGGCCGAGTCGTGGATGCGGAAGCTCGGGCGCCAGTCCACGCGCCGGTCCCGGCCCGTGCCGGTCACCGTCGCCGTCACGTCGATGGCGGTGACGTAATGGGCGTCGAAGCTCGATTCCGCCATCACGGTCTGGCCGTCGTAGCGCACCACGAGGTCGTGGTCGTGGCCCGAGAGCAGGATGTCGACGAGGCGGGCAGCCACGATGGCGTCGTCGGTGGCCCGGGCCGTGTGGCAGACGCCCACCACGAGGTCGACGCCCTCCGTTCGCAGGGCCTGGACCTCGCGGGCCAGGGTCTCGATCTCGGGGGCGAAGCGCAGGTCGCCCGCCTGCGATTTCTCCGGCGTGCTCGCCAGTGCGATGCCCACCACGCCGACCCGGATGCCCCCGAGGGTGACCAGCATTCGGTCGCGCAGGCCCGCCAGCGGCCGGCCGGCCCCGTCGCGCAGGTTGGCGGCCAGGACGGGAAAGCTCGCCTCGCCCATGCGCTCGGCGAAGGTGGCGGGACCGAAATCGAACTCGTGATTGCCCGGTACGAACACGTCGGGCGGCGCGCGGTTGAGGAGCTCGACGATGTGGGCGCCGCGGTCGAAGCCCGACAGCAGCGAGGGCGACAGGGTGTCGCCCGCATGGGCGTAGAGCATTGGCACGCCCCGCGCCCGCTCGGCCTTCACGATGGCGGCGAGGCGCGCGAAGCCGCCCCGGCCGTCGACCTCGGCCATCTGGTAGAGGTCGTTGACGAGGAGCAGGGTGAAGGTGGGGTCAGGCGCCGCCGCGGGCGCGGCCCCGGCCGGGCCGCCCAGACCGACGGCGAGACCCGCCCCGAGGCCGAGGGTCTGGCGGCGGTTCGGAATGGTCCTGTGGGGGTTCGTCACGGCGGCGTCTCGGGCATTGGGCGGGCGGACGGATGCCGCCGCCCGATCCCGTGTTCTAGGACGCCGTTCACGAAGGGGCTACGACGGCCGGCAAGCGGCGCGCGGCCGCCTCAGCGCGACACGAAGGTGTCGCGCACCGCCTTGGCGTTGCGGCGGACCATCGGCCAGAGCCAGGCGCCGGAGGCCAGGAAGACGGCGGGCGGCATCGGCTTCAGGTCCACGGCCAGGCGCTCGGCGAGGCCGGGATTGGCCAGGGCCACGGGCAGGGCATCGGTCTTGGCATAGACCACCGCGGTGTTCTCGCGCGGGTAGTCCGGATGCGGCACGAGGCCGGCCCGGCGGGCGGTGAGATCGAAGGTTTCGCGCACGAAGCCGTGGACATGGGCGAAGTGGAAGCGCTCGTGCGCGGGTTTGCCCGTGGTGGCCATGTCGGGCACGGCGGCGAAGAGCACGCCGTCCGGCTTCAGCCAGCGCGACAGGCGCTCCATGACGTCGGCGGGGTCGCGCAGGTGTTCCAGCACGTGCCGGGTGGTGATGACGTCGAAATGCGCCTCCGGGAAGCGCTCGTCCCCGGCATCGTCCAGCACCTCGACGCCGTGATGGGTGCGGGCGTAGTTGGCGTAGTCCCGACCCGGCTCGATGCCGATCGCCTCGCAGCCCTTGGCGCGGGCCTCGGCCAGGAACTCGCCCGATCCCGAGCCGAAATCCAGGACCCGGGCCCCCGGCTTCAGCTTGGGCGCCAGGAGGCCGGTGCGGAAGTCCGCCTCGCGGGCCGAGCGCTTGAGGTGGACCCGCGGCGGGCCGCCCGCGAAGGCGAGCTGATAATCGGCCCGGTAGGCGCTGGCGTAGTAGTCCGCCAGCTCGGCCGGCGTCGGCATCGGGTCGGTGCGGATCAGGCCGCACTGGCGGCAGGCGATGGATTTCAGGGTCTTGAGCCGGCGGTCGCTCTCGGCCACCACCACGGACTCCGCCGATCCGCAGAGATTGCAGGCGGTCGGCCCCCCCGTATAGGGATAACCCG
Source organism: Methylobacterium sp. V23 (assembly GCF_002917135.1). Classification (NCBI taxonomy): domain Bacteria; kingdom Pseudomonadati; phylum Pseudomonadota; class Alphaproteobacteria; order Hyphomicrobiales; family Methylobacteriaceae; genus Methylobacterium; species Methylobacterium sp. V23. The sequence goes on from NZ_PDHT01000004.1 coordinate 47,371, forward strand.
TGAAGGGCATGAAGTGGTTGAGGAAGTACCGGGGAGACGGCATGTCGCGCCTTCATCCATCGTGTGATCGCTGGAAGGCTCCGTGCTCTAGATAGATATCCCCAACGACACAACCTTTGTGAACCCGCCGCTCTCAAGCGCTCACCTCCAGGGCGATACGGAAACCCGATGAACGAACGCGTCGCACCGCCGCTTCCGCAGGACGGACTGTCGCTCCCGACCCAGACGGACGTGCCCGGAAGCGCTCCCAACACGGCTCCGGGAGCCGCTCCCGGACCGGGACCTGGCAGCCTGCCCGCCGAACATCCGCCGGTGCGCTGGGGCCGGGTCGGCGTCCTCCTGATGAATCTCGGGACGCCGGAAGGCACGAGCTACTGGCCGATGCGCCGCTACCTCAAGGAATTCCTCTCCGATCGCCGGGTGATCGAGGTGCCGCGCCTGATCTGGTGGCCGCTCCTCAACCTGATCATCCTGACGAAGCGCCCGGGGCCGAAGGGCCGCGACTATGCCAGCGTCTGGAACAACGAGCGCGACGAGGGTCCCCTGAAGACGATCACCCGCGGCCAGGCCGAGCGCCTGCAGGCGGCCATGGGGGATTCGGTCGTGGTCGACTGGGCGATGCGCTACGGCAAGCCGGAGGTTTCCGTGCGGATTCAGGCCCTGCTCGACCAGGGCTGCGACCGCATCCTGCTGGTGCCGCTCTATCCGCAATACGCGGCCGCGACCTCGGCCACGGCCTGCGACCAGGCCTTCAAGGCCCTGATGCAGATGCGCTGGCAGCCGACGGTGCGCGTCTCGCCGCCCTATCACGACGACCCCGTCTACATCGACGCGATGGCGACCTCGATCCGGGAGGGCCTGGCCAAGCTCGACTTCGAGCCCGAGGTGATCCTGACCTCGTTCCACGGGGTGCCCAAGAGCTACCTTCTCAAGGGCGACCCCTATCATTGCCAGTGCGTGAAGACCGGACGCCTGATCCGCGAGGCGCTGGGCTTCTCGCCGGAGAAGATGCGCACCACCTTCCAGTCGCGCTTCGGCAACGAGGAATGGCTGCGGCCCTACACCGACGAGACGGTGCAGACCCTTGCCAAGAGCGGCGTCAAGCGCATGGCGATCGTGGCGCCCGGCTTCACCGCCGACTGCCTCGAGACCCTGGAGGAGCTCGACGGCGAGAACCGCCACTACTTCGAGGACAATGGCGGCGAGCAGTTCGCCTACATCCCCTGCCTGAACGACAGCGACCTCGGCATGACGGTGATCGAGACCGTGGTCCGGCGCGAATTGCAGGGCTGGGTCTAGGGTTCCGGGCCGGACGGTGTCGCCGGAAGCCATCGCCAGGTGAAAGCCATCGCCAAGCGCAGGCCCGGTTGCTACTAGAGCCCGCGACGAGGCGGCAGGCGAGACGATGACGAGACCGGAGGCAGGCGGGGGCACCGCGGGCGAACAATCGCAGGAGCACCTGCGCCTGCTCGCGCATTTCCAGGAGGCCGGCTACGGCGCCGTGACGCCGCCGGTGCTCCAGCCGGTGGAGCCGTTCCTCGAACTGTCCGGCGAGGACATCCGCCGGCGCATCTTCGTGACGCAGGATGCCGCGGGCAGCGAACTCTGCCTGCGCCCGGAATTCACGATTCCGGTTTGCCGCCACCACCTCGCGCATGCCCCAAAGTTTTCCGCTCCCCAGGACCCGCAGGGGGCCGACTACAGCTATCTCGGACCGGTCTTCCGGCTCGCCGGCGACGAGCCGGACGAGTTCCTCCAAGCCGGCATCGAGTCGGTCGGGCGCACCGACACGCCGGCCGCCGACGCGGAGGTGATCGGCCTCGCCCTGGAGGGCCTCGCCCTGCTCGGGCGCAGCGACGTCGCCGTCCGCCTCGGCGACATGGGCCTCGTCGACGCCCTGCTCGATGCCTTGAGCGTGCCCCCCACCGCCAAGCGCCGCACCCTGCGGGCGCTGGCCGCCGGCCGGTCCCTCGACGCGGTCACCAACGGCCTGCGCACGGAAGACCCCCATGCGGGGCTCCTCGCCGCGATCCAGGGCCAGGATCCGAAGGGGGTTCGCGCCTTCGTGGAGGATGTGCTGTCGATCGCCGGCATCTCGCGGGTCGGCGGCCGCAGCGCCGGCGAGATCGCGGAGCGCTTCCTCGCCAAGGCCTCCGCGCAGGCGAGCGGCGGCTCCGGGCTCAACCCCGAGAACCGCGCCCTCATCGATCGGTATCGCGCCATCGAGGGGGATCCCGACAGCGCCGCCGCCGCGGTGCGGGCCCTGGTGCAGGAGGCCGGCCTCGACCATCCGCCTCTCGATGCGGCCCTCGACCTGTTCGAGGAGCGCACCGGCTTCATGGCCGCCCGCGGCCTGGCCGTGGAGCGCTTCCGCTTCTCGGGCGGCTTCGCCCGCAACCTCGACTACTACACCGGCTTCATCTTCGAGGGCACGGCGCCCGATGCGCCCAAGCTGCCCCTGGTGGGCGGCGGCCGCTACGACGGCCTGCTCCAGCACCTCGGGAGCCCCGTCCCCGTGCCCGCCGTCGGTTGCGCCGTCTGGCTCTCGCGGGTCGTCGCGGACGCCCCCACCGAGAAGGACGCGACCGTTGGCTGAACCGGATTCCCTCGTCCTCGCGGTTCCCTCCAAGGGCCGGCTGCAGGAGAACGCCGCCGCCTTCTTCGCCCGGGCCGGCCTCAAGCTCGCCCAGAACACCGGCGCGCGGGATTACCGCGGAAAGCTCGTGGGCGTGCCCGGCGTCGAGGTGCGGTACCTCTCGGCGTCCGAGATCGCGGCCCAGCTCGCCAGCGGGGCGGCCCATCTCGGCATCACCGGCGAGGACCTGATCCGCGAGTCGCTGCCCGACGCCCGCGGCCAGGTCGAACTCCTGACGCCCCTCGGCTTCGGCCAAGCCACCGTGGTGGTCGCCGTGCCCCAGGCCTGGATCGACGTCCGCGCCATGAGCGACCTCGACGAGGTCGCCGCCGAGATGCGGGTCCGCCACGGCAAGCGCCTGCGCATCGCCACGAAGTACATCAACCTCACGCGCCGCTTCTTTGCCGAGCACGGCGTGGCGGATTACCGCATCGTCGAGAGCCTGGGCGCCACCGAGGGGGCACCGGCGGCGGGTTCGGCCGAGATCATCGTCGACATCACCACCACGGGAGCGACGCTGGCGGCCAACGCCCTGAAGATCCTGGAGGACGGGATCATCCTGCGCTCGGAAGCGAACCTCGTCGCCGCCCTGAACGCCCCCTGGGGCGAGCCCCAGCGCCGGGCCCTGCGCGCCGTCCTCGGCCGCATCCAGGCGGAGGAGCGCGCCCGCACCACCCGCGAGGTCCGCGCCGCTATGCCGGACGACGGCGACATCGACCTGGCCGGCATCGCCGCCCTGCACGACGCGGCCCTGCCCTACGGCGCACCCGAGGGGCGCGGCGAGATGGTGCTGCACTGCCCCGTCGACGCGGTGTTCGACCTCGCCGACGCCCTGGTGAAGGCCGGAGCGGGCGCCGTGAACGTGCGCAAGATCGACTACGCCTTCACGCCGGACAACCCGCTGATGGACCGGCTGCTCGGCCGGCTCGGCTAAGGCGGGCGCTTAGGCAGGTGTTTGGGCAGGTGTTCGGGCGGGCGTTTGACGCGCCGCGCCCGGGGCCTATCTCAGCGCGCAAGCGGAGCGTGAAGCCTCCGCGCCTGAGGAAACCCCCGCATGTTCGCTCGCCTTCCGCTGGCCGCCGGCCTCGTTACCTGCCTCGCGCTGCCGCTCGCCGCGCAGGCCCAGATCCGCAACGCGCCCTCGCCGCGGGCCCTGGAATTCGCCGCCTACATCTTCGCGGCCGCCAATGTCTGCGGCTACCGCATCGGCACGGAGGAGTTCGACGCCCTCCTCGAGAAGCAGAACGTGCGGGCCGCGGACGTCAGCCCGCGCGGCCCGTTCGGCGGGCGGGTGCAGACCATGTTCGCCCTGATGTCGAACCAGATGCAGCTCAACCGCGAGAAGGCCTGCATCGCGGTCGCGGGGGAGTACGGCCCCGAGGGCAACGTCAGCAAGAACGTCCTCCTGCCCGCCGAAGCGCCTGACGCCGGCGCCCCGCAGAGCGAGATCAAGCAAGGAGAAATCAAGCCCGGCGAAACCAAGCCGAGCGACGTCAAGCCGGCGCAGTAAGTGCCCGCCGGCCGAGCGGCGAGCGCCGTCCGGCCCGGGTGACCGATCCGGAATAAGGCGTAAGGCCGGGGTGTCGGATCGCATGATCCCAGCACAGCCCCGTCCCGCATTCGCGTTTTGGACCCGAATCCCCTATATCGGACCCATTCCAAGTCCGAAGGTTCATCCAGATCATGGCGACGGCGTCGTTCGACACCGCCCGGCGCGACGCGAGCGCCGTTCCCGCAATCGAGAAGCTGCCCGAGTTCGAGCCCCAGGCCGGCACCCCGGCACTGCCGCCCGGGCGCGCGTCCCTGGTGGGGCTCACCCGTGAGCAGCTGAAGGCCCGGCTGGGCGCCATCGGCGTCTCCGAGCGCGAGCAGCGCATGCGCTCCGGCCAGATCTGGCACTGGCTCAACGTGCGCGGCGCCAAGGCCTTCGACGAGATGACCAATGTCGGCAAGGGCCTGAAGACCCAGCTCGCCGACGCCTACACCCTCGACCGGCCCGAGGTGGTCACCGAGCAGGTCTCCCGCGACGGCACCCGCAAGTGGCTGATGCGCATGGCCCCCACGGGCAAGCACGACCACAACCGCGGCGCCGAGATCGAGTGCGTCTACATCCCGGGGCGCGGCCGCGGCACCCTCTGCGTCTCGAGCCAGGTCGGCTGCACCCTGACCTGCTCGTTCTGCCACACCGGGACGCAGCGTCTGGTGCGCAACCTGACGGCGGCCGAGATCACCGCGCAGCTCGTCGTGGCCCGCGACCACCTCAACGACTGGGCCGGCCAGAACCCGACCGCCCCGGGTGCGGACGAGAGCCGGCGCAAGGTCACCAACATCGTCTTCATGGGCATGGGCGAGCCCCTCTACAACCTCGACAACGTGGTCGACGCCGTCGGCGTCATGGCCGACCAGGAGGGCCTCGGCCTCTCCCGTCGGCGCATCACCGTCTCGACCTCCGGCGTCGTGCCGCAGATGCAGCGCCTCGGCGACGAGGCCCACGCCATGCTGGCGATCTCGCTGCACGCGGTGCGCGACGACATCCGCGACACTCTCGTGCCCCTGAACCGCAAGTACCCCCTGGCCGAGCTGCTGGCCGCCTGCCGCTCCTATCCCGGCCTGAACAACGCCCGCCGCATCACCTTCGAATACGTGATGCTGAAGGGCGTGAACGACAGCGACGCCGACGCGCGCGAGCTGGTGCGCCTGCTCAAGGGCATTCCGGCCAAGATCAACCTGATCCCGTTCAATCCCTGGCCGGGCAGCGTCTACGAATGCTCCGACTGGGAGCGGATCGAACGGTTCTCGGAAATTATCTACGAAGCCGGCTACGCCTCACCCGTGCGCACCCCGCGCGGCCGCGATATCCTGGCCGCCTGCGGCCAGCTGAAGAGCGAGACCGAGAAGCTGCGCGCCCGGGCCCGGATGATGCTGGAGGACGGCATCGGCGCCGAGGGCGTCTATGCGGGTGCCGACGACGGCGACGAAGACTGACGGGTGCGTCTCCTCGGCGACCTGTTCATCGCCAGCCTCGCCCTGATCCTGGCGATTCCCTGCGGGGCGGCCGTCCTGGCCCTCGGCGCGATGCTCGACCCGGCCACCAGCGAGACCCTGTCCCGCCTCGGCCTCGTCGGGCTGTTCTCCGGGTTGACCGATCTCGCGTCCGGGATCGGTCCCGAGACCCTGCTGTTCGCCCTGGCCGCCATCGCCCGCGCGCTGTTCGTGCTCCTGGTGGTGCCGCCGGTCCTGGTGGCCGTCCTCGGGGCGGTCCTGAACTGGCGCGCCGCCACCTGGTACGGCGCCGGTACCGGCCTGCTCACCGCCTCCGTGCCCTGGCTCGCCCGCGGCCTGTCGCGCAGCGGGGCAAGCGGCGAGGCCCTGGCGCTGGAGGGCCGCATCACCGCGGTGCTGTTCCTCACCGGCGCGGCGTCGGGCCTCGTCTACTGGTTGATCGCGGGGCGCCATCACGGCGCGCCCGCCCTCCCGCCCCGCGACAACGGACGCGCCTGACATGCGGCTGACCCCCTCGCGCATCGCCCTGGTTTTGGCCGGCAGCGTCTTGGCCGGCACGGTCCTGGTCGCCACGGGGCCGGGTTTCGCGCAAGGGGGGGGCGGGCCGGTACCGGCCCTGCCGGAGCCGCCGCCGATCCAGTCCGACGATGCGCGCCTGCTGCCGGTGCTCGGCGCCCACGGCATGGTCGCCTCGCAGGAGGCCCGCGCCACCCGCGTCGGCGTCGCGATCCTGCGGGCGGGCGGCAACGCCGTCGACGCCGCCGTAGCGGTCGGTTTCGCCCTCGCCGTGACCCTGCCGCGGGCCGGCAATCTCGGCGGCGGCGGCTTCATGATGATCCACCGGGCGGAGGGCGACGAGACCATCGCCCTCGACTACCGCGAGATCGCCCCGGCCGCCGCCCGCTCCGACATGTTCCTCGACCCCCGGGGCGAGCCCGATCGCGCCGCCTCGACCCGGACCGGCAAGGCGGTGGGCGTGCCCGGCACCGTGCGGGGGCTGGCCGAGGCGCACCGCCTCTACGGCTCGGGCCGCTTCAGCCTGGCCGACCTGATCGCCCCGGCCGAGACGCTCGCCCGCGAGGGCATCCCGGTGGAGGCGGGCCTCGCGGACTCGCTGCCCCGCGCCGCCGGCCTGCTCGGCCGCTGGCCCTCTTCGCGCAAGATCTTCTTTGCCGGCGACAGACCCTTGGAGCGCGGTGAACGGCTGGTTCAGACCGATCTTGCCGACACCCTCGCGGCCATCGCCAAATCCGGCCCCGACGCCTTCCACACCGGGCCCATCGCCGAGCGCATCGCCGCTGCCGTCCGGGGCGCGGGCGGCGTGATGACGGCCGAGGATCTGGCCGCCTACCGCCCCGTGCTGCGGGAGCCCGTGCGCGGCTCCTACCGGGGCTACGCCATCGCGTCGATGCCGCCGCCGAGCTCCGGCGGCATCCACCTCATCGAGATCCTGAACGTGCTGGAGGGCTTCGACCTCGCCCGCATGGGAGCCGGCAGCGCCGATGCCCTCCACATCCTGGCCGAGGCGATGAAGCCGGCCTACGCCGACCGGGCGACCTGGCTCGGCGACCCCGCCCGCACGCAGGTGCCGGTGGAGGGCCTGATCGCCAAGCCCTACGCGGTCACCGTGCGGGCCGGGATCGATCCCGCCCGCGCTCGCCCCGCCGCCGCGGTCAAGGCGGGCGATCCCCTCCCCTTCGAGTCCGACCAGACCACGCATTTCTCCGTCGTGGACGCTGCCGGCAACGCCGTCTCGAACACCACTACGCTGAACTTCTCCTACGGGCTCGGCCTCGTGGCGGAGGGCACCGGCGTGCTCCTGAACAACGAGATGGACGATTTCTCCGCCAAGCCCGGTGCCCTCAACGCTTACGGTCTCGTCGGCAGCGTCGCCAACGCGGTCTCCCCCGGGGCCAGGCCGCTCTCGTCGATGACTCCCGCCTTCGTCTTCCGCGACGGCCGGCTCGTCCTGGTGACGGGCAGCCCCGGCGGCAGCCGCATCATCTCGACGGTGCTGCAGGTCATCGTCAACGTGCTCGATTTCCGGATGAACCTTGCCGAGGCCGTGGCCGCGCCCCGCATCCACCACCAGTGGCAGCCGGACGTGCTGATGGCCGAGGAGGGCCTCTCCCCCGACACCCTGGCCCTGCTCAGGGCCCGCGGCCACACGGTCCGGGTCGGGGCGACCTCCGGCTCGGCCAACTCGGTGCAGGTCGGCGACGGGCTGCTGGCGGGCGCCGCCGATCCGCGCCACCGCGGCACCCTGGCGGAGGGCGACTGAGGGGGCGGATAATCCCGCCCTCGGATGGTCTGGGACGAGATCGCACGCTACACGGGAGCTGGGCCGCGCCCTGTCCCGGGCTGTCTCATCCAGGTTCCCGATGCTCCTCGTCCGCTCCCTCGCGTTCAACCTCGCCTTCTACGTCGCCACCACCCTCATCGCGATCGGTGGGCTGCCGACCCTCGTCTCCCGGCGGGGGGTGATCCGGCTGGCTCAGCTCTGGGGTCGGGTCACCCTGTGGCTCCTGCGGGTGGTGGGCGGCATCACGGTGGAGTTCCGGGGCGTCGAGAACATCCCGCCCGGCCCTCTCCTGGTGGCGGCCAAGCACCAGTCGGCCCTGGAGACCCTGGCCCTCGTCACGGCCTTTCCGGATTTCGCCTACATCCTCAAGCGCGAGCTGCTCTGGATCCCGCTGATCGGGTGGTTCCTCTCGCGCTCCGGCATGGTCGCCATCGACCGCAGCAAGGGCGCCCGGGCGATGGCCGCCATGAACGAGGCCGCCGCCCAGGCCATCCGGGACGAGCGCCAGCTCATCATCTTCCCCGAGGGCACCCGCCGCCCGCCCGGCGCGCCCCCCGCCTACAAGCTCGGCATTACCCACCTGTACGCCGCCCTCGGCGTGCCCTGCCTGCCGGTCGCCCTCAACACCGGCCTGCACTGGCCCCGCCGCCGCCTGATCCGCCGGCCCGGCACCTCGGTGATCGAGTTCTTGTCTCCGATCCCGCCGGGCCTGGACCGGGCGCGTTTCCTGGAGCTGGTCCAGGGCCGGATCGAGACCGCCTCCGACGCATTGCTGGCCGCCGGCCGGAGCGAACTCGCGGCGGCGGGGCACCCGGTTCCGGAGGCCGTCCCGGCGTCTCCGGCCAAGGCTCCTCGGAACGGATCGCCCGTCGCCTGAGGGGGTCTCCGGGGCCGTTTCGGCCCTGTGCACGACTTGTGGATAACTCCCGTCATCCCCATCTCATTGGAAGCCGAGGCGTCGTCCTTGACGCCAACGAACCGTTAAGATTAATGTGGAACAAATGGCGAACAAGAGAGCCCTGTCCTGGTCGGCCGCACTGCGCGACCTGAAGGACGATCGAGCCCGGAGACAGGAAGTGCGCGAGGAACGCCTGAGGACGACGGCCGGTCTGCGGGGGACCCCCGCCCTGGTGCTGAGCGCCTGGCGCGGCCGGTCCGGCCGCCGCTACGTGGTCGGTATCCACGAGCTGGCCGAGCCCGAGCTCGACGACATGGGCGAGGCCGTGGTGATGGCCGTGCGCCGCGACGCCTCGGGCGTCGGCGAACTGGTCTCGGTCGCCTCCGCCGGGCAGAGCCCTCGAGAGCGCCTGCACCGGAACTGGATCGCCCGGGCCCGGCACAAGGGCGCGACCGAGATGCACGTCCACCGGCTGGCCGAGGACGAGGCCGAGCGCGAGGCCATCGTGGCCGATCTGGGCAGCGAGCAGAAGGCCGACGCCGCGAACTGATCGCGGCGGAGCGCTCGCTCCGCTGACTTCACGGCTTCGCGTTTTGCGGCGCCATGGCGGCCCTGCCATGCTTTCGCCGCCGAGACCCTGCCAAGCCTTGCACCCGGGCTGCCCCGACGAGGGCCGCAGGCCCGTGACGCGAGCGCAGGATACCGACACGCGATGGCGCAGAGCCCGACTCCGACCCGTCCCCACTCGCGCAAGGGGCTGTTCCTTCCCTACATTCTCCTCGCCGTCCTCGTGATCGCCTGGTCGCTCGGATGGTTCTACATCCGCCACCGGGCCGCCTCCGAGATGGATGGCTGGATCGCCCAAGAAGCGGCCGCGGGCCGGACCTGGACCTGCGCCGACCGCAGCATCACCGGCTACCCGTTCCGCATCGAACTGCGCTGCGCCTCCCTGGCCTTCAGCCGCTCCGACAGCCGCTTCACCCTCGGCCCGGTCACGGCCGTGACCCAGGTCTACCAGCCCCGTCGAGGCATCCTCGAGGTCGGGGGCCCGTTCCACGTCGAGCAGGGCGACCTCACGGCGGACGCGACCTGGACTTCCCTGGAGGGCAGCTTCCACGGCGCGTCCGACGGCTTCGTGCGCGCCTCCGTGGTAGCCGACGGCGCCAAGGGCGTGGTGCGCGGCGCCGGCCCCGAGCCGATCGCGTTCGAGACCCAGCACTTCGAGCTCCACGCCCGTCCGACCCCGGGACGCTTCGAATCGGAGGGGGCCATCGACACCAGCCTGCGGGTGAACCGCATCCGCCTGCCCCTGGTCGACGCCGCCCTCGGCAATGCCGATCCGGCCGATCTCGCCCTCGACGCCACCGTGAGCCGCGCTACCAGCCTCGACACCGGCACCGTGGCGAAGGAGCTGGAGGACTGGCGCCAGGCCGGCGGCGGCCTCGACATCGCGCTCCTCTCCCTCGCCAAGGGCGAGCGTCGGCTCCAGGCGAAGGGCCGCCTCGATCTCGACACCGCGCACCGGCTCCAGGGCCAGCTCGACCTGCGCGCGGCCGGCGTCGAGGCGCTGGTCGGCCAGGTCATGGGCCAGCGCTTCGGGGCCGAGAAGGGCGCGCTGATCGGCAGCCTCGTCGGCCAGCTCCTCGGCCGCCGCAGCCAGGCCAGTGTCGAGGCGGGCGTCGCGGCCCCGGCCGACGATGCCCTCAAGCCCCTGCCGCCCCTGCGCCTCGCCGAGGGCCGCCTGATGCTCGGGCCGTTTCCGATCCCCAACGTGCAGCTGCCGCCGCTCTACTGAGCGGCCGCCCGCGCCGGGGGGACGAGCCTCAGGCCGCGGGGTCGCTCGGGCGGCCGCGGCCGAAATCGGCCTCGGCCGTCTCCTGGCCCATGGCGACGATGCCCCGGCGGATGGCGCGGGTGCGGGTGAAGAGGTCGTGCAGGGCCTCGCCGTCGCCCCAGCGGATCGCTCGGGCCAGCGCCGCCAGGTCCTCGTTGAAGCGCCCCAGCATCTCCAGCACCGCGTCCTTGTTGGTCAGGAACACGTCCCGCCACATGGTCGGGTCGGAGGCGGCGATGCGGGTGAAGTCGCGGAAGCCGCCGGCGGAGAACTTGATCACCTCGGACTGGGTCACCGCCTCGAGGTCGGCGGCGGTGCCGACGATGTTGTAGGCGATGAGGTGCGGCACGTGGCTGGTGATGGCCAGGACGAGGTCGTGATGCTCCGGCGTCATCGTCTCGACGATGGCGCGCAAACCCTCCCAGAAGGCCTGGACCCGCGCGGTCGCGGCCGGATCGGTGTCTGCGGCGGGGGTGAGGATGCACCAGCGCCCAGAGAACAGGGTCGAGAAACCGGCATCCGGGCCGGAATACTCGGTGCCGGCCACGGGGTGGGCCGGCACGAACGGGACGCTGGCGGGCAGGTGCGGCGTGACGGCCGCCACCACCGAGGCCTTGACCGAGCCGACATCCGACACGATGGCGCCCGGCTTCAGGGCGGGCCCCATGATCTCCGCCACCGCGCCGACGGCGCCCACCGGCACGCACAGGATGACGAGGTCGGCCTCCGCCACGCCGGCAGCGAGGTCGTCGGTGGCGATGTCCGCGAGGCCGAGCGCGCGCACGCGCTCCAGCACCGCGGCATCGCGGTCGACGGCGACGATGCGCCGGGCGAGGCCGAACTGCCGGGCGCCCCGGGCGATCGAGGAACCGATCAGCCCGAGGCCGACGATGGCCAGGGTCTCCAGGGGAGGCGCGTCGCTCTCAGCCACGGCTCTCGCCCCGCACGAAGGCGGTCAGGCCGTCGAGGAAGGCGGTGTTCGCCTCCTCGCCGCCGATGGTGACGCGCAGGGCGTGGGGCAGCCCGTAGGACGAGACCCGCCGGGTGATGACGCCCCGGGCGGAGAGGAACGTGTCGGCCTCGGCGGCCGTCCGGCCCGGCGCATCGGGGAAGTGGACGAGGATGAAGTTCGCGACGCTCGGGGTCACGGTGAGGCCGAGCGCCTGCACGTCCTGCGTCATCGCGGCGAGCCAGGTGTCGTTGTGGGCGACGGCCGCGGCCACGTGCACGTCGTCCGCGATGGCGGCGGCGCCCGCGGCGATGCCGGCTCCCGACAGGTTGAAGGGTCCCCGGATGCGGTTGACCGCGTCGACCACCTCGGCGGGGCCGACCATCCAGCCGATGCGGAGGGCGGCCAGCCCGTGGATCTTCGAGAAGGTCCGGGTCATCACGACGTTGTTGGCCTCCAGCACGAGGTCGAGGCCGGCGCTGTAGTCGTTCGCCCGTACGTATTCCGCGTAGGCGCCGTCGAGGACGAGGAGGACGTGGGGCGGCAGGCCCGCATGCAGGCGCCGGATCGCGTCGAAGGGCAGGTAGGTGCCGGTCGGGTTGTTGGGGTTGGCGAGATAGACGATCTTGGTGCGCGGCGTGACGGCGGCCAGCAGCGCGTCGACATCGGCGCGCAGGTCGCGCTCGGGCACCACCACGGGGGTGCCGCCCGCGGCCAGGATCGCGATCCGGTAGACCAGGAAGCCGTGCTCGGTGAAGATCCCCTCGTCGCCGGCCCCGAGATAGGCGTAGGCCAGGAAGGACAGGAGCTCGTCCGAGCCTGCGCCGCAGACGATCCGCGCCGGGTCGAGGCCGTAGCGGGTGGCGATCGCCTCGCGCAGCACCCGCGAGGTGCCCTCCGGGTAGAGCTCGAGCTTGGCCGCTTCCGCCCGCATCGCCGCCACCGCCTTCGGGCTCGGGCCGAGCGGGGTCTCGTTCGAGGAGAGCTTGTGCACCTTGGCATGGCCGGGCGCGCCGCTCTTGCCGGGCACGTAGGCCTCGATGGCGAGAACGCCGGGACGGGGCACCGGGCGTGCGGGAGCGACGGGGGTGGAGGATATGGACGAGGACATGGAGGTGGACCTGGCGGCCGCCGGTGGATCGGCGAAGCGCCCGTCTAACAAAGCTGGCCCGGCTTTGCGAGCGGGCCCTGTTCCGCGGACCCTTGCGCCGCGGACCCGGGTGCCTCGGACCTGCCCGCCTTTGGACCTGCCCGCCTTAAACCCGGAAGCGGGCCGCGTGGCTGCCGATTTCCTCGAGGGTCTCGGGCGCAGCGCCCGCCCGGGTCAGGGCCTCGTGCAGCTGTCGGGCACTGACCCCGCCGGGGACGGCGAGGAGCAGGCCATGGCCGCCCGGCCCCGGAGCGCGGGCGACAACCTCGCCGTAGAGGTCCTGCAGGGCGCGCATGGCCTCCGGCTCCCAGGCGGCGACGCGGGTGGCGTGCAGGACCCAGTCGCGCTGGGCCGCGGCCGGATCGTCCAGCGGGTTCGAGACCACGAAGACCGGGGTGCCGGCCGGGTGGGTGGGCCGCTCGATGAAGGGCAGGCGCGCGATGACCTTGGGCCGGCCCGCGCCGACGAGCCCTTCCCACCAGGGCGCGGCCTCGGTCGACGGGCCCGAGCCGTCGGGATCGAGGCGGAAGATGCCGAGGTCGCCGCGGGAGGCGGCCACCGCCTCGATCACCGCGAGACAGGTGGGGTGGGGCCGGTAGGGCACCGTGAAGCCGAAGTGGAAGCGGGCGGAATCGCGCATCGGCGCATCCCCGCCCGAGATGTCGGCATGGACCGAGAACGGCGCCTGCACGTAGGTGAAGGTGGCGATGATGACGCGCCAGATCCCCTCCACGGTGTCGAGGGGCAGGAGCCCGCGATGGCGCTCGGCGACGCGCCGCATCATCGAGGCTTCGCGCCCGGGCCGGAAAGCCGAGCCGCTGGCCGAGGTGCGCTTGACCGCGATCAGCCGGTCGATGATCGACCCGCGCTGGATCAGCAGGGCATGCATCTCGGCGTCGATCCGATCGATCTCGGCGCGCAGGTCGCCGAGGTTGTCGAGGGGCGGCGCGGGTCTGGTCGTGAAGCGCATCGGGGGCTCGCGCGGGTGCGGTGGGCGGGTGCGGTGGGGACGATCGGGGGAGCCGGCGCCGGGGTCTCGCCTCCCAGGCGCCGCCGCCCGGTCTACGATCGCGCGCGCCGAAGGGCCAGAGCCGTTTGCCCGGAACCGGATCGACCGGGTGCTTCTGAAACCGAGGGGCGCCCCGGGTGCGGGCCAAGCGTGGCGCGGGCGCCCTTTCGTTGACGCGTGAGGGAGCGCACACTACCTGAACGCCTCACGACGCATGGTCTTCTCTGCGGATGGCACGCCGAGCCGTCCCTTCCGTCCCGCCCGGACCGACGCGCCGTCTCCTCCAACCCGTTTCATGACCATGTCGCTGGATACCGCCCTCAAGCTAGGCACGCCCGAAGACGAATCGGCGCGCGCCGACGCGCCGGGCGCCGAGCTGTCCCAGGCCCGCGAGCCCCGGGGCCTCGTGGCGCAGTTCGGCCTGGACGAGCCCCTGGCAATGGATGCCGGCGTGCAGCTCGCGCCCTTCCAGATCGCCTACCAGACGGCGGGCACCCTCAACGCGGACCGCTCCAACGCCGTCCTGATCTGCCACGCGCTCACGGGCGACCAGCACTTCGCCCACACCCATCCGGTGACGGGCAAGCGCGGCTGGTGGGAGACCCTGGTGGGGCCGGGCAAGCCCGTGGACACCGACCGCTACTTCGTCGTCTGCTCGAACGTCATCGGCTCGTGCATGGGCTCCACCGGCCCGGCCTCGATCGATCCGGCCACGGGCCGGGCCTACGGGCTCGACTTCCCGCTGGTGACCATCCGCGACATGGTCCGGGCGCAGGCCATGCTGCTCGACCGGCTCGGCATCCGCGACCTGTTCCTCTGCATCGGCGGCTCCATGGGCGGCATGCAGGTGCTGCAATGGGCGGCGAGCTACCCCGAGCGGGTCTTCGCCGCGATGCCGATCGCCACGGGGCCCCGCCACTCGGCGCAGAACATCGCCTTCCACGAGGTCGGCCGGCAGGCGATCATGGCCGATCCCGCCTGGGCGGAGGGGCGCTACCTCGAGGCCGGCACCCGGCCGGCCAAGGGCCTCGGCGTCGCCCGCATGGGCGCGCACATCACCTACCTGTCGGAGCCGGCCCTGCACCGCAAGTTCGGCCGCCGCTTCCAGGGCGGCTCGGCACCGACCTTCTCGTTCAATGCCGACTTCCAGATCGAGAGCTACCTGCGGCACCAGGGCCTGAGCTTCGTCGAGCGCTTCGACGCCAACGCCTATCTCTACCTCACCCGGGCGATGGACTATTTCGACCTCGCGGCCGACCAGGGCGGCGTGCTGGCCAAAGCCTTCAAGGGCACCAGGACCCGGTTCTGCGTGATCTCCTTCACCTCCGACTGGCTGTTCCCGACTTCCGAATCCCGCGCCATCGTCCATGCCTTGAACGCGGCCTCCGCCCCGGTCGCCTTCGTGGAGGTCGAGAGCGACAAGGGTCACGACGCCTTCCTCCTCGACGAGCCGGCGATGTTCGCCGCCGCGCGCGGCTACATCGACGCCGCCGCCCGGGCCCGCGGCCTGTGACGGGATCGGGGATGTCCGCCCACCGGCCCTGGGAAGCGGCGGAGACGCTGCCCCACGGCGAGGCCGGCAGCACCCGGGTCGACCACCTCGTGGTGCTCGACCTCGTGCCGGCGAACGCCCGGGTCCTCGACATCGGCTGCGGCGACGGCGCCCTGCTCGCCCTGCTCCGTGACCGGCGCGGCGTCGACGGGCGCGGCATCGAGCTGTCGCGGGAAGGCGTGAACGCCTGCCTCGCCCGGGGCCTGCCGGTGATCCAGGGGGATGCCGACACCGACCTGGCGAACTATCCCGACGACGCCTTCGACGTGGTCGTCCTGTCCCAGACCATCCAGGCGACGCGCAACCCCCGCATCGTGCTGGAGCACCTGCTGCGCATCGGCCGGCAGGTCATCATCTCGTTCCCGAATTTCGGCCACTGGCGGGTGCGCTCCGAGCTGGCCCTGCGCGGCCGCATGCCGGTCACCGCCCTGATGCCCGAGGAATGGTACGAGACGCAGAACATCCATCACTGCACGATCCGCGACTTCGTCGGCCTGTGCCGGACGGTGAATGCCGAGATCGAGAAGGCCACCGCCCTCAATGCCAGCGGCCGGCCGATGCGCTTCGCGATGCCCTGGTGGGTCTGGAACCTGATGGGCGCGCAGGGCGTGTTCCTGCTGCGACGGGGCGGCACGAGCGGCGATACCAAGCCGGCGGTCTGATCCGCTGTTGCACGTGAAAACCCCTAACCCCGTGGGTCGCGCCGGATGAGCAGGGTCGCGACCTCGTAGGTGACTTGCGCGCCCCCCTCCTCGAATGCGCGCAGCACCCGCCGCATCGCCCCAGGCGAGAGCGTCCGCGACGCCCCGGGCGTGCCGGCACCGATGGCCCGCAGCGAACCCAGGAAGGCCCGGCCATCGGCATGGGCCTCCACCACGGGCTCCGCGGAGACCGCGAGGGTGCAGCCGGGACAGGCCAGCGCGGCGAGGTCCCGGAGGGACGGATAGACGGGCGTCGCCGCCTCCAGGCCCAGCGCCGTGTGCGCCGCCCGCCACTCGGCGAAGGTGCCCGCACTCAGCGTCGCCACCGCCAGCAGGCCCCCGGGCGCCAGCAGCGCGGCGAGGCCCGCCAGCGTTCCGGACAGGTCCTCGAACCACTGCGCGGCGAGGCTCGACGCGATGAGGTCGAAGCCCGGCGCGCAGGCCGGCCGCTCGGCATCCATGACGACGAAGCGCAGGCCCGCCGTTCCGGCGAGACGGGTGCGGCAGCGCTGCACCATGGCGGGGGCGAGGTCCGAGGCGACGAGAACGCCCTTCGGCAGGCGCCGGCGCAGGTGCGCGGTCAGCAGGCCGGTGCCGCAGCCGATCTCGAGGATGCGCGGCTCCGGCGGCAGGGGCTCGGCTTCGAGGCGCCGGGCCAGGCGCTCCGCCACCAGGGCCTGGATCGTCGCTGCGCCGTCATAGCCCTCGGCCCCGTCGAAGGCCCGGGCCACGGCCTGTTTCCAGGAATGCATCGGGGCGATCGTCTGTGGGACGGGCAGGAACGTGGGGCGGTCGTCGTTCGGTCTGGTGGGCGCAAGGCGTCCGGGGCGCTTACGCCGCCAGGGCGTGTTCGATCATCCGTGCCACGGCGAGCGCTCGGCCGTCGTCGCCGAAGCGGGCGACGACCTGAACGCCCAGGGGCAGGCCGTCCCCGGGAACCGGGACGGTGACGCAGGGCACGCCCATCAGGGTCCAGAGCCGGTTGAAGCGCGCGTCGCCCGTGGTGCCGAGACCGGCGGGTGCCCGACCCGGGGCCGACAGGGTCAGGATCGCGTCGAACGCCCCGAACAGGTCCTTCAAGGCCCGCCGGGCCCGGTGCGCCGCGCGGCGCGCCGCGTCGTACTGGGCGGCGACCAAGTCCTGGGCCGCGTCGAGCTGCTCGCCGAGTTCCGGACTGAGCTGCGCCCGATGGTGGGCGTATTCCCAGGCCAGCGCCTGGCGGGCCTCGTAGTCCTGGATGACCGCGTGCTGCGACCAGGCCTCCGGCAGCGGATCCGGCAGGACGAGGTCGACCAGCCGGGCGCCGGCAGCCTCGGCCGCGCGGGCGGCCCGGTGCAGGGCGGCCAGGGCGTCCGGGTCGGGGGCCTCCGCGAAGTCCTGGAGGCAGAGGCCGAGACGCGGGGCCCCGGGGGCCGCGTCGAGATCCAGGGCGGGTCGGTCGGCGATCAGGCTCAGGCCCTGGGCGATGTCGCGGATGCCGGCGCCGAACAGGCCGACGGTGTCGAGGGCCCAGGAGAAGGTCTTCACGCCGACCGTCGGCAGGAGCCGGAACGAGGGCTTGATCGCCGCCACGCCGCAGAAGGCCGCCGGGCGGATCACCGAGCCGCCGGTCTGGGTGCCCAGCGCCAGGGGCACCATCCCGGCGGCGACCGCCGCGGCCGAGCCGGCCGAGGAGCCGCCGGGCGTGTGGCCGGGGTCGCGCGGGTTCACCGTCGCGGTGGGGTCGTGGCTGGCGAAGGGGGAGGTGCTGGTCTTGACCAGGGGCACGGCGCCCAGGGCCCGAAGCCGCGCCACGATGGCGGCATCCGCCTTGGGCTGCCAGCCGGCGTAGATCGGCGAGCCCATCTGCGTCGGCAGGTCGGCGGTGTCGATGATGTCCTTGACCCCCACGGCGATGCCCGCCAGCGGACCGGAGCCGGCGATTGCCGGGGCGGGATTTTGGCTGACGATCGCCCCGATGCCGGGGTCGCGGGCCGCGATGGCGACCTCGGCGAGGCGGATGGCGCCGGGGGGGTCGAGGGTGCCGGCAGCGATGCGGGTGCGAAGATCGACGAGGGACAGCATGGGGGCTTGGTCCGGCCTCGGCCGCCGTCTGTCAACACCCGTCCACAGGGATGCCGCGCGCCGCCGCATCGTTGACGCAACGTTTACGGAACCCGGCGCATCGTCCGCATCATGTGGCGTAGCGTATTCGCGTTCTCGGCCCTGACGCTGTTCGGCGCGGGCCTCACCGGCTGTGCACTCAACAAGTTTGAGCAGCGCGAGGCGTGGCGTGACCAGACCGAGCAGGCCTGCAACGCCAAGCGTCTGGTCGAGACGACGGAGTTCGTCACCCCCGTCAAGGAGATCAGCGGGCCGGGCGTCTGCGGCATGCTGCAGCCCTACCGCGTCACGCGCCTCGGCCGGGGCACCGTCGCCCTGAAGCAGCGGGTGACCCTGGCCTGCCCGGCCCTGACCGAGGCCGAGGCCTGGCTCGCCGACACGATCCAGCCCGCCGCGAACCTGTATTTCGGCCAGCCCGTGGCCGAGATCAACGCCGGCACCTATGCCTGCCGCGGCCGCAACAACCAGGCCGGCGCCAAGCTCTCCGAGCATTCCTTCGGCAATGCCCTCGACATCATGTCGTTCAAGCTCGCGGACGGCTACGTCATCACCGTGAAGGGCGGCTGGCGCGGCACCGAGGCCGAGCAGGGCTTCCTGCGCGAGGTTTTCCTCGGGGCCTGCGCCCGGTTCTCCACCGTGCTGGCGCCGGGCTCGAACGTGTTCCACTACGACCACATCCACGTCGACCTCGCCCGCCACGACCCCCGCGGCCTGCGCCGCATCTGCCAGCCGCTGATCAAGTTCACGCCGCAGCTCGGCGCCGACGGCGTCCCGCGCGCCACGGCCCGTCCCCGTCCGCCCGAGCGCCTGCCCGCCCCGCCGCAGGCCCCGATCGATGTCGAGGAGGACGATCCCTACGGCGTCACCCCGATGTCGGCGCGCCAGCCCGCCCGGGCCCCGGCCACGCAGCTCAGCCATGGATCGGCCCCCGTCCGCCCGTCCGCGCCGGCAGTGGCCTACGCCGCCGCCCCGCGGGGTCCGGTGCCGCGCGCCCCGGCGCCCCGGGTCGCGACCGCCCTCCCCCCGGAGGATTTCGCCGCCGAGCCGCTCTCGCTCGCCGCGCCCAGCCTCGCCGAACCGATCTACTGAAGGCCGCCCCGGTCCCGCCTTCGGGGTGTGCCCGGCGCACCCCAGGGGCCGCGGAAAGCGACGCCGCCCCCGGCCTCATGCTTGACAGGGCGGGCCGAGCCGCCATCGTTCCGGGACGTGTCACGGACTCCAGCGGAACAAAGACGCCGGCATGCGCCCGAATCCCCTCTCCACCGCCTTCGCCCTCGGCCTCGTGCTGGCGGGCGCCCTCCAGCCGGCCCTCGCCCGCTCCGGCCGCGAGGAGATCACCCCGGCCGAGGAGCGCGAGTTCAACTACGACGCCGACATCCCCGGCTGCCAGGCTCCCGAGGTGCTGGAGCGGCTCTCGTCGCACTTCGCCGAGAAGGAGGCGAAGTTCTGGAACTCCTCCCTCACCATCCTGCGCTACGAGCACATCGAGCGCACGGCGTGGCGCCCCTGGGGCCTCGACTACGTCCCGCGCCGCTTCTGCAGCGCCGTGGCCACCACCTCCGACGGCATCCGCCGCAAGGTGGATTACTCGGTGCGCGACGGGCTCGGCATCATCGGGGCCGACTGGGGCATCGAGTTCTGCGTCCACGGCCTCGATCGCAACCTCGCCTACGCCTATTCCTCGGCCTGCCGCGAAGCCCGTCCGTGAGCCCGAGCGCCCGGCGCCGGAACGCAGGGCGCCTCGCCTCGGCCGCCTTGACGCTGGCGCTGGCCCAGGGGGCCGCGGCTCCGCCGGCGATGGCGCAGGGCTTCGAGCGCGGCGGCACCCCGGGCACGTTCGACTTCTACGTCCTGGCCCTGTCCTGGTCGCCGACCTATTGCGAGGGGCCGGGTGCCCGGCGCGAGGCGGAAGGGCAGTGCCGTCCGGGCCGCGGCCTCGGCTTCGTGGTGCACGGACTCTGGCCGCAATACACCCGCGGCTATCCCTCGAACTGCGCCTCGGTCGAGCGTTCGCCGACCCGGCAGGCGATCGAGGTGGCGGGCCAGGTCTATCCGAGCGAGGGCCTGGCGCGGCACGAGTGGCGCAGCCACGGCACCTGCTCGGGCCTCGATCCGGTCTCGTATTTCCAGGCGGCCCGCGACGCCCGGGCGGCGGTGACCATCCCGGACGCCTTCAAGGCCCCCGAGCGCGACACCCGGATGGCGCCGATCGACATCGCCCGGCAGTTCGTGGCGGCCAACCGGGGCCTGCGCCCCGACATGATGTCGGTGACCTGCCGGGGCGGCCAGCTTCAGGAGGTCCGGATCTGCTTTGCCAAGGACCTGCGCGGCTTCACCCCCTGCCCCGAAGTGGCCCGCCAGAATTGCCGCGCCGGCGCGGTTGCCATCGACGCCGCGCGGTAGATGATGCCGCGCTTCGACCCCGGGCGGGACCGCCGGGGCGTGCGCTGAGACAGGCCCGGACCTCATGAATTACCGCCACGCCTTCCACGCCGGCAACTTCGCCGACGTCCTGAAGCACCTTGTGCTCAGCCGCGTGCTGGCCCATCTCTGCCTGAAGCCCACGGGGTTCCGGGCGATCGACACCCATGCGGGCCTCGGCTTCTACGACCTCACCGCCGACGAGGCCGGGCGTACGGGCGAGTGGCACGAGGGCTGGGGCCGTCTCGCGACGCCGTTTCCCGAGGCCGTGGAAATCTTGCTCGCCCCCTATCGCGAGGCGGTGGCGGCGGTCCAGGCCCGGCACGGGGCCGACACCTATCCGGGCTCGCCCGCGCTCATCCGCGAGTTCCTGCGCCCCACCGACCAGGGCGTCTTCGTGGAGTTGCACCCGGCCGATGCCGAGACCCTGCGGGCGCGCTTCAACCAGGATTCCCTGTCGAAGGTGATGCATCTCGACGGCTGGACGGCGCTCAACGCGATGATCCCGCCCCCGGAGCGCCGCGGCCTCGTCCTGATCGACCCGCCCTACGAGGAGCTCGGCGAGATCGACCGGCTGGGGGCGGCCCTCGCCAAGGCGGCGCGCAAGTGGCCGACCGGCATCTATCTCGGCTGGTACCCGATCAAGGACGTCGCCAAGGTCGACCATATGGTGGCCCAACTCGACCGGGACCTCGCCCGCCCGGCCCTGCGCCTCGACCTGATGGTCTCCGAGCCCGACCCGACCCGGCTCAACGGCACCGGCCTCGTGGTCATCAACCCGCCCTGGCGCCTCGGCGAGGAGGCGATGCTGTTCCTGCCGGCCCTGGCCGAGCGCCTGGCCCGTACCGATTACGGCGCGTTCCGGTGCGAGGCCTTCGGCGCGCAGAGCTGAAACCCGGACGCCCGAGCGTCAGGCGACCAGGCGCCCCTCCAGGGGGAACACCTTGGCGGGGTTCATGAGCCAGTGCGGGTCGAAGACGTTGCGCACCCGCATCTGCTGCTCGAGATCCGCCTGGGCGTACTGGAAGCGCATCAGCTCGCGCTTCTCGATGCCGACGCCGTGCTCGCCCGTGAGGCAGCCGCCGACCTCGACGCAGAGCTTGAGGATCTCGTCGCCGGCCGCCTCCGCCTTCTCCATCTCGCCCGGCTTGTTGATGTCGAATAGGATCAGCGGGTGCAGGTTGCCGTCGCCGGCATGGAACACGTTGGCGACGCGCAGACCCTTCTCGGCGCAGATCGCCCCGATGCGCTCCAGCACTCCGGGGAGCTGCCCGGTGGGGATGGTGCCGTCCATGCAGATGTAGTCCGAGATCCGGCCGGTGGCGCCGAAGGCGGACTTGCGGCCCTTCCAGATCGCGGCGCTCTCGGCCTCGGATTTCGAGACCCGGATGCTGGTCGGGTTGAAGTCGCTGGCGATGGCCTCGATGCGGGCGAGCATCGCCGTGCACTCGGCGTCCGACCCCTCGACCTCGATGATCAGCATGGCCTCGGCGTCGCGCGGGTAGCCGGCCTGGGCGAAATCCTCGGTGATCAGGATCGCCTCGCGGTCCATGTACTCGATCGCCACCGGGATGATGCCGGCCCCGATGATCGCCGCCGTGCAGGCGCCGGCATCCTCCACGGAGCCGAACCCGACCAGGGCCGGGCGCGCGCCCTCCGCCGCCCGCAGGATGCGCACGGTGGCCTCGGTGACGATGCCAAGCTGCCCCTCCGAGCCGCAGACCAGGCCGAGGAGGTCGTAGCCCGGCGCGTCGAGATGCTCGCCCCCGATTGTCACCACGGTGCCGTCGTTCATCACCAGGGTGACGCCCAGGAGGTTGTTGGTGGTCACCCCGTACTTGAGGCAGTGCGCCCCGCCGGAATTCATCGCGATGTTGCCCGCGATGGTGCAGGCGAGCTGGCTCGAAGGGTCGGGGGCGTAGAAGAAGCCCTCGTGGCTGACGGCCCCCGAGATGGCGAGGTTGGTGATGCCGGCCTCGACCCGCGCGGTGCGGTTCTCGAAATCGATGTCGAGGATGCGGTTCATCTTCGAGATGCCGAGGATCACCGCATCCTCCTGCGCGATGGCGCCCCCCGCCAGCGAGGTGCCGGCGCCCCGCGGCACCACCCGGACGCCGTTGGCGTGGCAGAACGCCATCACGGCCGAGACCTCGGCGGTCGTCGAGGGCAGCACCACGGCCAGGGGCATCTTGCGGTAGGCGGTGAGACCGTCGGTCTCGAAGGCGCGGCGCTCGTCCTCGGTGGTGACCAGGGCCTCCGGCGCGACCAGGGGGGCGAGGCCCGCGATGATCGCCTCGCGGCGGGCGACGATGGCGGCATCGGGCACGGGAAAGGCGATCGACATGGGCATGTCCTCCGGGGGCGCGCCCTCTTCATCATCCGCTCAGCCGGGACCGCCTATGAGGAAGCGGCGGTGAGAGACGGAAGACGGAGGGTGCTTTGTGACGGACCCTAAAACAAACGCCGGCGCAGCGCATCCGGTTCTTGACGCCGAGTCTTGGCGTCGACTCACTCTCGGCGCCGAGTCTTGGCGCCGACCGCCGCGGCGGAACCGAACGCCGCCGGGGAAGCTTCCTTTGGCCGCAGCTCATCGCGTCCGACCTTGCACGTTCCTGTCTCGATCTGTTCTAAACGGGTAAGCTCTGCCATAAGCCCAAGCGGCTGAAGCCGCTTCAAGGAGGAAAAACACGATGCGTCATGTCATGTTCGGCGCCGCCCTGGCCCTGCTGCTGCCTCTGTCGGCTCATGCCGAGGGCGATGCCGCTGCCGGCGAGAAGGCCTTCGCCCCCTGCAAGGCCTGCCACAACTTCGAGAAGAACGGCGTCGGCCCGACCCTGAAGGGCGTCGTGGGCGCGAAGGCCGGTGAAGGTGCCGACGGCTACGCCTTCTCGGCGGCCATGAAGAGCTCCGGCATCACCTGGGACGAGGCCAACCTCCACGAGTGGCTGACCGACCCGAAGAAGAAGATTCCGGGCACCAAGATGGTCTTCCCCGGCATCAAGGACCCCAAGAAGGTCGACGACGTCATCGCCTACCTCAAGACCAAGTCCTGATCGTCACCAAGTGCTGATCTTCATCGCGTCCTGATCCTCAGGGTCCGAGGCCCGGGTTGCGGGATCGGTCCGGCCTGCCCCACGGGGCCGGCCGAGATCCTTCGCCCCGTCACGCGATCAGGAAGCCGTTTCCGCCCTGGCGGGAGCGGCTTTTTTCATGTCCGGCGCCTGTCAGGATCCGCGTCGCGCGGTCTCGGAGCCGCTCGTTCCCTCGGTCTCCGCGCCGAGACCGGCCTGGCCCTCGCCGAGGCCCGCATGCAGCGCGCCGCGCAGGTTCATCAGGATGTCGAGGAGCGCCCGCCGCCCGTCGAGATCGAGGCCGGTCAGGCCACCCACCTCGTCCGGCACGCATTCCATCCGGCCCCGCAGGGCCCGGCTCTTGTCGGTCAGGAAGATGCTCACCTGCCGCTCGTCGGCCCGGTCCCGGGCCCGCTTCACGTGGCCGGCCGCCTCGAGGCGCTTGAGCAGGGGCGTCAGGGTGCCGGAATCCAGGAACAGGCGCTGGCCGATCTCCTTGACGGTCATCCCCTCCTCCTCCCACAGGACCAGCAGGACGAGGTATTGCGGGTAGGTCAGGTCATGCGCGGCCAGGAGCGCGCGATAGGCGCGTCCGAACGCATGGGCCGTGGCATAGACGGCAAAGCAGAGCTGGCTGTCCAGGCTCAGGGCGTCCGGGGTTTCCGGCTCTGCCACCGGCTCCCGAAGCGTGCGGGTCTGCCGTCCCGACATATTGACTGTCCTTCACGATGTGCCGCGGGCCGAAATCGGGCCGCGGGTCCGATCTTATTCAAATTTCATATTGCGCACAATCAAGTTCTATGCGAGGAAATAACTAGGTTGTGCGCAATCGATATGGGCTGACTCAGGCCGGACCGACGCGCCCGATCCCCTCGTTCGTTCAGCAGGAGAGACCGACATGAAGGCCCTCTACACCGCTCATGCCCATGCCACCGGTGGCCGCGAAGGGTCCGCCGCGACCGACGACGCCAAGGTGGACGTGAAGCTCTCCACCCCGAAGGAACTCGGCGGCGGCGGTGGCGCCGGCACCAACCCGGAGCAGCTCTTCGCGGCCGGCTACGCCGCCTGCTTCCTCGGCGCGATCAAGTTCGTCGCCGGCAAGGACAAGATCACGGTCTCGGAGGAGTCCAAGATCGAGTCGAGCGTCGGCATCGGCCCGCGGGATGACGGCACCGGCTTCGGCCTCGTCGTCGCCCTCAAGGCGACCCTGCCGGGCCTCGACCGGGCGGTGGCCGAGGATCTGGTGAAGCGCGCCGACGTGGTGTGCCCCTACTCCCACGCCACCCGCGGCAACATCCAGGTCGACATCTCGGTCGCCTGACGATCCGCACGGCCGTGGAGTTCGCTCCACGGCCGTCCTTCGGGTCTCGACTGTCAGAAGTGGCGTCCCAGGACCTCGCGGACCCGCTCGACCATCTCGGCCACCGGCACCGAGAACTGGGCCGGGCGCGCGGCCTTCCATTCGGCATTGCTGGTGATGGCGGCCGCCGCCTTGGCCCCCTCGATCAGGTCCTTGATCTGGACCTCGCCGGCCTCGCGCTCGTTCGAGCCCTGGATGATGGCGCAGGGCGATCCGCGTCGGTCGGCATACTTCATCTGCGCCTTCATGCCGGAGCCGCCGAGATAGAGCTCGGCCCGGATGCCGGCCGCGCGCAGGCTCGCGACGAGCCGCTGGTAGTCGGCGACGTTGTCCCGGTCGAGCACCAGGACCACCACGGGACCGGGCTTGGTGATGCCTTCCAGCAGCGGGCTCTTCACCAGCTGCAGCGCCGAGAACAGGCGCGAGACGCCGATGGAGAAGCCGGTGGCGGGCACCGGCTCGGCCCGGAAGCGCCCGACGAGGCCGTCGTAGCGCCCGCCGCCCGAGACCGAGCCGAAGCGCACCACCTGTCCGTCCTCGTTGGTGACCGGGAAGGTCAGCTCCGCCTCGTAGACCGGGCCGGTATAGTATTCGAGCCCGCGCACCACGGAGGGGTCGATGCGGATGCGGTCGTCGTAGCCGGCCGCGGCGAACAGGGCCGCCATGTCGGCGAGTTCGCGCACGCCCTCCAGGCCGATGGCGCTGCCCGCGAGCGACGCCTCGAAATTCGCCAGGGTGGTGGCGTTGTCGGCCGGCGCCGATCCGGTTCCGGTCCAGCCGGTGAAAGCCAAGACGCGCCCGATCGCGGCATCCTCCAGCCCGGCGCCCTTGGTGTAGTCGCCGCTCTCGTCCTTGCGGCCGGCGCCCAGCAGCTCGCGCACGCCGGCATCGCCGAGGCGGTCGAGCTTGTCGATCGCCCGCAGCACGGTCAGGCGCTGGCCGGCCTTGTCGGGACCGCTCAGCCCGATCGACTCCATCAGGCCGTCGAGCACCTTCCGGTTGTTGACCTTCACCACGTACTGCCCGGTCAGCCCGAGCTTCTCCAGGGTGTCGGCCATCAGCAGGCAGATCTCGGCATCCGCCGCCACCGAGCCGGCCCCGACGATGTCGGCGTCGAACTGCATGAACTGGCGGAAGCGGCCCGGGCCCGGCTTCTCGTTGCGGAAGACGTAGCCCGCACGGAAGCTGCGATAGGGCTTCGGGATCGCGTCGAAGTGCTCGGCCACGTGCCGGGCCAGGGGCGCGGTCAGGTCGTAGCGCAGCGAGAGCCAGGATTCGTCGTCGTCCTGGAACGAGAACACGCCCTCGTTCGGCCGGTCGAGGTCGGGCAGGAACTTGCCCAGCGCCTCGGTGTACTCGACGAAGGGCGTCTCCAGCGCCTCGAAACCGTAGAGCTCGAAGCTCTGCCGGATCGTCTCGAGCATGCGGTGCTGGGCGGCGATCTCATCCGCGCGCCGGTCGACGAAACCGCGCGGCAGGCGCGGCTTCAGGGTGTCGGCCTTATTCGAATCGGCCTTGGCCATGGTGATCTTCGCGTCCGTCGGGGCTGTTCGGGGTCCCGGGGGCTCTATCGCGGGTGGCCGGGGGCGGCAAGCGTGTCGGGCCTCGGCGCGTCGGGCCTCAGAGAGCCAGGGCGAGCAGCGCCGCGAGGCTCAGGATCGCGATGGGGATCTGCACCGGGCGCAGGCGGGCGAAGAACAGCGGTGCCTCTCCGCGCCGGGCCGCGATCGGATCGAGGATCGCGATCGCGGTGAAGCCGAGGAGGAGCAGGACCAGGGCGGGCACGGCCCGGTCCAGGGTCGCCAGCACCAGGGCGGCGAAGCCGAGGCTGAAGAGGCCGATCATGGTGGCGATCTGGGCGACGGTCGCCCCGCCCTCGGTGCGGAAGCTGACGCCGCGGCGCACGCCCGACAGGAACAGCAGGATGGCGCAGCCCCAGAGGATCGTCAGCGCGGCGGCGACCTGCCCGAGGGGCGTGCCGCGCCAGCCCCAGGCGACCAGCGCACCGGCGGCGAAGGGCAGCATCGGGCCGTAGCCGAACACGATGCTGAGCCAGGGGACGGCGCGCGGCTCGGTGACCCGCAGGGTCCGTCCGTCGGGTCGATCATGCATCGTCGGGAGCTCCGGTGGCTGAGGCGTCCTCGCCAAACCGGGGCGGGGGCGGCCTGTTCCCCCGGGCGGCAATCCGCCCTCAGGCTGTCTCCGGCTGCGGGGCGCGGCGGAGCGGGTCGGTGCCGCGGTCGGGCCCGCGCCCGCTCTCGGCATCAGGGTCCGTCGACGACCCGTCGCCCTTCTGGCCGTCGCCCCTCTGCCCGTTGCCCTTCCGGCCGTCGCTCTTCCGGCCGTTGCCTTGGCGCCTGCCGCGGCCCTCGCTGGTGGTGTCGAGCCACAGCACGAGGGCGAGGGCGACGAGGGCCGGGGCGCCGAGGGCCAGGAAGGCCCCGGTCCAGCCGAGCATCGCCTGGGCGAGGCCGCCGTACCAGGCCGACAGGGCGCCGCCGATGCCCTGGATGGCGTTGAGGGAGCCCAGCGCCGTCTGGGTGCGGCCGGAGCCCCAGGTCAGGTCGGCGACCACCACCGGCACCGCGACGCCGATGATCCCGGAGGCGACGCCGTCGAGGATCTCGGCGGAGATCAGCCAGAGGGGATCGTCGATGAAGGCCGAGAGCGCGGCCCGCACCGGCAGCACCGCGCAGGCCGCGATGAGGAGCTGGCGCCGCCCGCGCCGGTCGGCCAGGGAGCCGGCGAACAGGGCGACCGGGATCATCACCAGCTGCGCCACCATGACGTAGCGGGCGGTCCAGCTCGTGGCGTCGGCAGCGGTGGCGACGAGCTTCTGGCCGAGCAGGGAGAGCATGCCGCCGTTGCCGAGGTTGAACAGCGCCAGCGCCACGGCGAGGACCAGGAGCTTGCGGTTGGCCACGATGCTGCGCAGGCCGGCGCGCTCTGGCTTGTCGTCGCCATCCTCCTGCCAGCCCACGGCCCGGCGCTCGTTGTAGCAGTGGCCCGGCGTGGTGACGGTGGCGAGGATGGCCAGGACCGCCATGCCACCGAGCACCCAGAAGGCGATGGCCGGGCCGAACCAGCCGGTGCCGAGGCTGATGCCGCCGGCCGCCAGCAGGATGCCGAGATGGTTGAAGGCCTGGTTGCGGCCCTGCTGCCGGGGGAAGCGGTCCTTGCCGACGATGCCGAGGGTGAGCGCGGTGACCGCCGGAAGCAGCAACGTGCCGCCGGCCGCCGCCATCATCTGCGCGGCGAAGACCGGGATCAGGCCCCGGGCCGGCAGCAGCAGCAGGGTGCCGCACAGGATCGCCCCGCAGGCGACGGCGATCAGCATCCGGGGCCGGCCGAGGCGGTCGACCAGGGCGCCGAAGGGACCGCTGAGGAGGAGGGAGCCGATGCCCACCAGGGTGGTGACGAAGCCCACCCGCGAGGGGCTCCAGGAGGCCGACTCGGCGAGCCAGGTGCCGAGGAAGGGGCCGAGCCCGCCCTGGATGTCGCCCGTGAAGACGTTGATCAGGGCGAGGTGGTGTGTGGCGAGCATGCGATCCCGGGGCTGAGGCGATCCGGCGACCGGCGGCACGGGAGGCCGCGGCCGGACTGGCTGCGAGTAACGGCCAAATCCGGCCTTCGATCCGCAAGTCCGGCCTTCGATCCTCAGGTCCGGCCTTCTCGAGTCCGGCCTTCGCTCCTCAGGACCCCGGACCCCGCCCCGGGCGGACGGGGCCGGCGAGGCGCGCCCTCAGCTCAGGAGTTGAGCGGGCCGGTCTCGCCCTGGGCCTGGGCTTCCATGGCCTTCTGGCGGTAGAGGCCGACGAAGTCGATCGGGTCGATGTAGAGGGGCGGGAAGCCACCGTTGCGCACGGCCTCGGCGACGATCTGGCGCGCGAAGGGGAAGAGCAGGCGCGGGCACTCGATCATCACCGCCGGGTGGAGCTGGTCCTGCGGGATGTTGCGCATGCGGAAGATGCCCGAATAGGTCAGCTCGAAGGCGAACAGCACCTCGTTGGCGATCTTGGCATCGCCTTCCAGGGTCAGGTCGACCTCGAAGTCGAACTCGGCCACCTGCTTGGCGTTGACGTTCACCTGGATGTTGATCTGCGGTCCGCTCTCCTGCGGCTGCAGGGAGCGCGGCGCATTCGGATTCTCGAAGGAGAGATCCTTGGTGTACTGCGCGAGCGAGTTGATCGTCGGCGTGGCGTCGTCGGTCTGCGCCGTGGCGCCACCGTTGCCGTTCGGTGCCGGAGTGTCGGCCATGGCGTTCTGTCCTCTTCCTGGATCGTCGGGGCGCGGCGGGGCCCGGGTCTGGTGCGCTCAGGTCCCGGGGGCGAACCCGTGACGGGCGCCGATCCCGGTCGCCCGGAACCAGGCGCCCCGGCCTGCACACCGACATGCACACCGACATGCCGCCACCGCCCGGTCCGCGCGATAGCGCGCTATCACGCTCGCCCGCATGGGACAAGGCGAGCCCGGGGCCCGGTCCGCAGGACCGGTCGGGGCCGCCGCCGGGTCAAGGCGGCGCAGGCGCGCGCCCTCGCCTGGATTCATGGCCCGCGATATCCATATCTCCGCACGACCCCGGAGGTTCGACCCCGCGCGAGCCTCCGCGCGCCGAACCCGGCCTGCGCCTTGCGCGGGACCCGGGGAATGCGCGACATGGCCAGAACTGTCCTGGCCAGATCTGTCCTGGCCGGATCTTTCTTGGCCAGATCTGTCCTGGCCAGAACTTCCTTGGCCAGATTTCCTTTGGCCAGATTTTCCTGGGCCGGACCTATCCGGCCGGGCGTGTCTCGGCCACGCATGTCAGCCGAGGACCCGGGCCGGGTTTCCAGAGCCCCGTGAAGTAACGTATTCGTGCCACGGCCACGATCGGATCAGTGATGCAGGACTCCTTCGACTTGACGACCCTGATCTTTCTCGCGCTGGCGGTCTTCGTCATCTGGCGCCTGCGCTCGGTGCTCGGGCAGAAGACCGGCACGGAGCGCTCGCCGTTCAAGCCGGTGGACCGCAGCCGTACCGAGCCGCCGGCCGGCCGCGGGGACGGCGACAACGTCGTGCGCCTGCCCGGCGCCGATCGGGTCCAGCCCCAGGCCGATCGAGGCCAGACCGCGGTGAAGACCGACGTGCGCGACTGGCGCGGCATCGCCGAGCCCGGCTCGGCCATCGCCCAGGGCCTCGAAGCCGTCGTCCAGGTCGAGCCCGCCTTCGATCCGCGCGCCTTCGTGGAGGGCGCCCGCAGCGCCTACGAGGCCATCGTGATCGCCTTCGCCAAGGGCGACCGCAAGACCCTGCGCGGCCTGCTCTCCCGCGAGGTCTGCGAGGGCTTCGAGCGCGAGATCGACGCCCGCGAGGCGCGGCGCGAGACCGTGGAGACCACCTTCGTCTCCCTCGACAAGGCCGAGATCGTGGCCGTCGACGTGAAGAACCGCGTCGCGCAGATCACCGTGCACTTCCTCTCCCACCTCATCACCGCCACCCGCAACGCGCAGGGCCAGGTGACCGACGGCAGCGCCGAGGCGGTGGTCGAGGTGCCGGACGTCTGGACCTTTGCCCGGACCCTCGGCACCCGCGACCCGAACTGGCAGCTCGTCGCCACGGAAGCCGGCGTCTGAACCCGACGCTGTCCAAGGTCGCGTGAACCGGTTCTCCCGTCCCGCGGCGAGTCTCCTCGCCGCCCTCGCTCTTCCCTCCCCCGGCTCGGCCGCCCCCGCGGCCGAGCCGTTTCGCGTGGGCGGGGCCGTGCTGGAGCCCGTCGATCCCGCATCGCTGCCGGGTTTCCCCGGACCCGACGCCGCCGCGACCCTCGCGGCCTTCCGCCGGACCTGCCGGACGCCGCCGGCCACGCCCCAGCCCGCCACGGTCGCGGGCGCGCCCGAGGCGCTCCGGGCCGCCTGTACGAGAGCCGAGTCCGTGCCGGACGCCGAGGCGGCCCGCTTCTTCGCCGAGGCCTTCACGCCCTATCGGATCGTCAGGCCCCCGGCCGGGGGCAAGCCCGAGACGCGCACGGGCTTCCTCACCGGCTACTTCGAGCCGGAACTCGTCGGCGCCGCCAGCCCGAGCCCGCAATTCACCGCCGCGGTGCTGGCCCGGCCCGACGACCTCGTCAGCCTGGAGCCCGGCGAGACGCGGCCCGGCCTCGACCCCGCCCTGCGTGCCGCGCGCCGGACCGGTGACGGCTTCGAGGCCTATCCCGACCGGGCCGCGATCGAGGACGGAGCCCTGGGCACCCGGGCCCGCCCGCTCCTCTACCTGCGCGACGCCGTCGACCTGTTCGTGCTCCAGGTCCAGGGCTCCGGCCGGGTCCGCCTGACCGACGGGCGCGCGGTCCGGGTCCTCTACGACGGCCGCAACGGCCGGCCCTACACCTCCATCGGCAAGCTCATCGTGGCGGAGGGGCACCTGCCCCTCGACGGTCTCACCCTGGCCCGCTGGACCAGCTGGCTGCGGGCGAACCCCCACCACGCCGCCCGGCTGATGCGCGCGAACGCCTCCTACATCTTCTTCCGCCTGGCCGAGATCGACGACCCGAGCCTTGGGCCGCCCGGCGGGGCCGGCGTGCCCCTGAGCCCCGGCCGCAACCTCGCGGTGGACGCCACCCTCTGGCGCTACGGCCTGCCGTTCTGGCTCGAGGGCCGGATCGCCGGTGCTGCCGAGCCGGGGCGCCTCGTCGTCGCCGCCGATACCGGCTCGGCCATCGTCGGCCCGGCCCGCGGCGACCTCTATCTCGGCACCGGTGCGGAGGCCGGCATCGCCGCCGGCAACCTGCGCGACGCCGTCGGCTTCGTGGTCCTGCTCCCGAAATCCGGGGCATCGGCGCCATGAAGACGCCCCGTCGCCCGCGCGGCCTCTCGGGAGAGGACGCCTATCTGTGGGGCGAGATCGCCCGGCTGATCACGCCCCTGCGCGGCCGCATCACGGGGCGCGGCGCGGCGGGCAAGCCCTCCGACGCCACGCCCGCTCCGGCGACGACGCCCGCCTCGGCCAAGAACGCGCTACCCAAGGGCGCGCTACCCCAGGGCGCGCCGCCGAGAGTCGTTCCGAGCAAACCCGTCTCGACGAAGCCCGCGCCCCCGAAGCCCGCGCCCCCGAAGCCCGCGCCCCCGAAGCCGATGCCCCGGACGCTGGCCAAGCGCGCCGCACTGAAGCCGAACCCGCCGCCGGCGCCACCGGCGCCTGTCCTGGCACCGGCTGCGCCGACCGCGCCGGGCCTCGAGCGCCGCATCCGCCTCGCCCTGCGCCGCGGCGCCCTCCAGGTCGATGCCCGCATCGACCTCCACGGAATGTACCAGGCGGAGGCGCACGGGGCGCTGATCGGCTTCCTGATGCGGGCCCGCGCGACGGGCCACACCCACGTCCTCGTGGTCACCGGCAAGGGGGGCCCGACCTACGACGATGCCTTCTCCGAGCGGGGCGTGCTCCGCCGCAGCGTGCCCCATTGGCTGCGCGCGCCGGAGCTGCGCACCGTGGTTCTCGGATTCGAGGAGGCGGCCCGCCATCACGGTGGCGCCGGGGCCCTCTACGTGCGCCTGCGCCGCCGCTGAGGGGCCGTTGCAGGCGCCCCGGCGGACGGACCTTGCGAAAACCCGAGAAACGCGCTACCGGTGAGGCCTCTCCTCGTTACGCCGCGTTGCATCCGTGAGCCCCTGGCTCCGCCAAGACGATGCGCGGAGCCGTCTTTCCCCAGGACGGACCGACTGATCGGCGCCGAAACGGCGCCCGGCGACCAAACTCCCCGACTGCCATTTCCGACCCTCTGCCCCGCCTCGCCCTTCCCGCCGGTTCTGAATCCCCCATGACGTCACCGTACGAGACCCTCCCCGTGGAAAGCCCGGCCGAGGGCGGCATCGTCGCCGCCGATCTCGACGGCATGCGCGAGGTCAAGCTCCAGGACCTCAAGTCCAAGACGCCGACCGACCTGATCGCCTTCGCCGAAGAGGTCGAGGTCGAGAACGCCTCGACCATGCGCAAGCAGGAGCTGATGTTCGCGATCCTGAAGCAGCTCGCTGCCAAGGAGGTCGAGATCATCGGCGCCGGCACCGTCGAGGTGCTGCAGGACGGCTTCGGCTTCCTGCGCTCGTCCGACTCGAACTACCTGCCGGGTCCCGACGACATCTACATCTCGCCGACCCAGATCCGGCGCTTCGGCCTGCGCACCGGCGACACCGTCGAGGGACCGATCCGCGGGCCCAAGGACGGTGAGCGCTACTTCGCGCTGCTGAAGGTCAACACGATCAACTTCGAGAACCCGGAGAAGATCAAGCACAAGGTCCACTTCGACAACCTGACGCCGCTGTTCCCGACGCAGCGCTTCAAGCTCGAACTGGACAATCCGCCGAAGAAGGACTTCTCGCCGCGGATCATCGACATCGTCGCCCCGATCGGCAAGGGCCAGCGCGCCCTGATCGTGGCGCCGCCGCGCACCGGCAAGACCGTGCTGATGCAGAACATCGCGCAGTCGATCACCATCAACCACCCGGAATGCTACCTCATCGTGCTGCTCATCGACGAGCGCCCCGAGGAAGTGACCGACATGATTCGCTCGGTGAAGGGCGAGGTCATCGCCTCGACCTTCGACGAGCCGGCCACCCGCCACGTGCAGGTCGCCGAGATGGTGATCGAGAAGGCCAAGCGCCTCGTCGAGCACGGCCGCGACGTGGTCATCCTGCTGGATTCGATCACCCGCCTCGGCCGCGCCTACAACACCGTGGTGCCGTCCTCCGGCAAGGTGCTCACCGGCGGCGTCGACGCCAACGCCCTGCAGCGCCCGAAGCGCTTCTTCGGTGCCGCCCGCAACATCGAGGAGGGCGGCTCGCTCTCGATCATCGCCACCGCGCTCATCGACACCGGCTCGCGCATGGACGAGGTGATCTTCGAGGAGTTCAAGGGCACCGGTAACTCCGAGATCATTCTCGACCGCAAGGTCTCCGACAAGCGCATCTTCCCGGCCATCGACATCACCCGCTCGGGTACCCGCAAGGAAGAGCTCCTGGTGCCGCCGGATGCGCTCAAGAAGACCTATGTCCTGCGCCGCATCCTCAACCCGATGGGCGTCACCGACGCGATCGAGTTCCTCATGGACAAGCTGCGCCAGACGAAGAGCAACAATGACTTCTTCGACTCGATGAACACCTGAGGCCGACTGGGCCGGACCCGGATCGCACGCGCATCCGGGTCCGGCCCATGGCCTTCCCTCGCCTGACAATTTCCGGCTGAAACAAGTTTATTAGCTGGTTAACGAATGCCTGACGCGCCCGGTGTCGGCTCAAAGGGCACCGCCCCGATGACCGAACCGCCTACCCTCTTCGCGCCTGCCACCGGCCCCGGTCGATCGGCCGTCAGCGTGATCCGGATCTCCGGTCCGGCCTCCGCCGCCGTGATCCGTGCCCTCTCCGGCCCCCTCCCCCCGCCCCGGCGCCTGTCCCTCCGTACGCTGCGCGCGCCCGACGGCACGCCCCTCGACCAAGCCCTCGTCGCCTGGATGCCGGGCCCTGCCAGCTTCACCGGCGAGGACATGGTGGAGCTGCACCTGCATGGCGGCCTCGCGGTCCGCAGCGCGGTCCTGCGCGCCCTGGCCGAGATCCCGCAATGTCGACCGGCCGAACCCGGGGCCTTCACCCGCCGGGCCTTCCTCAACGGCCGCCTGGACCTCACCGAGGCCGAGGGCATCGCCGACCTCATCGACGCCGAGACCGAGGCGCAGCGACGCCAGGCCCTGCGCCAGCTCGACGGAGCCCTCGGCAAGCGCGTGGCCGATTGGCGTGAACGCCTGCTCGATCTGCTGGCCGGCGTCGAGGCGGCCCTCGACTTCTCCGACGAGGGCGATGTCGACGACGCGGCCCTGGATGCCGCCCTGGCGCAGAAGGCGCGGGCGATCCGCAACGAGGTGGCGATGGTCCTGGCCGATGCCCGGCGCGGTGAGCGCCTGCGGGACGGATTCACCGTCGTCCTGGCGGGGCCGCCCAATGCCGGCAAGTCGACGCTGCTGAACGCCCTGAGCCGACGCGAGGCGGCGATCGTCTCGGCGATCCCCGGCACGACCCGCGACGTCATCGAGGTGCGCTGCGACCTCGGCGGATTGCCGGTGATCCTCGTGGACACTGCCGGCCTGCGCGTGGCGGGCGATGCCATCGAGGCGGAAGGCATCCGGCGGACGCGGGCCCGGATGCGGCAGGCCGACCTCGTGGTGATGCTCGCGAGCCCGGATGCGGAGACGTCGGCGGCCGAGCCGATGCCGGACGGGCCGGTGCTTCGCGTGCGGACCAAGGGCGACCTCGATCCCGCCGCTCCCCTGCCGGACGGCGCAATCGCCATCTCGGCCCTGACCGGTCTGGGTCTCGACCGGTTGTTGGCGGCCATCGAGGATCAGGCCTCCCGAGCGGTCGGCAGCGGAGACGCCCTGATCACGCGCGAACGTCACCGGCTGGGCCTGACCCGCTGTCGCGAACATCTCGATCGGCTGCTGGCCGGGACGGCCCTGCCCGAACTTGCCGCCGAGGATCTACGGCTGGCGGTCCGGGCGCTCGGCGAAGTGGCCGGACATGTCGGCGTCGAGGAAATGCTGGATCGGCTCTTCGCCGGCTTCTGCATCGGAAAGTGAGCGCGTCCCTCCGCGCCCTGTGACCCTGGGACCACGAGGCTTCGGTTTCACGTGAAAACTACGTCGCTGCCGATCCATCGATTGACCATCGGCGCCTCAGCCGCTTAATCGATCCCATGCACCAGACACCTGATTCCTACGACGTCATCGTCGTTGGTGGAGGCCATGCCGGCGTCGAGGCGGCTGCGGCCGCCGCCCGGATCGGCGCGCGGACGGCGCTCGTGACCCATCAGGCCGCCACCATCGGTGCCATGTCCTGCAACCCCGCCATCGGGGGCCTGGGCAAGGGACATCTGGTCTGCGAGGTCGATGCCCTCGACGGCCTGATGGGACGCGTGGCCGACGCGGCCGGCATCCAGTTCCGGCTGCTCAACCGGCGGAAGGGTCCGGCGGTCCGTGGCCCACGCACCCAGGCCGATCGCAAGCTCTACGCCCGCGCGATGCAGGCGGCCATCGCCGAGACCGCGAACCTGCGGGTGATCGAGGGGGAGGTGGCCGATCTCGCCCTCGCGCAGGGGCGCGTCTCCGCGGTGCTCCTGGCCGATGGGCGCACCCTCCCCTGCGGCGCCGTCGTCCTGACCACCGGCACCTTCCTGCGCGGCCTCATCCATATCGGCGAGACCCGGATCCCGGCCGGCCGGGTCGGCGAGGCCCCGTCCGTGTGCCTGGCCCAGACCCTCGACCGCGCCGGTTTCGCCCTCGGGCGCCTGAAGACCGGCACCCCGGCCCGTCTCGACGGACGCACCATCGACTGGTCCGGCCTGGAGATGCAGTCGGCGGACGCGGATCCGGTGCCGTTCTCGACCCTCACCGAGCGGATCACCACCCCGCAGATCCAGTGCGGCATCACCCGCACGACCCAGGCCGTTCACGACCTCATCCGCGCCAACCTGCACCGCTCGCCGATGTATTCCGGCGGCATCGCCAGCCGGGGCCCGCGCTACTGCCCATCGATCGAGGACAAGGTCGTCCGCTTCGGCGACCGCGAGGGTCACCAGATCTTCCTGGAGCCCGAGGGCCTCGACGACCCGACCGTCTACCCGAACGGCATCTCCACGGCGCTTCCCGAGAGCGTCCAGCGCGACGTCATCGCGCTGATCCCCGGACTGGAGCGGGCCACCATCCTGCGGCCGGGCTATGCCATCGAGTACGACTACGTCGATCCGCGCGAACTCGATGCCACCCTCCAGGCCAAGCGCCTGCCGGGCCTGTTCCTGGCCGGGCAGATCAATGGCACCACCGGCTACGAGGAAGCGGCCGGGCAGGGGCTCGTGGCCGGACTCAACGCCGCCCGCCTCGCCGGGGGTTCGGCCCTCGCCACCTTCGACCGGGCCGAGTCCTATCTCGGCGTGATGATCGACGACCTCGTCACCCATGGGGTGAGCGAGCCCTACCGCATGTTCACGTCGCGCTCCGAGTACCGGCTCTCCCTGCGCATCGACAATGCCGACGAGCGCCTGACGCCCAAGGGCGCCGCCCTCGGCTGCGTCGGACAGCGCCGCGCCACGCATTTCGCCGCCGCGCAGACGGCCCTGGACGGGGCGCGCGGCCAGCTCGACCGCTTGAGCCTGACCCCGAACCAGGCCCAGGCCGCCGGTATCGCGCTCAATCAGGACGGCATCCGCCGCTCCGCCTTCCAGCTTCTGTCCTACCCGGACATCGACTGGGCGCGCCTCTGCGCAGTCTGGCCGGAGCTC
This sequence comes from Methylobacterium sp. V23, assembly GCF_002917135.1. Taxonomy (NCBI): domain Bacteria; kingdom Pseudomonadati; phylum Pseudomonadota; class Alphaproteobacteria; order Hyphomicrobiales; family Methylobacteriaceae; genus Methylobacterium; species Methylobacterium sp. V23. The sequence goes on from NZ_PDHT01000004.1 coordinate 84,653, forward strand.
TCGGCGGTCCCGCCCCGCGTGGCCGAGCGGCTCTGCACCGACGCCACCTACGCCGTCTACCTCGATCGGCAGCAGGCGGACATCGCCGCCTTCCGCCGGGACGAGGCGGTCGCCCTGCCGATCCGCCTGGACTATGCGGGCATTCCCGGCCTGTCGAACGAGATGCGGCTCAAGCTCGAAGCCGTGCGCCCGGGAACGCTGGGGCAGGCGGCACGGATCGAGGGTGTGACTCCGGCCGCCCTCACCCTCCTGGCGGCCCATGCCCGCCGGGCCGACCGCGGGGCCGCGCATGGCCTCTGATCGAGACCGCGATCGGGTCCTGGCCAGTGCGGGTGTTTCACGTGAAACAGCGCAGCGCCTCGACCTCTACGTCGCGCAGCTGCGGCGCTGGCAGACCGTGAAGAACCTCGTCGGACCCGCGACCCTGACGGAGGTCTGGACCCGCCACATCGCCGATGCGCTCCAGCTTCGGGCCATCGCGCCGGAGGCGGAGACCTGGCTCGACCTCGGGGCAGGGGCCGGACTCCCCGGCCTCGTCCTGGCCATCGCGGGGCATGAGCGCCCCGGGTTTCAGGTCGATCTCGTGGAGAGCAACGCGCGCAAATGCGCTTTTCTCACCGAGACCGCGCGCCTGACCGGCGCGCCGGCCAAGGTCCACAATGCCCGGATCGAGCAGGTCATCGCGGCCCATCGCGGCGTCGCGGTGGTCTGCGCCCGGGCCCTCGCGCCCCTCGCCCAGCTGCTCGCCTGGGCGGAGCCGTTGTTGACAACCGGCACGGTCGGCCTGTTTCCGAAAGGACGGGATGTCCAATCGGAATTGACCGAGGCCGCGCAACGGTGGAGATTCGTTTACGATCTCGTGCCGAGCCGAACCGAGTCGGAAGCGCGGATCGTCCGCGTCACGACCCTATCTCGCGTGGATTCATGACAAGCGCTCCGACTCCCGTACCGACGACCGGCGGCAATCCGGATCGGCCGCTGCGCATCCTGGCCCTGGCCAACCAGAAGGGTGGCGTCGGCAAGACGACCACCGCGATCAACCTCGGCACGGCGCTGGCGGCGATCGGTGAGAGCGTGCTGGTGATCGATCTCGATCCGCAGGGCAATGCCTCGACGGGCCTCGGCATCGACCGCCGCCAGCGCAAGGTCTCGACCTACCACGTGCTTGCCGGGGAGGCGTCCCTGGGCCAGGCCTGCATCCCCACCGCGGTGCCGCGCCTGATGGTGGCGCCCTCCACCATGGACCTGCTCGGGCTGGAGATGGAGATGGCGAGCGCGCCCGACCGCGCCCATCGCCTGCGCAACGTCCTCAAGGGGGTCGGCGAAGCGGGCGCCACGGCCGGCGTGACCTACGTCCTGATCGATTGCCCGCCCTCCCTGAACCTGCTGACCATCAATGCCCTCGCCGCCTCCGACGCGGTGCTGGTGCCCCTGCAATGCGAGTTCTTCGCCCTGGAGGGCCTGAGCCAGCTGCTGCGCACGGTGGAGCAGGTGCGCGGCGCGCTCAATCCGCGCCTGACCATCCAGGGCATCGTCCTGACCATGTTCGATCCCCGCAACAACCTGTCGGCGCAGGTGGTGGCGGATGTGCGCAGCTTCATGGGCGAGAAGGTCTACGAGACCATGATCCCCCGCAACGTCCGGGTCTCTGAGGCGCCGTCGCACGGCAAGCCAGTCCTGCTCTACGATCTCAAATGCGCGGGCTCGCAGGCCTACCTGCGCCTCGCTTCCGAGATCATCCAGCGCGAGGGGCGCCTCCCCGTCGCGGCGTGACGATGCGGGGGCGCTCTGCCCTCGCCGTATGACAAGCGTGTCCCCAAGGTTCGGAGTTGAAGCAGGTGGCGATGGCGGATGATGTGGTGCGGCCCCGGCTCGGGCGCGGCCTCGCGGCCCTAATCGGCGATTTCGGCGATGACAGCGCCGAGGCGAGCAAGTCGCAGGAGCAGCGCAAGGTCGCGGTGGAATTCCTGCGTCCCAACCCGCGCAACCCGCGCCGCCGCTTCAACGAGTCGGACCTCGAGGAACTCTCGGCCTCGATCAAGCTGCGCGGCATCATCCAGCCCATCGTGGTGCGGGCCCTCGCCGGCGTGCCGGACACCTACGAGATCGTGGCCGGCGAGCGCCGCTGGCGTGCAGCCCAGCGGGCGGGCCTGCACGAGGTGCCCGTGGTCACGGTGGAGATCGACGACCGGACCTCGCTGGAATTCGCCATCCTGGAGAACGTCCAGCGCACCGACCTCAACGCCATCGAGGAGGCCGCGGGCTACGAGCGCCTGATGAGCGAGTTCCAGTACAGCCAGAGCGAACTCGCCGAGATTCTGGGCAAGAGCCGCAGCCACCTGGCCAACACCCTGCGCCTGCTTCAGCTCGCCCCGACGATCCAGGACCGGGTCGTGGCCGGTGAGATCACCGCCGGCCATGCCCGCGCGCTCCTGGCCGTGCGGGACGCCGAGGGCGTTGCCCGTCGGATCGTGGAGGAGGGCCTGTCGGTGCGCGAGGTCGAGGCCCTGGCCTCCGCCGAGGTGCCGGAGGGTGACGGTCCCCGCCCCGGCCGGCCGCGGCGCGCGGCGGAGAAGGATGCCGAGATCCGCACCCTGGAACAGGCCATGGCCCGGGCCCTCGGCATGACCGTGGCGGTGAAGACCAAGGTGGCCGGCGCGGGCGAGATCCGCATCCGCTACGAGAACGCGGCCGAGCTCGAAGCCCTGTGCCAGCGCTTCAACCTGGGGCAGGCGGAGGCCTGACCCCACCGATCGCTATCGCCGCCGGGCCGCCTCGCCGGCGATGCGCAGGAGCGTGCTCGACGCGTGGGCGTGGGCGAGGTCCGGGGTCGCCCGGCGGCAGGCCAGGACCGAGTCCTGCAGCAGCTGGACCGCGTGGCGCAGGGCCGGGGGCGACCAGCGCGAGAGCTGGGTTTCCACCAGGGCCTTGCGCCGGAAATGCAGGCCGCGCCAGTTCGCCACCATTAGGCTGGGGCTCTGCCCCTCTCCGGCAAGCCGCGTCGCCAGCAGGGTCAGGGCGTGCCGCAGGGCCGAGCCCAGCATCACCGATGGGTCCATGCCCTCGTGGCGGAAGCGACGATAGTCGCGCTCGACCTCGCCGCTGCGGCCGGCGAAGGCTGCATCGATCAGCGTGTTGAGCACGCTGCCGGCGACGTCGCTGACCACCGCCTCGACATCGTCGAGGCTGACGCTGCCCTGCCCCTGGGCGTAGAGGGCGAGCTTCTCGATCTCCGACAGGCTGGCGCCGCGGTCGCCGCCGAGGCTGGTGGCGAGCACGTCCCGCGCCTCGCGGGCGATGCGCAGGCCCTGGTCCTGCAGGGTGCGGTCGATGAGGTCGCCGAGCGCGCGCTCGTCGTCGGGATAGCAGGGCAGGGCGAGGGCCTTCGGCGACTTCTCGCAGAGGGTCCGCAGGGGGGCGCTCTTGGCGAGGTCGCCGCCCTCCACCACGATGCGGGCGTTCTGGATCTCGGCCTTGAGGGCGGCCTCGACGGCGGGCGCGTAGTTGCGGCTGCCGGACCGGACCCAGATCGTGCGGCTGCCACCGAACAGTCCGACCGTGCCGGCCTCGTCCACGAGGCGTCCGGGATCCTGGGCCAGCACGTCCCCGTCGATCTTCACCATGGCGAAGGGGTCGCCCGGGTCGCTGACGAAGGCTTCCGCCAGGGCCTTGGCGCGCGTGAAGACGAGGCCCGTATCCGGGCCGTAGACGAGCAGGATCGCGATGCGCGGATCGGGTCCGCGCCGGATCAGGCCGTCGACGTCGCTGGCCTTGACGGCGGTCACGGCAGGGCCCGGCTCAGGGCTTCGTCACCAGCACGGAGGCGATGCGGGTCTTGATCTGCTCGGCCAGGACCTTGGCCAGGCGGATCTCGGCGTCGCGGGCGGCGCGCAGGCTGGCGAAGCGCTGTATCGAGCGGTCGTAGGTGGCGGTGGAGGTCGCCACGCCCTCGCTGATGATCTTCGTGCCGCTGAGGTCTTCGAGGGCGTACTTCACCGTTCCGACGATGGTGCCGGCCTCGGCGCGACCGGTCTGCGAGGACACGATCGGGGTCTGCACCGACTCGCTGCCCTGCATCTTCAGGCGGTAGCGCTTGGTGGAAGGCTGGCCCGAGCCATCGAGATCGAAGATGAGCTCGCTGCGCAGGTAATGGCCCAGACGCTCCTGACCCTGGGCCATCGCCACGTCGTCCACCTGGACGGAGGCGAGGAGGGCGGCCATCGGCTCGCCTGAGGCGGTGGGTCCGTAGAGGGGACGGAAGCAGGCCGACAGGTTGAGCGCCAGGGCGGCGACGGCCGCGACCCGCAGGGCGCGGCCGACCGTGCCGGCCGCCGCTGCCCGAACCGCCACTGCCCTGTTTGCCAAGCGCATCATGCCCGCCGCCGTTCCGCTGTCTCGTCCCGCCCGTCTGTACGGCGAACCGGGGTTCGACGACAGCCTATTCGCCCCAAGCTTTACGTTTCCTACCCGGCAGGATCATGGTCGCCGGATCGGGGGTGTGGACAGCGGGGGCGTCCCCCTTCCTCGTGGGGGAGGTCGGAAACCCGCTCAGACCACGAGGTTCACGATCCGGCCCGGGACCACGATGACCTTCTTCGGGCTGCGGCCTTCGAGGGCGCGCTGCACCGCCTCGTCGGCCAGCACCAGGGCCTGGACAGCCGCGACGTCGGCGCTGCGCGGCACCGTGACATCCGCCCGCTTCTTGCCGTTGAGCTGGACCGGCAGGGTAACGCTGTCCTCCACCAGCAGCGCGCGATCGACCTCCGGCCAGGGCGCCTGGGCGGCGAGACCGTCGCGGCCGAGCGCCTGCCAGCATTCCTCGGCGAGGTGCGGCATCATCGGGGCGATTAACTGGGTCAGGATCCCGGCCGCTTCCCCGACGATGGCCCGCGAGACGCTGCCCCGCAGCGCGTCGTCGAGGGCGTTGGCGAGGGTGTAGATGTGGGCCACGCAGCGGTTGAAGCGCAGGCGCTCCACGTCCTCCTCCACGGCAGCCAGGGCCTTGTGGGCAGCCTTGCGCAAGGCGGCGTCGCTCGCGCCGGTCGTGGTTTCAACGGTGCTCGCCAGGGAGACGAGGCGCCAGACGCGCTGGACGAAGCGGGCCGCGCCCTGGACGCCGTCCTCGGTCCAGATCACGTCGCGCTCGGGCGGAGAGTCGGAGAGCATGAACCAGCGCGCGGTGTCGGCGCCGTAGCTGGCGATGATGTCGTCCGGGTCGACGACGTTCTTCTTCGACTTGGACATCTTCTCGATGGCGCCGATCGTGATCGGCTCCGCCGTTTTCACGTGAAACGCTTCGCGGGTGCCGGACTCGGCCGAGATCCGGATGTCGGCGGGAGGCACCCAGGCGCCGGCCGCATCCTTGTAGGTCTCGTGGACGACCATGCCCTGCGTGAACAGGCCGTCGAAGGGCTCGGAGACACCGGACCAGTCGGTGGCCTTCATCGCCCGCATGAAGAAGCGGGCGTAGAGCAGGTGCAGGATCGCGTGCTCGATCCCGCCGATATACTGGTCGACGGCGAGCCACTGGTCGACGGCCGTGCGGTCCGTGGGCGCGTCCTGCAGCCAGGGGGCGGTGAAGCGGGCATAGTACCAGGACGAGTCCACGAAGGTGTCCATGGTGTCGGTCTCGCGCCGCGCGGGCTGGCCGCAGGTGGGGCAGGGGACGTCGCGCCAGGCGTGATCCCGCTCCAGCGGGTTGCCGGGCACGTCGAAGGAGACCTCCTCGGGGAGCTTCACCGGCAGGTCGGCCGCCGGGACCGGCACGGGCCCGCAGGCCTCGCAATGGATGATCGGGATCGGGCAGCCCCAGTAGCGCTGGCGCGAGACGCCCCAGTCGCGCAGGCGGAACTGCACCTTGCGCTGCGCCACCGGCGCTCCGTCGAGGATCTCCGCCTCCAGGCGGTTGGCCACCGCGTGGAAGGCCTCGTCGGTGGTCATGTCGTCGAGGAAGCGCGAGTTGATCATCCGCCCGTCGCCGTCATAGGCGGTGTCGGTGATAACGAAGCTGGCACCGTCCTGGTCCTCCGGGCAGACCACGGGCGTGTTGCCAAGCCCGTACTTGTTGGAGAAGTCGAGGTCGCGCTGGTCGTGGGCCGGACAGCCGAACACGGCGCCGGTGCCGTATTCCATGAGCACGAAATTCGCGACGTAGACCGGCAGCAGCCAGGACGGGTCGAGGGGATGGCGCACCGTGAGCCCGGTGTCGAAGCCGAGCTTCTCCGCCGTGTCGATGGCCGCCTGGGCCGTGCCCGTGCGCCGGCATTCCTCGATGAAGCTCTGCAGGGCCGGGTGGGCCGGAGCCAGGGCTGCGGCGATCGGGTGGTCGGCGGCGATGGCCAGGAACTTCGCCCCGAACAGGGTGTCGGGCCGCGTGGTGTAGACCTTCACCTCGGGAGCGATGTGGGCCGGCGGCGCCTCCAGGGCGAAGCGGACCTCCAGCCCCTCGGAGCGGCCGATCCAGTTCTTCTGCATCACCCGGACCTTCTCCGGCCAGCGCTCCAGGCCGCCGAGGGCGTCGTACAGGTCCTGCGCGAAGTCGGTGATCTTGAAGAACCACTGGGTCAGCTCGCGCTGCTCCACCAGGGCGCCCGAGCGCCAGCCGCGCCCGTCGATGACCTGCTCGTTGGCCAGCACGGTGTGGTCCACCGGGTCCCAGTTCACCTTGGCCGTGCGGCGCGTCACCAGCCCCTTGGCCAGGAAGTCGAGGAACATGCGCTGCTGGTGCTTGTAGTAGTCGGGATCGCAGGTCGCGATCTCGCGGCTCCAGTCGAGGGACAGGCCCATGCTCTGGAGCTGCCCGCGCATCGTCGCGATGTTGGCATAGGTCCAGTCGCGCGGGTTGACCTTGCGCTCCATGGCGGCGTTCTCGGCCGGCAGGCCGAAGGCGTCCCAGCCCATCGGGTGCAGCACGTTGAAGCCCCGCGCCCGCTTGTAGCGCGCCACCACGTCGCCCATGGCGTAGTTGCGCACGTGGCCCATGTGGATGCGCCCCGACGGGTAGGGGAACATCTCCAGCACGTAGTATTTCGGCTTCGGATCGTCGTTCTGGGTGGCGTAGATCCCCGCCGCCGCCCAGGCCTGCTGCCAGCGCGGCTCGGTCTCCTTGGCGTTGTAGCGCTCGGGAGCGGGTTTGGGGGCAGGGGTGGTCGTCATGGGCCGGGCGCCGGGGTTCTGGGGTGAGAAGCGCGCCTCGCGGGGTGCGGGCTCGCCCTGAGAGGCTGAGGGCCGGACTACCACGGGGAGGGGAGGGGTCAACACGGATCGGGCTGCCCGGCCCGCGGGGAAGCGTCGTCGCCGAGCCCGCGTCGGCGCGCGGCGCGTTGTCCTTGCGGCCCGCGCCCGGAATGGTAGTCCCCGGACCGAGCGATCCACCGAACCCCTTCCCTGCGAGGCAGCATGGCCGACACAGTCTCCGACGACGCCATTTCCGAAACCGCGCCCGAAACCTCGCCCGAGACCTTACCCGACGCTGCCCCGCTCCCTCCGAACGCCGCCGACGTGGTGGCCGGGCTCGCGGCGGTGCGCCACCAGATCGCCCAGGCGGCGGAGGATGCCGAGCGCGATCCCGCCACGGTCGCCCTGGTGGCGGTGTCGAAGACGATTCCCGCCGCCGGGATCCTGCCGGCGCTCGCCGCCGGGCAGCGCCTGTTCGGCGAGAACTACGTCCAGGAATCCAAGGCCAAGTGGCCGGCGCTCCGGGAGCGCTACCCGGACGTGGAGCTCCACCTCGTCGGCCCGCTGCAATCGAACAAGGCCCGGGAGGCGGTGGAGCTGTTCGACGTCCTCCACGGCCTCGACCGGCTCTCCCTCGCGGCGGCTTTGGCCAAGGAGATCGCGCGGGTGGGCCGCGCGCCCAAGCTCCTGATCCAGGTCAATACCGGCGACGAGCCGCAGAAGGGCGGCGTCGCGCCGGCCGATCTCGACACCCTGCTGTCCGCCTGCCGCGAGACCCACGGCCTCACGATCCACGGGCTGATGTGCATCCCGCCCGCCGACGCGCCGCCCTCGCCGCACTTCGCCCTGCTGGCCCGGATCGCCGAGCGCCACAGCCTGCCGATCCTCTCCATGGGCATGAGCGCGGACTACCCCGCCGCGATCCAGATGGGCGCCACCCATGTCCGGGTCGGCACCGCGATCTTCGGCGCCCGTCCGCGCAAGGGCTAGGGCCGCCTCACACCGTCCGCACCACCCGCGCCAGGGCGGTCCGGAGGTCCGCGGCCGCCGTCGCGCCGTAGCGTGCCTCGAAGCCCGCCTGCGCCACCCGCCAGAGGGGCTCGGCCTCGGCGATGCGCCGCCGGCCGGCCTCGGTGAGGTGGAGGGCCCGGGTCCGCCCGTCCGGTCCCGGCCCGACGGCGAGGAGGCCGTCGCGTTCCAGGGGCTTCAGGGCCCGCCCCATGGTGGTGCGGTCCATCGCCATGGCATCGGCGAAGGCGGCGATGGCGATCGGGCCGAGGCGCGCCAAGCCCACCAGCATCGAATACTGCGACGTGCGCAGGCCCGCCGGCGCCAGGTGCCGGTCGTAGAACTGCGTCACCTGCCGGGCGCCCCGGCGGATCGCGTTGCAGTGGCAGAGCACGGCGGGGGAGGGGGGATCGGCCATGGAACGCTCCGCGCGGTCGGAGCCCTTGTCTAAAGCGTGCATATGCGCTTATGCAAGGCGCCTGCGCTCCTGCAAGGCTCCAGGGCCTCGGCAGCCGGCGCGCCGGAGCACCGTGCCATGGCCACCGACCCCACCCTGCGCCTGTCCGACGCCGTCGCGACGGGGTTCGCCCGCCGCGGCCTCCATTACGGCTGGGCCGTGGCCGGCGTGACCTTCCTGACCATGCTGGTCACGGCGGGCGCCGTCGGAGCCCCGGGTGTCCTGATCCTGCCCCTCCAGAAGGAGTTCGGCTGGGACACGGCGACGATCGGCTCGGCGCTCGCCGTGCGCCTCGTCCTGTTCGGCCTGATGGGGCCCTTCGCCGCCGCCCTGATGAACCGCTACGGCCCGCGCCGGATCGTGCTCCTGGCCCTGGGGCTGATCGCCGGCGGCCTGCTGGCCTCCCTGGGGATGACGCAGGTCTGGCAGCTCGTCCTGCTCTGGGGCGTGGTGGTGGGCATCGGCACGGGGCTGACCGCCCTGGTGCTGGGCGCCACGGTGGCGACGCGCTGGTTCTCGCGATCCCGCGGCCTCGTGGTCGGCCTTCTCACCGCCAGTTCCGCCACGGGGCAGCTCGTGGTGCTGCCCCTGCTCGCCGCCCTCACGGAGGCCCTCGGCTGGCGCGCCGCCCTGCTGGTGATCTGCGGCCTCCTCCTCGCGGCCGGCCTCGGGGTCGTCGCCCTGATGCGGGACCGGCCGGAGGATCTCGGGCTGGCGCCCTACGGCGAGACGCGCCCGACCGTGGCCCCGGCCACCCCGGGCTCCGGTGCCACCGGCCCGAGCGCCCACGGCGCCCTGTCCGCCCTGCGCGACGCCGCCGGCACCCGGGTGTTCTGGGTGCTGTTCGCCACGTTCTTCATCTGCGGGGCCAGCACCAACGGGCTGATCCAGACCCACTTCATCCCCCTCTGCGCCGATTACGGCATCGGGCCGGTGCAGGGCGCCAGCGTGCTCGCCGCCATGGGCGTGTTCGACTTCATCGGCACCGTGGCCTCGGGCTGGCTCTCCGACCGCTACGACAACCGCTGGCTCCTGTTCTGGTACTACGGCCTGCGCGGCCTCTCGCTGATGTTCCTGCCGTTCTCGGACTTCTCCTTCGTGGGCCTGTCGCTGTTCGCGGTGTTCTACGGCCTCGACTGGATCGCCACGGTGCCGCCCACCGTGCGGCTGACCGCGGCGCGGTTCGGGCGCGAGCGCGCCAACCTCGTCTTCGGCTGGGTCTTCGCTGGCCATCAGCTCGGCGCGGCGACGATCGCCTACGGAGCCGGTCTCTCGCGGACCGAACTCGCGACCTACCTGCCGGCCTTCTTCGCCGCCGGGGCGCTCTGCCTCGCCGCCGCCGGGCTGATCCTCACCCTGGGCCGGCCGGCCCCGCAGGGTGTCCCCGCGGCCACACCGGCCCGCGCCTGAGCCGCGGGTCGGCCCTCGCCCTCGGGCTCTGGTCCGGATGATGCTAGGGGCGGGCACCGATGTGCCGCCCTGGTTCCCGTCCGATCCGCCTCAGCCCCCTCCGTGCCCGGCCGAATCGCCCGAAGGCCGTCGCTCCGCCCCCTCCGGGCGGGCCGGCGGCCCTTGCGTGGCGTGCGCGGGGGTCATGCCCGGAAAAGCAGCAAATCTCTGGAAATGTCAGTGTGGGACCGGGGCGCGACCCTCAAGGCCCTGGACCTTCCGCTCAAGGTCTCGGCACTGTCCGACACAGCACCGCCACATTCACGGGCGCGCGCCCGCATGCTTGCCACGGGCGCTCGCCCGGATGCCCGATCACAGGGGACGACGACGCGATGAACTACAACTGGAACTGGGGCATCTTCCTCGAACCGTCCCCGGAAGGCACCGGCACCTACGCGGACATGCTGCTCTCGGGCCTGATGTGGACGGTGGTGACGGCCCTCTGCGCCTGGGTGATCGCGTTTCTCCTCGGCTCCGTCATCGGCGTGATGCGCACCCTGCCGTCGAAGCTCGCCAACGCCGTCGGCACGACCTACGTCGAGCTGTTCCGCAACATCCCCCTGCTGGTGCAGATGTTCCTCTGGTACTTCGTCCTGCCGGAGGTGCTGCCCGAATCCTGGGGCAGCGGGATCAAGCAGCTGCCCAACGCGCCGTTCTACACGGCGGTGGTGTGCCTGGGCTTCTTCACCGCCTCCCGCGTCGCCGAGCAGGTGCGCGCCGGCATCCAGGCCCTGCCGCGCGGGCAGAAGATGGCCGGCACCGCCATGGGCCTGACGGTCTACCAGACCTACCGCTACGTGCTCCTGCCCAGCGCCTACCGGATGATCCTGCCGCCGCTGACCTCGGAATTCCTGAACAACCTCAAGAACACCTCGGTCGCCCTCACCATCGGCCTGCTCGAGCTCACCGCCCGCGCCCGCGCCATGCAGGAATTCTCGTTCCAGGTGTTCGAGGCCTTCACCGCCGCCACCGTCCTCTACGTCCTGATCAACGTCGTGGTGATCTTCACCTCCGGCTGGATCGAGCGCCGCGTCGCCGTCCCGGGCCATCGCTGAGGGGCTGCCCTCCGCCTTCTCCTCCTCAAGGATCGCCGCGATGCTCGCGAATTTCGACTTCTCCGTCATCACCTCCGCGCTGCCGTACCTGTTCCTGGACGGCATGCGCTTCACCCTGACGCTGACGGCGCTCGCCGCCATCGGCGGCATCGTGCTCGGCACGCTCATCGCCATGATGCGGCTCTCCAGCCTGCCGGTGATCCCGACCGTGGCCAAGGGCTACGTCAACCTGATGCGGTCGCTGCCCCTCGTGCTGGTGATCTTCTGGTTCTACTTCCTGGTGCCCTATCTCGGGCAGTGGATCACCGGGGCCGACCGGCCGATGACGGTGGGCGCCTTCACCTCGTCGCTGGTGACCTTCACGCTGTTCGAGGCGGCCTACTTCTCCGAGATCATGCGCGCCGGCATCCAGTCGATCCCCAAGGGCCAGGCGGCGGCGGCCTCGGCGCTGGGCCTGACCTACTTCGCCTCGATGCGCAGCGTGATCCTGCCCCAGGTGTTCCGCAACATGACGCCGATCCTGCTGACGCAGACCATCGTCCTCTTCCAGGACACCTCGCTGGTCTACGTCCTCTCGGTGACCGACTTCCTCGGCGCGGCCTCGAAGATCGCCCAGCGCGACGGCCGCCTCGTGGAAATGTACCTGTTCGCGGCCGTGGTCTACTTCGCGGTCTGCTTCGTGGCCTCCATGGCGGTGCGCCGCCTCCAGAAGAAGATCGCCATCATCCGCTGACACCGGGCCCCCCCTCTGCCCAGGCATTCCCTGGACGAGGCCTTCCCCTGCTCAGGCGTCGCCGCATCCCAGACGAGGATTTCCGCCATGACCACGTCGCTCAACACCGCCCAGGCCCCCGTGACCACGGGGCCGATGATCACCATGAAGTCCGTCAGCAAATGGTACGGAGACTTTCAGGTCCTCACCGATTGCAGCACCGCCGTGAACAAGGGTGAGGTGGTGGTGGTCTGCGGGCCCTCGGGCTCCGGCAAGTCGACCCTGATCAAGTGCGTCAACGCCCTCGAGCCCTTCCAGAAGGGCGAGATCGTCGTCGACGGCACGCCCGTGCACGACAAGAAGACCAACCTGCCGAAGCTGCGGGCCCGGGTCGGCATGGTGTTCCAGCACTTCGAGCTGTTCCCGCACCTCTCCATCACGGAGAACCTGACCCTGGCGCAGCGCAAGGTGCTCCGGCGCGACGAGGACACCGCCCTCAAGACGGGTCTGGCGCTCCTCGACCGGGTCGGCCTCTCGGCCCACGCCAAGAAGTTTCCCGGCCAGCTCTCGGGCGGCCAGCAGCAGCGCGTGGCCATCGCCCGGGCGCTCGCCATGAACCCGGTGGTGATGCTGTTCGACGAGCCGACCTCGGCCCTCGATCCCGAGATGGTCGGCGAGGTGCTCGACGTCATGGTCCAGCTCGCCCGCGAGGGCATGACCATGATGTGCGTGACCCACGAGATGGGCTTCGCCCGCAAGGTCGCGAACCGCGTGATCTTCATGGACAAGGGCGAGATCGTCGAGGACGCCACCAAGGAGGACTTCTTCGCCAACGCCCGCTCCGAGCGCGCCCAGAACTTCCTGTCGAAGATCCTGGTGCATTGAGGGCCGGCGCCGGTTTCGGCGCCCCGTCGTCCTCCCGAGGGCGGACGGCGTCACCGGAGCGGGACCGTTTCCCGCTTCGGTCGTTGCCCCATCCCTGAGGGAATCCCGCTGCGCGGTGGCCCCTGAACGAGCCCGCGCCACGGTCTTCACGAAGTTCGGAGCGTCCGCGACCTCGCCGTCGCGTCGACCCTCCTGGTGGTCGTTTTCCCCGTGGCGCGCCGCACGGCCCCGGACCCGGGCGACTCCCGTCGCGCGGCGCTGCGCGCGGGCCGCACCGACATCGCCGCCCCGCTGCGAGACCGCGCCTCCGGGGTGCCGTCCCGGCCGCCCCATAATCCTCGCCCCATGATCCTCGCCCCATGATCCTCGCCCCATGATCCTCGCCCCATAATCCTCGCGATCGGCTTCGGGGTTGGGTGTGCCCCGTGGGTGGCCGGCCGTGTCGCCTGGACCCACGCGATGTCTCTCGGAACAGCCGCGACGGTGCCGGGGGGCGTCTCGGCGGGGACCGGCCTGGGCCGGATCATCCGGACCCGGCACGGACCGGCGCAGCGACCTGCCCGAGGCTGCGCCGGACCCGATAACGCCGCCGGCACGGGTCTGGAAAGCCAGACAAAAAAATTCAAACCCGTAACAAATTTCGCAGACCAAAAACTTTCGGCTTCGGCGAAGCCATTGCCAGACAACGCAAAAAGCGATTGGGTGGGGTTGGCACGAACGCTGCTCACGAACGCTGCCGACGCACGAACGCCGCTGACGCGTGAGGCGCCAAAGAGCGGACCGCGAGAACCGCTGAAAAACCAAGGAGGATGCCATGGAGCGTAGCCGCGACCTCGATCCCGTCGAGACGCAGGAATGGCTCGATTCGCTGGACGGCGTCCTCGACGTCGACGGGCCGGAGCGGGCGCATTACCTGATCGAGCAGGTGATCGACGGGGCCCGCAAGAAGGGCGCTCCCGTCCCCTACTCGGCCAACACCGCCTACCTCAACACGATCCTGCCCGAGAAGCAGGACCCGCATCCCGGCGACCGGGCGATCGAGCACCGCATCCGCTCGGCCATCCGCTGGAACGCCATCGCGATCATCCTGCGGGCGAACAAGGACTCGTCCGAGCTCGGCGGCCACATCGCCAGCTTCCAGTCCGCCGCCACCCTCTACGACACCGGCTTCATGCATTTCTGGCGGGCGGCCGATGCCAGCCACGGCGGCGACCTGATCTACGTGCAGGGCCATTCCTCGCCCGGCGTCTATGCCCGCGCCTTCCTGGAGGGGCGCCTCACCGAGGAGCAGCTCCTCGGCTTCCGGCAGGAGGTCGGCGGCAAGGGCCTGTCGTCCTATCCGCATCCCTGGCTGATGCCGGATTTCTGGCAGTTCCCCACCGTCTCCATGGGCCTCGGCCCCCTGATGGCGATCTACCAGGCGCGCTTCCTGCGCTACCTGCACCACCGCAACCTCGCGCAGACGGACGGCCGCAAGGTCTGGGCCTTCATGGGCGACGGCGAGATGGACGAGCCGGAGAGCCTGGGCGCCATCGCGCTCGCGGCGCGTGAAAAACTCGACAACCTCGTCTTCGTCATCAACTGCAACCTGCAGCGCCTCGACGGGCCGGTGCGCGGCAACGGCAAGATCGTCCAGGAGCTGGAGGCCGATTTCCGCGGCGCCGGCTGGAACGTCATCAAGGTGCTGTGGGGGTCGGGCTGGGACGCCCTGATCCAGCGCGACAGCACCGGCATGCTGGCGCGCCTGATGGAGGAGTGCGTCGACGGCGAGTACCAGGACTTCAAGTCGAAGAACGGCGCCTATATCCGCGAGCACTTCTTCGGCCGCTACCCCGAGACCGCGGCCCTCGTGGCCGACATGAGCGACGACGACATCTGGCGCCTCACCCGCGGCGGCCACGACCCGCGCAAGGTCTTCGCCGCCTACAGCGCCGCCTCCAAGCACAAGGGCCAGCCCACCCTCATCCTCGCCAAGACCGTCAAGGGCTACGGCATGGGCGAGTCCGGCGAGGGCCAGAACATCACCCACCAGCAGAAGAAGATGGGCGAGGCGGTCCTGCGCCAGTTCCGCGACCGCTTCCAGATCGACCTGACCGACGACCAGCTGAAGGAGATCCCCTTCATCAAGTTCCCCGAGGGCAGCCCCGAGCACCGCTACCTGATGGCGCGGCGGGAAGCCCTCGGCGGTCCCCTCCCGGCCCGGCGGCGGACATCGCACGCCCTGGAGATCCCGCCGCTCTCGGCCTTCTCGGCCCAGCTCAAGGAGACCGCGGGCCGCGAGATCTCCACCACCATGGCCTTCGTGCGCATCCTCAACACGCTGCTGCGCGACAAGAACATCGGCAACCGCATCGTGCCGATCGTGCCCGACGAGAGCCGCACCTTCGGCATGGAAGGCATGTTCCGCCAGTTCGGCATCTTCTCCCAGGTCGGCCAGCTCTACCGGCCGGAGGATGCCAACCAGCTGATGTACTACAAGGAGGACAAGAACGGTCAGATGCTCCAGGAGGGCATCAACGAGCCGGGCGCGATGTCGTCCTGGATCGCGGCCGCGACCTCCTACTCGCACTCCGACGCGCCGACGATCCCGTTCTACGTCTACTACTCGATGTTCGGCTTCCAGCGGGTCGGCGACCTCGCCTGGGCGGCGGGCGACATGCGGGCGCGGGGCTTCCTCATCGGCGGCACGGCGGGGCGCACCACCCTCAACGGCGAGGGCCTGCAGCACGAGGACGGCCACAGCCACCTGATCTCGTCCACCATCCCGAACTGCGTCTCCTACGACCCGACCTTCTCGTACGAGGTGGCGGTGATCGTGCAGGACGGCCTGCGCCGGATGTATGCCGAGCAGGAGGACGTGTTCTACTACATCACCGTGATGAACGAGAACTACGAGCACCCCGGCATGCCGGAGGGCGCCGAGGCCGACATCATCAAGGGCATGTACCTCTTCAAGGAGGGCCCGGAGGAGAAGACCCAGGGGCACCGGGTCCAGCTCCTGGGCTCGGGCACCATCCTGCGGGAGGTCATCGCTGCGGCCGCCCTGCTGGAGCAGGATTTCGGCATCAGCGCCGACATCTGGAGCTGCCCGAGCTTCACCGAGCTGCGCCGCGACGCCATGGCGGCGGAGCGCTGGAACCTCCTGCACCCGCTGGAGGGCAGGCGCCTCTCCCATGTGGAGACCTGCCTGACCGGCCGCACCGGCCCGGTGGTGGCCGCCACCGACTACATGCGCCTGTTCGCCGACCAGATCCGCACCTGGGTGCCCGGACGCTACCGCGTGCTCGGCACCGACGGCTTCGGCCGCTCGGACTACCGGGCCCGCCTGCGCGACTTCTTCGAGGTCAACCGGCACTGGGTCGTGGTGGCGGCGCTGCACAGCCTGGCCGAGGAGGGCGTGATTCCGGCCCAGACCGTGGCCGACGCCCTCGCCCGGTACGGCATCGACACCGACCGGCCGGCCCCCTGGACCGTCTGATCTGATCTGATCCGGCTCGGCGCCGGCCGCCCACGCGCGGCCGGCGCCCCCGACTTCCCGACCTTTCACCGACCACACCACCGGACGAGGGGGCCCGCGAGAGGCTCCGACTCAGCCAGGGAGAATGCGCAGTGGGCATCGAGATCCAGATCCCGGATATCGGCGACTTCAAGGACATCCCGATCATCGAGATCCACGTGAAGGAGGGCGACACGATCGGGCCCGACGACCCGCTGGTCTCGCTGGAATCCGACAAGGCGACCATGGACGTGCCCTCGCCGAGCGCCGGCGTGGTGGAGCGGATCCTGGTCAAGCTGGGCGACAAAGTGAGCGAGGGCTCGCCGCTCCTGGTGTTCAAGGGCGAGGCCTCCCAGGGTGCGGTCAAGGGCGCCGAGACCGCCGCCGACGCGCCCGCGGGCGCCGACAGCGCCGCCCTGCTCGCCAAGCAGGAGCCGGCCCCGAGCGCGACCCCCACCCCGAATTCGGGCCCCGCCGCGCCCGCCCCGTCGGCCGGCAACCTTCCCGACTTCTCACAGGTCCATGCCAGCCCCGGCGTGCGGCGCCTGGCCCGCGAGCTCGGCCTCGATCTGACGGCGGTGAAGGGCACCGGCGAGAAGGGCCGGATCACCAAGGAGGACGTGAAGGGCCACCTCACCCGCGCGGCGGCGCCCGCCGCGGCCGCCTCCGGCACGGCCGCCTTCTCCGGCGGCGGCATGGGCATCCCGGAGATCCCGGCGGTGGATTTCGCGAAGTTCGGCCCGATCGAGACCCTGCCCCTGTCGCGGATCAAGAAGATCTCCGGCGCGCACCTGCACCGGTCCTGGCTCAACGTGCCGCTGGTCACCCACCAGGACGAGTCGGACATCACCGAGACGGATGCCTACCGCAAGGAGCTCGACGCCCAGGGCAAGGAGCTCAAGGACAAGGGCTACCGCGTCACCCTGCTGGCCTTCCTGATCAAGGCCGCGGTTTCCGCCCTACGCAAGCACCCCGAGTTCAACGCCTCGCTGTCGCCTGAGAAGGACGCCCTGATCCTCAAGCGCTACTACAACATCGGCGTCGCGGTCGACACGCCGGACGGGCTCGTCGTCCCGGTGATCAAGGAGGCCGACCGCAAGGGCCTCGTGGAGATCAGCCGCGACCTCGGGGCGATCTCGGCGAAAGCCCGCGACGGCAAGCTCAGCGCCGCCGACATGCAGGGCGCCACCTTCTCGATCTCCAGCCTCGGCGGCATCGGCGGCACCGCCTTCACGCCGCTGGTCAACGCCCCCGAGGTCGCGATCCTGGGCGTCGCCCGCGCGAAGATGAGCCCGGTCTGGAACGGCACCGCGTTCACGCCGCGCCTGATCGTGCCGCTCTCGCTCTCCTACGACCACCGCGTCATCGACGGTGCGCTCGCCGCGCGCTTCACCCGCCACCTCGCCCACGTCCTCGAGGACGTCCGGCGCCTCGTCGTCTGACGAAGCCCGGTTGCGCGACCCAACGAGCGAGGTGAAGCGATGAGCAGCAACGACGTCCACCTGCCGGATATCGGCGACTTCAAGAACGTGCCCGTGATCGAGGTCAGCGTCAGCCCCGGCGACGTGATCTCGGTCGACGACGTGATCATCGTGCTGGAATCCGACAAGGCCACCATGGACATCCCGTCCCCGGTGGCCGGCACGGTGGCCGAGGTGCGGATCAAGCCCGGCGACACGGTGAGCCAGGGCGACCTGATCCTGGTGATGGCCGAGGCCGCGAACGCCGGGGCCGGCGCGCCGAAGCCCACGGTCACCGACACCACCAGGTCCGGCACTCCCGCCTCCGCCCCCGGCGCCCCCGCGGCCCTGAGCGGCCACGCCCCGGGCGAGGGCCAGGCCGGCTACGGCTCCTCGGCCACCGCCACCGGCGGGGCGGCGCCCGCGCCCGCTCCGAAGGCGGCGGCCCCCGTCTCCGGCGAGGCGATGCGGGCCCAGGTCCTCGTCATCGGGGCCGGACCCGGCGGCTACACCGCCGCCTTCCGGGCGGCCGATCTCGGCCAGTCGGTGGTGCTGGTCGAGCGCTGGCCGAGCCTCGGCGGCGTCTGCCTCAACGTGGGCTGCATCCCCTCGAAGGCCCTGCTGCACGCCGCCAAGGTCATCGACGAGAGCCACGCCATGGCGGCGCACGGCATCAGCTTCGCCGCGCCGCAGATCGACATCGACAAGCTGCGCGCCTGGAAGGACGGGGTGGTCCAGCGCCTCACGGGCGGCCTCACCGGGCTGGCCAAGCAGCGCAAGGTCACGGTGGTGACGGGCGAGGCCCGCTTCGTCAGCCCGAACCAGGTCGCGGTGGAGCACGAGGGCCAGACCCGGATCATCGGCTTCGACCACGCCATCATCGCGGCCGGCTCCGAGCCCGTGCAGATGCCCTTCATCCCGCACGACGACCCGCGGGTCCTCGACTCGACGGGGGCGCTGGAACTCGACGGCGTCCCGGCCCGCTTGCTGGTGATCGGCGGCGGCATCATCGGGCTGGAGATGGCCACCGTCTACCACGCCCTCGGCGCGAAGGTGACCATCGTCGAGCTGATGGACCAGATCATCCCCGGCGCCGACAAGGACCTGGTCACGCCGCTGATGAAGCGGATCAGCAAGCAGTACGAGGCGATCCACCTCAAGGCCAAGGTCACCGCCGTGGAGGCGACGCCGGAGGGGCTGAAGGTCTCGTTCGAGGGCGGCACCGCCCCGGCCAGCGACACCTTCGACAAGGTGCTGGTCTCGGTGGGGCGGCGCCCCAACGGCCAGCGCATCGGCGCGGAGGCGGCGGGCGTCGCCGTCGACGCGCGCGGCTTCATCGCCGTCGACCGGCAGATGCGCACCAACGTGCCCCACATCTTCGCCATCGGCGACGTGGTCGGCCAGCCGATGCTGGCCCACAAGGCGACGCACGAGGGCAAGGTCGCGGCCGAGGTCGCCGCCGGCAAGGCCAGCGCCTTCGACGCCAAGGTCATCCCCTCGGTCGCCTATACCGACCCCGAGGTGGCCTGGGTCGGCATGACCGAGACCGAGGCCAAGGCGAAGGGCGTGAAGGTCGGCAAGGGCGTCTTCCCCTGGGCGGCCTCCGGGCGCTCCCTGGCGCTCGGCCGCGAGGAGGGTCTGACCAAGGTCCTGTTCGACCCGGAGACGGACCGCATCCTCGGCTGCGGCATCGTCGGCCCGTCCGCCGGCGACCTCATCGCCGAGGCGGCCCTGGCCATCGAGCTCGGGGCGGATGCCGAGGATATCGGCCTGACCATCCACCCGCACCCGACCCTGTCGGAGACGATCGGCTTGGCGGCGGAGGCCTTCGAGGGCACCATCACGGACCTCTACATGCCCCGGAAGGACGGCCCGAAGCGCGCCGGCCACTGACGCCGGACGTTCGTGCCGAGGCTCGGACATCGGCAGGCGCCTTCGGGACGGGCGCCGCCGCATCAGGAAGACAGGACCGCGCCGCGACCGGCGCGGTCCTCGCGGAGCCCGTCCCGGCTCCGGCTTCGGGAGACCCGCCGATGTCGTCGAACGCGCCCGATCTCACCTCCGGGCCCCCATCGTCCGCCGCACCGGATCCGGCGCTGCGGCGCGCCGAGACCGCCCGCGATGCCGTCGCGGAGGCCGTCGCGGGCACCCTCGACCGCCTCGCCACGGTGGAGCGGACGGCCGGCGCCGACGTCGCGGCGGACCTCCGGGCCGCCGGCCGGCTGATGGCCCGTCACACCCACCGGCAGCTCGCCGCCAACCTCACCCTGGTCCAGGGCCTGATGGCGGCGCGCAGCCTGCCCGCGATGCTGCAGCTCCAGCAGGATTTCCTGCGCCGGCAAATGGACTGGGCCCTGCGCGACTGGGACCTGGCCCGAGCCCAGGCCCTCGACCTCCTGGCCGAAGGGCGCCGGGCGGCCGGGGGCGAGCCCGACCCGGCCCCGCCATCGGAGGTCGAGCCGGAGGCCGGTCCACCGGAGACCGGTCCGCCGGAGACGCCGGAGACGCCGCCCCCCGATCCTCACCCGGCCTGATCCGCCCCGCGCGGCAGGCCCGACACCCCCTCCGGCTGCCACCGACCCCGCCCCCGGCGGGGCCGACGGCGCCTGTCACCCGCAACCCCCAGGACCAGACATGAGCAAAGACACCGACCTGCGCGCGCCGGGCGCCGCCGCGAACGCCGATGCCGGCACCGAGGCCGCCCTGACCCGGGCCGCCCTCGACTATCACCGCTTCCCGACCCCGGGAAAAATCGCGGTCCAGCCCACCAAGGACATGAGCACCCAGCGCGACCTCGCGCTCGCCTATTCCCCCGGGGTTGCCGCCGCCTGCATGGCGATCGCGCACGCGCCCGACGAGGCCTACAGCCTGACCGCCCGGGGCAACCTCGTGGCGGTCATCACCAACGGCACGGCGGTGCTCGGCCTCGGCCATATCGGCGCGCTGGCCGGCAAGCCTGTGATGGAGGGCAAGGGCTGCCTGTTCAAGAAGTTCGCCGGCATCGACGTGTTCGACATCGAGGTCGACGAGACCGATCCGGAGAAGTTCATCGAGACCGTCGCCCGCCTGGAGCCGACCTTCGGCGGCATCAACCTCGAGGACATCAAGGCCCCCGAGTGCTTCGTCATCGAGACGAAGCTGCGCGAGCGCATGAAGATCCCGGTCTTCCACGACGACCAGCACGGCACCGCCATCGTGGCCGCCGCCGCCCTGATCAACGCCCTCGCGGTGGTGGGCAAGCCGATCGAATCCGCCACCCTGGTCTGCTCGGGCGCGGGCGCCGCGGCCATCGCCTGCCTCAACATCCTGGTGGGCCTCGGCCTGCGCAAGGAGAACATCGTCGTCTGCGATTCCCGCGGCGTGGTCTCCACCGACCGGATGGCCTCCCTCGACGCGCAGAAGCGCGCCTATGCCCGGGACACCACGGCCCGGACGCTGGGCGACGTCGTGGCCGGGGCCGACATCTTCCTCGGCGTCTCCCAGGGCGGCGTGCTCAAGCCCGAGATGGTGGCGAGCATGGCCGACAAGCCGATCATCCTGGCGCTGGCCAACCCCGACCCGGAGATCCTGCCGGCCCTGGCCAAGCAGGTGCGGCCCGACTGCCTCATCGCCACCGGGCGCTCGGACTACCCGAACCAGGTCAACAACGTCCTGTGCTTCCCCTTCATCTTCCGGGGCGCCCTCGACGTCGGCGCCACCGAGATCAACGAGGCCATGAAGCGCGCCGCCGTGCGCGCCCTCGCCGACCTCGTCCATGCCGAGCCGTCGGACGTGGTGGCCGCCGCCTACGGGGCCCACGACCTGCGCTTCGGGCCCGACTACCTCATCCCGCGCCCCTTCGACCCGCGCCTGATCACCACCGTCGCCCCGGCGGTGGCCCAGGCCGCCATCGACAGCGGCGTCGCCACCCGGCCCTTCAAGGACGTCGAGACCTACCGCCGCTCCCTGGAGCGCCTGGTCTACACCTCCGGCACGGTGATGCAGCCGGTCTTCGCCGCCGCCTCCGAGGCCGGCGCCCATTCGGAGGCCGGCCCCCAGCGGATCGCCTATGCCGAGGGTGAGGAGGACCGCGTGCTCCGCGCCGCCCAGGTGGTGGTGGACGAGCGCCTCGCCACCCCGGTCCTCCTCGGCCGGGCCGAGACCATCGCCGAGCGGATCGCCGGCCTCGGCCTGCGCCTGCGCATCGGCACCGACGTGCACGTGGTCGAGACCGCGCCCGGGGCCGACACCACCGTGCGGGCCGCCGCGCTGCTCGCGGCCGGCGAGGTCGACGGCATGCTCTGCGGCACCACCGGCACCTACCCGGCCCATCTCGCCGCCGTGACGGGGACCATCGGCCTGAAGCCCGGTGCGCAGGGGCTCGCCGCCATGGGCCTGCTGCAGCTGCCCCGGCACACGCTGTTCATCTGCGATCCCTACATCCACCGCGACCCCAGCGCCGCCGAGATCGCCGACATGACGGTGCAGGCCGCCGCCGCGATGCGCCGCTTCGGCCAGACCCCGCACGTCGCCCTGGTCTCGTCCGCGAATTTCGGCAGCGTCGACGATCCGGTCTCGCGCAAGATGCGGGAGGCCCTGGCGCTCATCCGGGAACGGGCACCGGATCTCGAGATCGACGGCGAGATGTCCGCCGACACGGCGCTCAGCCGGACGATCCTCGGGCGCCTGCGCCCGGACTCGGCCCTCACCGCCGAGGCCAACCTCCTCGTCATGCCGACCCTGGAGGCGGCCAACATCACCTTCAACGCCCTGAAGGTGGTGGCCGGCCAGAGCGTCTCCGTCGGCCCGATCCTGCTCGGCGCGGCCCGGCCGGTGCACATCCTGACCCCCACCGCCACCGTCCGCGGCATCGTCAACATGACGGCCCTGACGGCGGCCTCCGCCGCGGAGGTGGCTTGACGGGCAGGGGAGGGGGCCTGCCTCTGCCCTCGTCCACTGAGGCCGGCAGCGCGGACCGCGCCGTCATTCCGGGGCGCCGCTCCGCGGCCCCGGAATGGCGGTGCTAGGCCCGATGGCCCGGCAGGGATCACCAGCCTGAAACCCTCGGAAAAAGCCGGCTACACGTTTTGTAAGCCGGCAATTATTCCGCGAGGTACCCCGTCAGGGTCCGGGCGAGATGATCGAACAGCGCCCGGATGCGACGGGTGGTGCGCAGGTCCTCGTGCATGACGAGCCAGATCCCGATCTCGGCCAGCACGAGGTCGGGCAGGACCGGTACGAGCTCCGGGTCGCGGCGGGCGACGCCCGCCTGGCAATAGCCGATGCCGAAGCCGGCGCGCAGGGCCGCCAGCAGCCCGAGGTCGTCGTCGCAGGCGAAGGCGAAGGTCAGGTCGTGACCGAGCGTCGGGCGCACCCGCGCCGCATGGACGGCCCGGCCGATCAGGCTGTGGCGCCCGAGCTCCGCGGGCGTCGCGGGCAGGCCCCGTCGCGCGGCGTAGGACCGGTGGGCGTAGAACCGGACCGGCGCGGTCCCGATGCGCCGGGCCACCAGGGCCTCCTGGGTCGGGGCCACGTTGCGCACGGCGAGGTCCGCGTCCCGGCGCAGCAGGTCTTCGGTGCGGTCGCTGAGGGATAGTTCGAGGTCGACCCCCGGATGGGCCTCGTGGAACCGGGCCAGCATCGGCGGCAGCACCGCGCCCCCCAGGAAGGTGCTGGCGGTGAGGCGGATGCGGCCCCGCATCGCGTCGGTGTCGCCGGAGGCCCGGCGCAGAAGGGCCGCCGCCGCCGCGGCCATGGCCTCCGCCTGGGGCACCAGGTCGAGGGCCCGGTCGGTGGGCCGCAGGCCGTCGCGGCCACGGGTGAACAGGGTCGCGCCGAGGTCCCGCTCCAGGGCGGCGATCTGGCGGCCGAGGGTGGGCTGGGTCAGCCGCAGGTCGCGTGCCGCGCCGGACAGGCTGCCCGCGCGCATCACCCCCAGAAACGCCCGCCACAGGTGCCAATCCGGCTCAGCCATACGAAACCGTATGGCAGGTCGCCGGCTTTCGGCAATATGCGTTGGGCCGTTCCCTCCGCATCCTCGGCGGCGTTTCAGGATCGGAGGATGCGATGACGGACAGGCTGGCCCTGGTCACCGGGGCGACGGGCGGAATCGGCGGGGCGGTGGCGGAGGCGCTGCTGCGGCACGGCTGGCGGGTGCGCGGTCTGGCGCGCGACCCCGACCGGGCCCGGCGGACCGGGCCCGCGGGCGTCGACTGGGTCGCGGGCGACGCCCTGCGCGCGGCCGACATGGCGGCGGCGGCCCGGGGCGCCGGCATCCTGTTCCACGGGGTGAACCCGCCCGGCTACCGCGACTGGCGCGGCCTGGCGCTGCCCATGCTGGGCCATGCCATCACGGCGGCGCAGGCGGCGGGGGCCCGCCTCGTCATGCCGGGCAACCTCTACGTCTACGCCCCCGAGGCCGGGCCGCGCCTCGGCGAGGACGCGCCGCGCCGTCCGCGGACCCGCAAGGGCGCGGTCCGGGTCGAGATGGAGGCGATGCTGGCGGCGGCCGACGGGCTCGATCACCTGATCCTCTGCGCCGGCGACTTCTTCGGCCCGCACGCGCCGAGCTCCTGGGTCACCACCGTGCTGATGCGGGAGGGCCGGCCCCTGCGGCGGGTGGCGACCCCCGAGAGCCCGGGTGCGGGGCATGCCTGGGCCTACCTGCCCGACCTCGCCGAGACCTTCGCGCGCCTCCTCGACGACGCGGCCACCCTGCCGCGCCAGCTGCGCCTGAACTTCCGGGGGCATCACCTGCAGGGGCGGGCCATGGCGGAGGCGGTGGCCGAGGCGGCGGCGCAGGCCGATCCCGGGGGCCGCCGGCCGCCGGTCCGGCCCTTCGCCTGGACGCCGGTCTATCTCGGGGCGCCCTTCGTCACTGTCCTGCGCGAGCTGATCGAGATGCGCTATCTCTGGTCGACCACCCTGGAGCTCGACAATGCGCGCCTCGTCGCCCGCCTCGGCGCGGAGCCGCACACACCCCTCGCGGCGGCGGTGGCGACGAGCCTCGCCGCCCTGCGGGCCCGCCGCGCCGCCTGAGGCCGCTCAGCCGATCCGCATCCGAGTGCCCGGGCCGACCCGGCGCAGCAGGCGGACGAGGTCGGCCCGGCGCAGGGCGACGCAGCCCTCGGTCGGCAGGAAGCCGGCCCGCGCCACGTGCAGGAAGATGGCCGAGCCGCGGCCCGGCCGGATCGGCCCGCGATTGTGGTCGAGGTCGACCACGAGGTCGTAGAGCCCGTCGTCGCGCCACATCCGCTCGTGCCCGACCCCCGGGGCGGGCAGGCGGATCGGCCGGTTGTAGCGCCGGTCCCGGGCGTCGTCGCACCAGCCGTCGCCGGGGGCGCTCGGGCGCAAGGGCAGGGGGCTCGCCGGCCGGCTCGCGAAATGGTCCGGCCGGTAGACCCCGCCGCGCAGGCGGACCGTGCCCCGGGGCGAGGCGCCGTCGCCCTCGCGCTTGACCTGCCGGATCCCGCTCCGCCCGAGGGCGCAGGGGATGACGGCGGCCCCTGCGAGGAGCTGGCCCCGGCTCCGGTCCGTCACCAGGGCGCGGACGCGCAGGCGGGGGAGGGTGGTGGGCGTCCGGGGGGGCTGCCGCGCCGGGGTCGGGATCCGCTTCATGGGGCGCTTATCGCGTGGGCCGGCCCGGCTGCCAAATCCGGCCCCGCGCGGAAACCGCGATCGACCTCCTTAAAACCGCGATCGGCCTCCTCGGCCGAAGCATGTCCCTGAAACTTTTCGTGGGTCTGCGCCGTTTGCGGGGTGTTAGGCTGCGCACAACCGTATTGTGCGCAGTCCGGATTGTTGGTTTAATGCACCCGATGTGATTGACATACAGCAAGACGACGGCCGCGTGTCATCATCCTGCTTCGGGGTCACGGTGCAACCGTCGATCTTCACGACTCACCGCCCGTCCGCGGACCTGAACACCGCTGGCGGATCCTGCAAACTGCCTGAAAGTCCTTCGGTCGATGCCGAATACCCATCGCCTGCTGATCTGCGACGACGACGCCTCGCTCCGCGAGACGCTGATGGAGCAGCTCGATCTCTACGACGAATTCACCGTGCTGACCGCCTTGGACGGCCAGAGCGCCGTCACGCGCGTCACGGAGGATCGGATCGACCTGGCGGTGATGGATGTCGGCCTGCCCGACATGGACGGGCGCGAGGCCGTGCGGGCCATGCGCCGCGGCGGCTATCGCGGCCCCGTCATCATGCTGACGGCGCAGGATTCCGAGGACGACACCGTCGAGGGCCTGGAGGCGGGCGCCAACGACTACGTCACCAAGCCCTTCAAGTTCGCCGTCCTGCTGGCGCGCATCCGCGCCCACCTGCGCAGCCACGAGGCCAGCGAGGACGCGGTGTTCCAGATCGGCCCCTACACCTTCCGGCCCGGCGCCAAGCTGCTGGTGGGCGAGCGCGGCTCGAAGCTGAAGCTCACCGAGAAGGAGACCGCGATCCTGCGCTTCCTCTACCGGGCGGGGCGCGAGGTGGTCGGCCGCGACACGCTGCTTGCCGAGGTCTGGGGCTACAACGCCCAGGTCACCACCCACACCCTCGAGACGCACATCTACCGCCTGCGCCAGAAGATCGAGCCGAACCCGGCCCTGGCGGCGATCCTCGTCACCGAGGGCGGCGGCTACAAGCTGCTGCCGTAGGCGGGGCGATCCACCCTAGAACGAATCCGGCACGGTGTCGGCGAACGGAAGCGTGAAGACCCGCTCCCCCGCCTCGTCCGTCACCTCGACGGTGCAGGCGAACCAGTCCCGGATCAGGCTCATGCGGTGCCGGGCGATCAGGTCCTGCGCCAGGGTCCGGGCATGCCGGCGCGCCGCCGCGACGTCGGGCAGCTCGTCGCCCTCCTCGTCCACGGCCAGGTCGAGGGGGCCGGTGTCGCAGCGGATGCTGAAGAAGTAGCGCGGCATCCGGCGGTCACCTCCCTAGGAAGGCCCGATCAGGCGGGCATATTCCGCCTCCGCCGAGCCGTAGCTCCCGTTCGCCATCTCCCGCAGGCGCGCCCGGTCCCGGATCGTCACGCGGCCGCGCTGGGCCCGGATGAGCCCGTTGCCCTCCAGGGTCTGGACCGCGATGGTCGCGCTGGCGCGCTGGACCCCGAGCATCAGCGCCACGAAGTCGTGGGTGAGGCGGATCTCGTCGCCCTCGGCCCGGTCGTGGCACATCAGCAGCCAGCGGGCGAGGCGCACGTCGATGGTGTAGGTCGCGTTGCTGTAGGCGGTCGAGGCCACCTGCAGGCCGTGGACGTGGACGTAGCGCAGCAGGAAGCGCCGCAGGGTCTCGCTGCGGCCGACGGCCTCGGTCAGGGCGGAGGCCGGAAGGCTCAGCATCGTGCCGGCCTGCTGGACCAGGGTCTGGTGCGGCGTGCGGTCGGCATCGAGCAGGACCGGCGCGGCCCCGATCAGGCCTTCCCGGCCGATCAGCCCGATCTCGACCCCGCCGGTCCCGCCCTCGCCGCCATTGGCCACGACCGATCCGTAGCCGCTCTCGGGAAAGTAGAGGGTCTCGACGGTCTCGCCCGGCGCGATCAGGACCTGGAGGAGTTCGACCTCGACCCGCCGGAGGTCGGGCGCGAGGCGGTCGAAATCCTCGGGGGGAAGCCGCCGGAGCAGCCCGTTGGCGGAGGCGGATGGCTGGAGCCGTGTCATGGTCCCTGTCCGACAGGCAAGGGCACCCAGCACAATTCGGGTATCGTCACCGAGAAGAAACGTCGAAGGTGCCGACACTCTAGCATCGTTCCTGAGGCGAGATAGTCGTCGCCCGCCTTTGTCGGGTGGCAGACGTTATGGGCGCCCCGGCGCTGGCGCGCGCGCCGCCGACACCGCCTCTGCTCCATCCTCCGCCCCATCCTCCGCGCGCGGTCGATCCGGCCGGGTGCTCCGCTCTCCCCCGTCCGGCGCCGGAGGCGCGCCGCCGCCGTTTCGCGTCCGCGCCGGTTCGGCTAAGCTCCCCCGACAGCGCGGCAAGGAATGGACGCCAGGTGGGGCTCGACGACGACATCGCGATACTGAGCGCCGCGCCGCTGTTCGGCTTCCTGGGCCGGGACGCCCTGCGCCTGCTCTCCTTCGCCGCCGAGCGCCGCAGCCTCGCGGCGGGCGAGCGCCTGTTCGCGCAGGGCGAGCGCGGCGACGGCGGCTTCGTGGTGATGTCGGGCACCCTGACGCTGACCCCGCGGGGCGGCCGCGCCGCCCCCGTCACGGTCGGGCGCTCCAGCCTGGTCGGCCGCCTCGCCCTGTTCCAGCGCGGCGAGCGCCCCTGCGACGCCGACGCGACCAGCCCCGCCGAGGTGGTCCGCATCACCCCGACCCTGATGCGCCGGGTGCTGGAGGAGTTTCCCGACGCCGCCCGGGCGATTCACGGCGAACTCAGCACGGACCTCGCCACCTTCGCGGGCGACCTCGCCAGCCTCGGCGACCGGTTCGACCGCATCGCGCCGTAACCGCCCGCCTCCGCCGGCGTCGGGGCTTCGCCCCGCGGCGCTGACGGTCCCCGCGATCTCACCCCACCGCCACCGGCCGGGCGGCGGCCGCAGGTCCGGACGACCCGGTGCCTTCGGTCGCCGAGGCGCCCTTCGCGCGGCCCGACCGGGCGCGGCGTCGCGACCGAGGCACGCCGCCGGAGCGCCGAGGGCGCGCGCCGTTAAGGTGCCCGACATTCCGTCAGGCTATAGCCCTGGTCGAGACGGGACAAACACACTAAGTTCGACTCGACCCCAGGCTCCTGATCCGCTCAGAGGGATGGGATGGGCCTGCTGTTTCGTCGGTGATCATCGATCAGTTTGAGGAGATACTGTCATGAGCGTCGTAAAAATGGCCTTGGCCGGTTTTCTCGTCAGTAGTTCGGCGTGGCTTGCAGTGCCGGCGCAGGCGCATGAGAGCCTGCGCTCGTACATCGTCGCCCAAAACGCCGCCCATGACGCGAATGTTCGTGCGATTCAGTCTCGGAGAGACTTGCATGCCGCGAACGTTGCTGTGCTCCAGGGCGATTATGGTGCGGCTCAGGTGTACGGACATGCCGCCGCCGTCCGGCAGGCGCAATCCGACGGAGACGCCCGGTTCGCGTATCACGTCGGCCAGGCCGCCCGCATCCAGCGCTATTACGGCGACTGAACGACGATCGCGCCCGGCTCGGTCGCCCCAGGCCCCATCGGGGCGGCCTGAGCCGGGGCCTCGTCCCGAACCCTTGCGATCCGAACCCTGGCGTCCCGAATCGCCGGCGGACGACGGACGACGGACGACGGACGACGGACGACGGACGACGGACGCGGCAGCGGGACGGTCTCGGACCCGCATCCGCTCGATCCCGCCCGGAACCGGCCTTTTCTGGCGCTTGGCCAGCACTTGGCCGGCACTTGGCCAGCACCCGGCCGGCCTTTGTGGTCGTCGACCCCCTCCGCGGAAACCCTTTGTGATGGAATCGGGTGCAAGCTCGGTCGGAGGTGACATCCGGCGCACGTGGCATCCCGGCCTTCGGCCCGGGATCGCACGCCCGGGCCCCGTGTGCCCGCGGGCCCGGGTCGGCGCCCTGCGGAGGGACATGGGATGGCGGAGCGCCAGGAGGATCAACCGATGAGCCGGAGGACGCAGGCGGCGACCGTCGCCTTCTTCGGGCTGGCCGTCCTGGGTGCCGGATTCCTGATCTACGAGCAGTCGACCCGCCTGCTGGTCTGCTACGAGACCAACGCCACCCTGCCCGACGAGGCCTACGTCGACATCATGATCCGCGACATCGTCAAGAACGGCGATCACGGCGGACGGGCCTATGCCAACCGGCTCGACTATCTCGGGGACAAGACCGAGTGCTGCACCATCGAGCGGGTGCCCAGCCCCATTGCCGAGGGGCGGCCGGGCCGGCGCGAGGTCTCGGTCTCGGCCAAGTACTTCAACACCGCCATGAAGGACTACTTCTTCATCGAGCGGCGCTACGACGCCTGCGGCCATGCCAGCGCCAAGCCCATGACTGCGGGCTGATGACCGCGGGCTGATGTCGGCGGGCGAATTTTCCGGGTTCAGGTCTGCGGGGGAACGTCTTCGGGTGAACGTCTTCGGGCCGACGCCGGCCGGCTGAGCCGGGCCGGTCGAGTCCGGCCGGGCCAGGGCGGCCGCCGGCATACCGCGCGAGGCCGCGCGACGCTGCGGCCGCGAAGGTGACAGGCCGGACGGGCTTTTGTAAGCACGGGGCCCGTCCCGATCCGTTGCCGGAACCTGCCCCATGTCGCACCCCGCGTCCCCCACCGACCTCGCCGCCACCATCGAGACCGCCTGGGAGGAGCGCGCCGGCATCGACACCGGCACCAAGGGCGCCGTGCGCGAGGCCGTCGACGCGGCCCTCGACCTCCTGGATTCCGGCAAGGCCCGGGTCGCCGAGAAGGTCGGCGACGACTGGCAGGTCAACCAGTGGCTCAAGAAGGCGGTGCTGCTGTCCTTCCGCCTCAACGACATGGAGATCATCCATGGCGGCCCCGACGGCGCGACCTGGTGGGACAAGGTGCCCTCGAAGTTCGAGGGCTGGAAGAAGAAGCATTTTCGCGAGGCCGGCTTCCGCGCCGTGCCCGGCTGCGTCGTGCGCCGCGGCTCCTACATCGCCCCCGGCGCCGTGCTGATGCCGAGCTTCATCAACCTCGGCGCCCATGTGGGCGAGGGCACCATGGTCGACACCTGGGTCACCATCGGCTCCTGCGCCCAGGTGGGGAAGAACTGCCACATCTCCGGCGGCGCCGGCATCGCGGGCGTGCTCGAGCCGCTGCAGGCCAACCCGGTCATCATCGAGGACAACTGCTTCATCGGCGCCCGCGCCGAGGTGGCCGAGGGTGTGATCGTCGGCGAGGGCAGCGTGCTCTCCATGGGCGTCTACATCGGCGCCTCGACCAAGATCATCGACCGGACCACCGGCGAGGTCATGTACGGCCGCGTGCCGCCCTACTCGGTGGTGGTCTCCGGCACCACGCCGGGCAAGGACCTGCCCGACGGCAGCCCCGGCCCGGGCCTCTACTGCGCCGTGATCGTCAAGCGCGTCGATGCCGGCACCCGCTCCAAGACCGCCATCAACGAGCTCCTGCGCACCTGATCCGGGCGGCGCCGGGTCGCTGGACCGCGTTCGGCGACCCGGGAAAGCAAAGGCACCAAGGCGATGGCGAAAGCAACCGTGGATGGTGTCGCTTGAGGTGTAGGAGATGGTACTAGGGTAGAGGCGGTCCATTGAGCCAGTTGATGGCCTCAAGGCGGTTTGATGGATTAGCTAAAGCGAGGGCCGCCCAATGAAGATCAGACGGCAGGACGAACCAAGTAGGATTGCCGTGCGACACGGGGTTGCCGAGAGGCTTGTCGGGCTCGCCATTCCATCGAATGAGTAATGCTCGTTGCTTGTCCCAGAACGCCGTCGCTAACGCCCATTCCGTCGTGGTGTGGACGATAGTGAGCGGCTGCGTCAGACGGCTTACCGGCGATAGGACGGATTGAGGCGGTCGAACCATATGTTTGGAACCCCTTCGTGGATGAGGCTGCTACACGATACCGGATTATTGGTCGTAAGGAGGTTCTGGGTTCTTAGGAAGCGGCGCAAGTTAACCACCTGAGATTGACCGGCACCCGACGCGTGTTACAACTTGTCGGCGGCCGGGGGGAAATATGCTATCCGAGACCATAAGTCTCTACATTGACCTCCAAGAGGGCCAAAAGGCAGACCTTGAAGCTGTAGCAAGAGCAAGTCTTGCATTTGCTGATGCGATTCGAGAGATTGCCGGCTTTATTGATCCATTCAGCGACACAAGAATTGAGCTTATCAGCACGACTGAAGGAAGCATATCTCTTAATACAAAGATAAAATTTCGTGCCGCCGGCAGGACTTATGAAATAACTCTTTATGCGCTGCTTCTGGTGTTTGCGTCTTATATTACGGTCCACGTAGGAGAATTTGTATTCGAGAAAGCTACGACCGTCGTTTGGGAGCAGCTATTTGGCGAGCAAGAAGCCGCGCTATCAGACGAAGATAAAGAAGATATCGTCAGCCGAGCCGTGAAAGCCATAGAAGCAAAAGCCGGTGAGCGGCAAATACAACGGCTTTACGCCGAGCTAAATGAAGACCCTGCGGTAATTGGCGTTGGTGTTAGTAAGGAGCCTGGGGTTTGTCCCTCTAACATTGTTCCGAGAAATGAATTTGCTAAACGCAGTGGAATTACAAGGCTCGAAGAACCGGCTGAAAAAAAAGCGAGTTAGACGTGAGATTTCCGATGCAATTTTGGTAAGTCCGGTTCTGGAGAACGATAGAAAGCGGCGATGGAAGTTTCGAATCGGTGAAGTCGAGTTCGGCGCTCCAATTAAGGATCATATATTTCTAGATGCAGTATTTTCAGGTAAGCATCCCATTCTTATGAAGGGAAGTACGCATATGCGAATTGCTTTAGAGACTCATGAAGAATTCGTGGACGGAGCTTGGGTTTCTAAAGAGCGTACAGTATGGTCTGTGCTTAGCGTGCCGGGCCAATATCAAGGACCCCAAGAATTACTTCCGTTCGATGAGCAGGAACAAGCAAATACCAAGCCCAAGCGACGCAGATAAAAGCGCGACGGCTGGGCTATATGACCTTATGACAAGCAAAAGTATGGCTGCCAGCCCCCAATGAGGGCCGCAACCGCATAGGACACAACTTTGGTCCGCTGCGTAAACATACAATAAGCGTATTCTTGAGCCGATCAATTATCAAGTGCGATATTTTTGCATCCAATAGACGTCAAGCATTGAACCAATAATACTGATGTATAATTTCCGCTTGCAAGATTGTTCCTGATGTTTGGTTCGGTCTCTTGGATGCAAGAGAGAGGCGTACGATGATCGACCCGGCCCATTCCGCCCGCAGCTTCGCGCTGACCTTCGCCGGGCGTCGCGTGCCGACGCCCTACGACGTCGTCGGCAGCGGCCCCGACGCCCTGCTGCTGCCCGCCCTGTCCTCGATCTCGGCCCGGGTCGAGATGCGGCCCCTGGCCAAGGACCTCGGCCACGCCTATCGCTGCCTCGTGCCGGACTGGCCGGGCTTCGGCGACCATGTCCGGGCCCGGGTGCCCATGACCCCGGAGACGATGCACGCCTACCTCGACGCCCTGCTGGCGGCGGCCCCCGGGCCCTACGCCCTCGGGGTCGGGGCCGGCCACGCCGCCGGCTACCTCATGGCCGCGGCCCGGCGCCACCCCGGGCTGTTCGCGCGCCTCGTCCTGATTGCCCCGACCTGGCGGGGGCCCCTGCCCACCGCCCTGGGACCGGAGCGCCGGGGCCTGTTCGCCGGCCTGCGCCGGGCCGTCGAGCTGCCGCTCCTGGGCGACGCCCTCTACCGCATCAACATCAGCCGCCCCGTCATCGGCCGGATGATGCGGGCCCACGTCTATGCCGACCCCGACCACGTCACGCCCGGAGTCATCGCCGACAAGCACGCCATCACCCGCCAGAACGGCGGCCGCTTCGGCACCGCCGCCTTCGTCACCGGCGGCCTCGACCCGTTCGCGAATCGCCGGGACTTCCTCGACCTGTTCGAGGCCCCCGACCTGCCGCCGATCCTGGTCCTGCGGCCGGAGCGGGCCCCGCGCCGCTCCGGCGCCGAGATGGACGCGCTGATCGCCACCGGCCGGGTCGCCCGGGCCTCGGTGCCGGGCGCACTCAGCCCGCACGAGGAATATCCGGGCGAGGTGGCGGACGCGATCCGCGCCGGCTGAGCGGCGCGGGGCGAAACCCCCGCGACCTCAACACGACCCCACCGGTATACCGGCGCGTCCCGCGCCTCACATCTGCTGGGTCTGCGCGCCGCTGTCGGGCCGCGCCGGACCGAGATTCGGCTCTTCGCCCATCGGCTCGTTCTGGACCACGGTGAACACGCCATTGCCGTCGAGGGACGGCCCGCTGGTCCAGCGGCCCGCCGGCGGCGGCGAGCCGTCCCGGGTGGTGGCGAAGAAGTTGTAATTGAACTTCTCGTGTTCCTTGCTCTGCGGGAAGCTGTTCGGGATCGGCAGGTTGCCTTCGTGGCCACCCATCTCCTCGATCACCGCGAGCCACTGCTGCTGGTGCATGGTGTCGCGCGCGATGAGGAAGTGCAGCATGTCCTTCATGCCGGCATCATGGGCGGCATTGAACAGGCGAACTGCCAGGATACGGCCGGTCGTCTCGGCGGCGACGTTGCAATACATGTCCGCCGCGAGGTTTCCGCTGGCGTAGACATGGCTCATGTCGAAGGGCACGCCGTCGCAATTGGCCGGATAGGCCGCCATGCCGGTGGAGAGGACGTGCCGGTGCAGCATGCCCTCGATGGTGTCGCGCGGGTTGCCGCCGCCCATCACGGCGCCCACGACCCCATCGGCCGCCCCCGCCTCCTGCAGCGTCGCCGGCGCGGTCTCGAGGTTCAGCGCCACCGCGGTGGCCAGCATCTCGATGTGGCCGATCTCCTCCGTCGCGGTGTTGAGCAGCATGTCGCGGTACTTGGTCGTCGGCCCGCGCGCCCCCCAGCCCTGGAAGAAGTACTGCATGCAGACGCGGATCTCACCCTCGATGCCGCCGATCGCCTGCTGCAGCATGCGTGCAAAGATCGGATCCGGCTTGTCGACCTTCACCGGGTATTGAAGGCGCTTATCATAGTATAACATGCAGAAATCTCGCCATGCTCGAACAAAAACAGCCCGCTCGTCGCGATAACGGCGGTGCGATGGACGTGCATACGGAGACGTTGGTCTCCGGATACCCCGAGAACCGTGAGAGTCACTGGGTGTTCAATTTTTTAGAGGATGCAATTTCTTTCAGCCGAGGGTGCATCTAGCCTCGAGCACCGGCATCTTTCCACAGAACTCACGGCCCGAGCGGGGGTTGATCCAGGCGGACCGGCAAGGGTCCTGTCGTGGACACTCAAGGGTTCTGTCGTGGACAATCAGGGGAGGGGATCGTGAGCGAGTGGCGTGCGCGCCCCGGTGCGCTGGGGCCGAACTGCCTGCATCTGTGCGTCGACATGCAGCGCATGTTCCTAGAGGAGACCGACTGGCACACGCCCTGGATGGCCCGGGTCCTGCCGCGGGTCGAGCGCCTCGTGGCCGCGCATCCGGAGCGCACCATCCTCACCCGCTTCATCCCCGCCCAGCATCCCGGCGAGGGTCACGGCACCTGGGCAGGCTACTACCGGCGCTGGGCCTCGATGACCCGGGATCAGCTGCCGCCCGGCCTGGTCGACCTCGCCCCCGGCCTCGCCCGCCTCACACCGCCGGCGGAGATCCTGGACAAGACGGTCTATTCCCCCTGGCTCGGCACCGACCTCGATGCCCGCCTCCAGGCCCGCGGCGTCGACACCCTGTTGATGACCGGCGGCGAGACCGAGGTCTGCGTGCTCGCGAGCGTGCTGGGAGCCGTCGACCTCGGCTACCGGGTCTTCGTCGTCACCGACGCCCTGTGCAGCTCCTGCGACGAGGCGCACGATGCCCTGCTGACGATGTACCATCGCCGCTACGGCCAGCAGGTCCACCCCGTGACCACCGAGGAGGTCCTGCTCGCCTGGACGTGAGGCGGTCAGCCACGTCTGAGCAGGCGTCCGCCGGCCAAGCCGTTGGCCCCGATCACGAGGCCGACCACGAGCGCGTGCAGGGCGAGGTCCGTCGCGGTGGCGTCGTGCGGATGGAACGGCACCAGGAGCGCCGCCGAGGCCGCCGCCGCCGAGAGCCCCGCCAGGGCAGCGGTCAGATTGGGGCGCAGCGGACAGGCCCGGCGCAGCATCCAGACAAGAGCCAGCGACAACGGAAGCGAGAAGGTGAGGAGGAACGCGACGCATCCCCCGGTCTGGTGCATGTCGGCGGGATCGGCACCAGGCACCGCCCAATCACGCAGGCAGCCGACGCCGCTGGCCCCGATCCAGAGGGCGGCCGGTGCCAGGGGCAGCAGGGCCCAGGTGGAGGCGCGCCCCGGTACGCTGGTCTGGAACGCCGCGACCGCCGCCGCGACGGCGGTCAGCACCGCCCCGAGCGCGGCGTAGCGCAGATCCGCCACGGCCATGCGGGTGCGCAGGGCCTCGAGATCGGCGAAGGGCATCAGGGCGAGGCCCAGCCCGGCGGCGGCCGCGCACCAGGCCAGCGCCCGGAAGGCCGGCCCGGGCAGCCGCCGGACGGGCCGCAGACCGCCGGCGAGGCTGTCCACCAGACGCTCATGCGCGGACGTTCGGGCCGTGTCAGACATCGTGGGTTCCTCGCTCACCTGCCCGGGGCCCGGCCTCGTCCCGGTCCGCGGAGCCCGATCCCAGCGTCCGTCGCAGGGCCTTCAGTGCCCGGTGCAGGTTGACCTTCAGGGCACCCTTTGTGCGCCCCGTCAGGGCGGCCGTCTCGTCCAGGCTGCGCTCCTGAAGCGCGAGATGCTCGACGGCCTGGCGCTGGCCTTCCGGCAGGGCGGCGACGGCCCGGGCCAGGACCCGCTCCCGGTCGCGCGCCTCCAGGCGGTGGCCCGGCGCCGGCCCCCGATCGACCTCCGCTTCGTAGGCGATGGGATCGTGGACTTCCCGCGGGCGGCGACCGGCCCGGCGCATCCCGTCGATGGCCCGGCGCTGGGTGATGGCGCGCAGCCAGGGCAGGAAGGGCCGGGCCGGATCGTAGGTCGCCCGCGCCCGGTGGATCGTCAGCAGCACGTCCTGCACCACGTCGTCCACGGCATCCGCCCGGACCCCCTGCGCCCGCACCATTCCGGCAATCACCGGAAGGCAGTCGCGCAAAAGGCGGCGATAGGCCTCCGCGTCACCTGATTGTGCGGCGGCCATGTCGGATGCGAGCGCCTGATCCTGGCTCATGCGTACGGTGAATCCGCTGGCCGCCGCGGAGTGCCGGACGACCTTCGCCCAGCCGAAGGCGTCGCGGGTCCGCAGGGTCGGCCGATCGTGTCCAGCCGGGACGGCACAGGCCATCGGGGGTGCTCCATGATCCGAGAGGCCGACATCGGGGTCAGCTCTCCCGCATCAGGCCTGTTCGCTCCCGGCTCCCCGGAGGTTACGGAGCGCATGGGACCGACCTCACGAGATTCTCCTCTCACGCGGAAAAGCGGATCACGCGACAAGGCTGAAGTGGTCGACGTCGCGCAGGAGATCGAGGAAGGCGCGGGCGCCGTGGTCGAGGGCACGGTCCCCCGCCTCCGCGGTCCCGAGCCGGGCGTCTCCGATGGCGCCGGCCGGGTTGAGGTCTTCCGCCCGCCAGGCGAAGGCAGCGGGACGGCCCGCGCGCAGATGGGTGAAGGTCTGCGCCATGGCCAGCGTACGCGGCGTGAAATTCGCGATCTCGGAACGTCGCACCAGATCTGGCCGCAAGGCCAGCATCAGGGCGGTCTCGACGCCGCCGCCATGGATGCCGTGACGGATCTCCGCCTCGGGGAACAGTCCGTCGGGATAGCCGAACCGACTCCAGGCGGTGGTCACCGCCACCATGGCGTGGCGCCCGCGCAGGTCACCGGCCACGAGGTCGATCAGGCCGCTATTGCCACCATGCGAGGTCACGATGACGAGCTTGCCGCAACCGGCGCGGCGGACGGCATCGCCGATCCCGGTCCAGGCCTCCAGGGCCGTCGCGGTGGTCAGTGACAAGGTCCCGGGGAAACTCGCGTGCTCGTCGGACTTGCCGACGACCTGGGTCGGCAGGAGCAGGACGTCGAGATCTGCGGCTGACAACGTCGTGAGGCGCGCCAGATAGCCCTCGGCGATGATTGCGTCAGTGGCCAGCGGCAGGTGCGGGCCGTGCTGCTCGATGGCGGCGACGGGCAGCACCGCGATGGTCCGGCCCATGTCGCGATCCCGGATCTCGTCCGTCGTCAACTCGGCCCAGTGGCGTATCGGCATCTCCGCTCTCCTCGGGCGAAGCGATCGGAACGCCGCGCGCAGCCCTGCCTGCCACGGAATCCCTGCCTCCTCCAAGGGGCGCGCCGTACCGGACCGTCGAACGCGAAGAAGGCCGGAGGCATGAATGCCCCGGCCCTCTCTCAGAGGATGGATCGACGATTCAACGGGTGCGTCGCAGGAGCCAGCCAGCGCCAAACGCGGCGGCAGCCACGAGGAGAAGCGTGGTACCCTTGTTCTCATCGGCCCGCAGGGCGACGGCGCGACTGCGTCGGACGGCCTCGTCCTGATACAGCCGACCGCGGTCCTGAAGGTCGCCCGCAATCGCCCGGCTCCGGTGACGAGCCTCGTCGATAAGATGGGCTCCGTCGCGCTGGATCTCATCGGCGGTGGCGCGGGCCCGCCCATAGGCAGACTGGACGGCTCCGGCTGCCTGATCATAGGCGCCCTCGGCCTGCGGACGAACCCGTCCAGTCACGGCACCGAGTGCGGAGCGCCCGCGGCCCCGGATATTCCGGATTCCACCCTCGATCTGGTCGCGGTTCATCTTGAAGATCCTTCTCGTCTCGGCCCTTGCCAGAACAGCCGAACGTGCGCGGTCTCTTCGGCCAGGACTGTTTCGATGCTGCTGCTAGTCGGCCCGGCAGCCCGACGCCTCGGCCCATCCGGAGCCGAGGCGCAGGGACGACCCGCTCAGATCTTCTTGACGGCGTCGGCCGCGCTCTGGGCCGCACCCTTGATGCCGTCCTTGGCATCGCCGACAGTCTTCTGGGCTTCGCCCTTCAATTCCTGAGCCTTGCCCTCGGCCTGCAGCTTCTCATTGCCGGTTGCCGAACCAATGCCCTGCTTGATGTTGCCGACGGCCTCGTTGGCGAGACCCTTGATCTTGTCCGTCGTGCTGCTCATCAAACGCTCCATCAAGTTGGTGTCAGGCTGAACGTCTGGTCGCAGAATGCAACCCGACGTCGTCAGGCAAGCGTAACGGAGCCTACTGCCGTTGGTTCCCTATCCGACAGTTCCCCGCACGCGTGGCCCCCTGCTGGCTATGCCTCCTGACGCGGCGCCGCAAACGTCTCTCTTGCACCGCAAGAAGATCAACTGTCCGGATGCCCGGTCGCCCAGCATCTCAAATTTTTTAGCGGCTTAACCCAAAAATTTTGCAGACGAACGGAAGGTTTGCCCGAGGTATAGATCCTTGAATGCAAAATAATTGCCGATAAAACCGAAGCTCCCAAACAAGAGTTGAGTCGAGGAAGCCGCCCATGACCGCGCGTACTGCTGCGCCTGTCCCGCCCGGGACGACGTCGATCGCGCCCGCCGGCGTCGCTGCAAGCCGCGTGGAGCTTGCGGCGAAGGTGGATGCGCCCCCGCTCGGTCGGTGGGGACAGCTCGTTCTCGGCGTGCTGTGCATGTCGATGATCGCCAACCTGCAATATGGCTGGACCCTGTTCGTCGATCCGATCCAGCAGAAGTTCGGTTGGGAGCGCACCGCAATCCAGTGGGCCTTCACGATCTTCGTGGTGATGGAAACCTGGTTGGTGCCGATCGAGGGCTGGTTCGTCGACAAGTACGGTCCGCGCCTCGTCACCATCTTTGGCGGCGCCCTCTGCGCCCTCGGCTGGGTATTGAACGCCTATGCCGACACATTGACCTTGCTGTACGTGGCCGCCGCCATCAGCGGCGTCGGCGCCGGCGCGGTCTACGGCACCTGCGTGGGCAATGCCCTGAAGTGGTTTCCAGACAGGCGCGGCTTCGCAGCCGGCCTCACCGCTGCCGGTTTCGGGGCGGGCTCGGCCCTGACCGTGATCCCGATCGCCAACATGATCCGCGACTCGGGCTACCAGCACACCTTCTTCGTGTTCGGCCTCGGCCAGGGCTTGGTCGTCATGTTGGCGGCGCTGCTCCTCGTCTCGCCCACCGCCGCCTTCAAGGATCGGATGCTGGCCGGCCGCACCGCGACTGTGAACACCGTCACCCGGCGCCAGTACTCGACCGCCGAGATGGTCCGGACGCCGGTCTTCTGGCTTCTCTACCTCATGTTCGTGATGATGGCCGCCGGTGGCCTGATGGCGGCTGCCTCCCTCGCTCCCATCGCCAAGGACTTCAAGGTGGCAGGGGTCGAGGTCTCGCTCATCGGCATCACCCTGCCGGCCCTGACTTTCGCGCTCACCATCGACCGGGTGCTCAACGGTGTGACGCGACCGTTCTTCGGCTGGGTCTCGGACAAGATCGGGCGCGAGAACACGATGGTCATCGCTTTCATGATCGAGGGTGCCGGCATCCTGGCGCTTGGGATGTTCGCCCATATCCCCATGGCCTTCGTGCTGCTGACCGGCCTCGTCTTCTTCGCCTGGGGGGAGATCTACTCCCTGTTCCCAGCCACCTGCAGCGACACCTACGGCGACAAGAACGCTGCAGCCAATGCCGGTCTCCTCTACACCGCAAAGGGCACCGCTGCCCTGCTACTGCCCATCCTGCTCATGATCCAGGCCAAGACCGGCAGCTGGCAGAACGTGTTCTACGCCGCCTCCGGCATGGCCTTCCTGGCCGGGTTTCTAGCGCTCTTCGTGCTGAAGCCGATGCGCGCCCGGTTCATCGCCCGGAGCTGACCCGATGGCACGCTGGCTCCGCTACCTCCACGACGGCGCGAGCGGCTTCGGCCGCCTCGACGGCGAGACCATCCACGTTCACACGGGCGATCTGTTCGCCGAACCGACACCCACCGGCGCGACCCTGCTGCTCTCCGAGGTCACCCTCGACCTGCCGTGCAGGCCTTCGAAGTACATCGCCCTGTGGAATAACTTCCACGCCTCCGCAGAGAAGCAGGGCCTGACCCGGCCCGACGTGCCACTGTACTTCGTGAAGCCGGCAAGCTGCTACCTTGCGAGCGGCCAGACGATCACGGCGCCTGAGGGCTCAGGGCGACTGCTGTTCGAGGGCGAACTCGGGATCGTGATCGGAAAGCGTGGTCGAGACCTCACGCCGGAAACGGCGGCCGCGCACATCTTCGGCTACACGTGCGTGAACGACGTCACCGCCCTGGAGGCGCTGAAGGCCGATCCGAGCTTCGTGCACTGGACCCGCTCCAAGGGCTTCGACGGCTTCGGCCCCTTCGGCCCGGTGATAGCCACCGGCATCGATCCCGAGGTGCTCGATGTGGCGGTGCGGGTGAACGGGCGCGAGCGCCAGCGCTATCCTCTCGCCGACATGATGCGCCGGCCCGCCGAACTCGTGGCCGAGCTCTCTCGGGACATGACTCTGGAGCCGGGCGACCTCATTGCCTGCGGCACCTCGGTGGGCAGCGGCCCGATCCCCAAGGGCGCCACGGTGGAGGTCGAGATCGCCGGCATCGGCGTGTTGTCGAACAGCGTTTCATGAGACACCCGACGCCCACGAAGCGGCCGTGATCAGGACAGGTTTTAAGGACACCCATATGAGCATCGCGATCGTCGGCGCCGGCGCCATCGGAGGATTTCTCGGCGTGCGCCTCGCCCATGCGGGCGAGGACGTCACCTTCATCGCGCGCGGCACCAACCTCGACGCCATCCAGCGGAACGGTATGCGGCTGATCGAGGAGGACGGCTCCGAGATCCACGTGACGAACCTCAAGGCCACCAAGTCGATGGCAGAGGCGGGCCAGCACGACATCGTGCTCCTCACCGTCAAGGCGCATCAGGTCGGGCCGATCGCGGCCGACCTGCACCACCTCATCGGACCCGAGACGATGGTGGTGACGATGCAGAACGGGATCCCGTGGTGGTACTTTCTGCAGGGGCATGGCGGGGACCTGACGGGTACGCACCTGGAGACCGCCGATCCGGGCGGCCTCATCGCCCAGCACCTCGACCCAAAACACGTCATCGGGTCGGTGGTGTACCCGGCCGCCGTGCTCACCGAGCCCGGCGTGGTGCAGGTGGTGGAGGGCCACCGCTTCGGCCTCGGGGAACTGGACGGGTCGATGTCCCCGCGGGTGCAGTCCCTGGCCCAGACCCTGATCAGGGCGGGCTTCCGCGCTCCGGTGACCAGCGACATCAGGGCGGAGATCTGGCTCAAGCTGTGGGGCAATCTCAGCTTCAACCCGATTTCGGCGCTGGCCCACGCCACCCTGGTGGACATCTGTCAGTTTCCCGAAACCCGCGCTCTCGCCGCCGACATGATGCGGGAAGCGGAGACGATCGCGAACAGCCTCGGCGTCACCTTCAAGCTCGGCATCGAGCGCCGCATCGCGGGTGCCGAGAAGGTCGGCGCCCACAAGACGTCGATGCTGCAGGACGTGGAGGCCGGGCGGCCGATCGAGCTCGAGGCTCTGGTCGGCTCGATCATCGAACTCGGGCGCCTCACCGACACCCCGACGCCCCATATCGACACCGTCTACGCCCTGATGCGCCTCCTCGCCCAAAGCCTGGAGCGAGCGCAGGGGCGCCTCTCCATCACGCCGGCCTGAACTCCAGACATTCGAGGTTGATGACCATGGCCGAGACCGCCGCACCGACGACCGCCGCCACCACTCTCCACGCCCTGATCCGCGCGGGGGCCGAGGAGGCCACCGCCCTGTCGAGCCCCGGTGGTGTGCCACTAACCTTCGGTCAGCTCCGTACGCTCACGGACCGGACGATCGCGGCCCTCAACGCGCAGGGCATTGGTCGGAACGATCGGGTCGGCATCGTCCTCGACAATGGGCCGGAGATGGCGGCCGCCTTCATGGCCATCGGAGCGGGCACGACGGCGGCCCCCCTCAATCCGAGCTACAAGGCGGACGAATTCACGTTCTATCTCTCCGACCTCAACGCCCGCCTGCTGGTCGTCGCTGCAGGCTCCGAGAGCCCGGCAGTGACCGTGGCCGCGCGCCTCGGGGTGCCGGTGGTGCGTCTGACGCCCACCCCGGCGGAGGGGGCTGGCAGCTTCATTCTATCCTTCGAGGGCTCCGCCGCAGCTCCGGCGGCCCAGGGCGGCCCGGCCCGGCCCGACGATATCGGCCTCGTGCTGCACACCTCGGGCACCACCTCGCGCCCGAAGATCGTGCCCCTGAAGCAGTCGAACGTCTGCGCCTCGGCCCGCAACATCCGGACCACCCTGGCCTTCACGGCCGAGGATCGGGGCCTCAACATCATGCCGCTGTTCCACATCCACGGGCTGATCGCCGGCATCCTGGCGCCACTCTCGGCCGGCGGCCAAGTCTGCTGCACCCCGGGTTTCAACGCCTTGAAGTTCTTCGGTTGGATGAACGAGATCCGCCCGACCTGGTATACGGCGGTGCCGACGATGCACCAGGCGATCCTGGGCCGTGCCTCCCGCAACCGCGAGATCATCGAGGCCAATCCCCT
Organism: Methylobacterium sp. V23; assembly: GCF_002917135.1. NCBI lineage: Bacteria > Pseudomonadati > Pseudomonadota > Alphaproteobacteria > Hyphomicrobiales > Methylobacteriaceae > Methylobacterium > Methylobacterium sp. V23. The sequence continues at coordinate 127,488 of NZ_PDHT01000004.1, forward strand.
GCGGTTCATCCGCTCCTCCTCTTCCTCCATGCCGCCGCAGGTCATGAAGGAAATCGAGGAGGTTTTCGGCGCACCTTTGATCGAGGCCTACGGCATGACGGAGGCCTCTCACCAGATGGCCTCGAACCCACTCCCGCCGCGCCCCCACTACGCCGGCTCGGTCGGTCTCGCCGCCGGTCCGGAGATCGCCATCGTGGACGAGGATGGCGAGCCCCTGCCCGCCGGCGAGACCGGCGAGATCGTCATCCGCGGCGACAACGTGATGGCGGGCTACGAGAACAACGACAAGGCCAATGCGGAAGCCTTCACCAAGCAGGGCTGGTTCCGCACCGGCGACCAGGGTTCGCTCTCATCCGAGGGCTACCTGACCATCACAGGGCGTCTCAAGGAGATCATCAACCGAGGCGGTGAGAAGATCTCGCCCCGCGAAGTCGACGAGATCCTCATGGACCACCCGGCGGTCTCGCAGTGCGTCACCTTCGCGATGCCGCATGACAAGCTCGGTGAGGACGTCTGCGCCGCGATTGTGCTGCGCGAGGGACACCACCTCGTCGAGAAGGAGTTGCGCGGCTTCGCCTCGGAGCGGCTCGCCGCCTTCAAGGTGCCGGCCAAGATCATGATCCTGGACGAGATCCCGAAGGGCGCCACCGGCAAGCTCCAGCGGATCGGCCTGGCGCAGAAGCTGGGTCTGGTCTGAAGCTGAAACGAACACGCGGCAGGTCCAGGATATCCCGGACCTGCCTGGACGGGTCGTCCAACCCTCGGCGTCGCTCAGGCTGACAGAACCCTGCCGACGCGACACTCGATCGCGTCCCAGACCGAGACCGCCAGATCAGGCCCGCCGAGGCGTTTGATTGCCCGGATGCCAGTCGGCGAAGTGACGTTGATCTCGGTGAGATTGCCGTCGATGACGTCAATCCCCACCAGGATCAGTCCCCGACGCTTCAGCTCCGGGCCTATGGCGGCGCAGATCGCGCGCTCGCGTTCGGTGAGATCCGAAGCCGCCGCCGCTCCACCGCGGACCATGTTCGAGCGGATGTCGTTGAGGGCAGGCACTCGGTTGATCGCGCCCATCGGCTCGCCGTCCACCAGAATGATGCGCTTGTCGCCCTCGGTAATGCGCGGCAGGAAGCGCTGCACGACCCATTGTTCGCGGAACGTCACCGAGAACAGGTCGAACATCGAGCCGAAATTCGCGTCCTCCGGCAGGACTCGAAACACCGCGGCTCCGCCATGCCCGTGCAAGGGCTTCATCACGATGGCGCCATGCTCGGCCCGGAACGCCTCGATCTCCGCCTTGTCGCGGGTGATCAGGGTCGGTGGCATCAGCTCCGGGAAGTCGAGGACGAACAGCTTCTCGGGCGCATTGCGGACCTCGGCCGGGTTGTTCACCACCAGGGTCCGCGGGTGGATCCGCTCCAGCATGTGGGTCGCGGTGATGTAGGCCATGTCAAAGGGCGGGTCCTGGCGCATCAGGACCACGTCAACGCTGGACAGGTCGATGCGCTCGACCGGCCCAAGGGTGGCGTGCGCCCCCTCCATGTCCTGCACCGTGAGGGCCTCGACGCGGGCCGTCACGACCTGCCCCTGCATCGACAGTCGATCGGGGGTGTAGTGAAGCAGCCGGTGTCCCCGCGCCTGGGCCTCGAGCAGGAGCGCGAAGGTGGTGTCTCCGGCGATCCGGATCGCCTGGATCGGATCCATCTGCACCGCGACGGTCAGGGTCATGCTGTCAAACCTCTGTCTGGGGACGGACCGCGTCGATGCCCGTCCCGACCGTAATGCGGTGTGCCGTGCGGCACCTTACTTCTGCGATTTCCCGCCGGTACGGCGGTCGTAGTCGCCGATGGCGGCCTTGCACTCGGGCGACAGGCGGGCACGGTTGCGATCCATGCAGCGTTCCGCATCCTGGCTGTTGGGATCCACGCCGGCACACAGGCGGAAATAATCGTTCGCGCATCCCAGCTGAAGGCCCTGGTCCTCACGCTGGGCCTGGGCCGGGCTGACCGCCACCATCAGGAGGGCGAACGGCGCAATCCGCAGGGCCGTGTTGAGTCCTTTGGTGGAGCTCAAGAGTCGGGAGATAACCACGCGCATCCGGCGGTGTCCTTCAATCGAAAGTGGGGTGTGCGAAAGGGATAATGTGTTGGACGGGAGAGTGCGTTCGCGAAGAGTCAGGTCGTTCGAACGGAAGCGACACGGCATATCGGGCGCGACCGGCCCTTAGCAAGCGCTCCCGCCGCCGCGTGTTCCATGCCTTCGACCCCGCACCCAGCGGGGTTCGAAGCGCCACGATGACGCCGCTCCCGCAAAAAAGCCCCGCTCGCCGGGCGAGCGGGGCCGAGTGCAAGGGAGGAAATGCCCGCCATGGGCAGACCAGGGCGTAGCAAATCGTGGGCCATGGCATGGGCCGAGGAGCGTGGCACGGAAGCCACGCCCGATCGGCCTGCTGTGTGTGGGGCATGGAAGACGAAGGCGCTCCGGCCATCGCAAGGTTCCGTTAACCACCCCATGCTGATCTCTGACGGCATCACCCCGATACCGGAACGGCCCGGATGCGGTGGTGGCAGGCCCGGCGACGGCTCGCCTCAGAGATCGAATGGAATCGGAAACCAGCCGATGAACACCCACAGGTTGCCCGACACCGGCGGCGCCGATCGCCGCCCCGAGCGTCCGACGGCCACGGTCGTGACGTTCCCGGCCCCGGCGCGCCGCTTCCGGAGAGCGGACGCGGATGCGCCGCGGGGCGCCATCCTGCTCTTCACCGGAATTCGCTACGAGCGCATGCCCGAGCCGGAAGCTCCCGCGCCGCGCCTGCGCCGCCGGTCCTGACACCCGGCCGACGCGCGCCCGCATGGTACCCTTTTCCCGGACCGGACGCCGGCAGGCCCTGCGCCTGGCACCCTTCGCGACGCTGGCGCTCCTCGCCGGCTGCGCGCAGGAGGGCGATTTCGGGCGGCCCAAGGCCGGCGCCTGGAACAGTCTGATCGAGACCACCGGGACTCTGGCGGCGCGGGAGCGCGAGGAGCCGGCCTCGGCCTTTCCTTTCACCGACGAGGAACGCGCCCTGCGCGATCGCGCCTGGCGCTTCCTCATGCCGGCGGCCGAGCACGACGCGTTCACGGACGTTCTCGCCAATCTCACGCGCACTCGGGTACTGCCCGCCTCCTGGCGAACCGACGATCCGGCCGCCTATCACGACACCTTGAAGGCTGAGAGCTTTCGCTCGCCGGTCTCGCGCTACCGGCGTCTGTCGGAGGATATTGGCACCGATGCCCGGCTGATCCCTCAATTCGCCGCTGTGGCGATGCGGGTGAAGGAGGGCGACGCCCTGCGCCTGCGCAGCCTGCCCTTCGCCAAGAGTCTGGACGACGGCGACGTACGCCAAGCCGCCATGCGGGTGGCCGAGAACCGCTGCCTCACCGCCTGGGTCCGCTTTGAGACCGGTCGCCGCTCCCGCCGCTACCGCTATGCGCTCGAGCATCTGCTGATCGAGGCGCCGGGACCGGAAGGCTTGGCGGTCGGACAGACCTTAGCCGCCCTCGACGGACGGAGGCCACTGCTTGATCCGTTGGTGCCACCGGAAGCCGAGGCCCGATGCGGGCTGCTGCCGGAGACGGACGGCGTGGTCCCGATCCCTGCGCCGAGGCCGATCGTCGCGAAGCATTGAGGGCTGCTTCAGCCGCCGGCCTTCTCGTCGCCAGGGCTGTCGACGGTGCAGGAGACCGCCTGTACCGCCGCGTCGGCCGCCGCGCGTTGGCTCGGCAAGGCCGCGATCACACGCACGACCACGAACCCACGGGTGTCGCCGGCGACGATGCGGACGTCGTGGCTGACCTCGTCCTCGTCGGCGTTGGCGAGCGCCTCGTCGTATTGTGCCCGGGTGAGCACCACGAGGTCGAGGGCGCCGCGCACCGCCGCCTGATCGGTCACCGCGTAGAATGCCCCCCGAGGCCCGTGTACCGCCAGGGACAGCATCAGCGAGCCCGTGCGCGCTGAAACCCGCATCGGTCCCTCGGAGAGGTCATAGGCGCAGAGCCCGACCGCCACCGCCGGATCCGGAATCGGAAGCCACGCTTCCACGGGCGGTGTGGTGTCGCCGGCCGCCACGGTGTTGATCGCCAAAGGATGGTCGAGGTTCTCTCCGGAACGCGCGCGCGATAGGGCATCGGACTCCGCAAGGCGCGGAATCAGCAGGATTGTGGTCCCGTGCACGAGGCCGGCGAGAACCAGTCCCGACAGGCTGGCGACGAGAAAGCGTCCCCGCGGCGTCATACGGCGCACCCAGTCCGGGTGATGGCCGGCACCGCCGAGCGGTCGAGGCTGCCCGCGCTGGCTGCCACGGGCGTGTCGTACAGGCGCAGGGCGAGCCGTACCGGCCCCTCGGCACGGGGCATCGGCAGCCAGTTGCCCGGCTGGACCTCCGGTGAAAGGGTAATCACGAACTGCCCATCGGCCTCGCGCAGAATCTCGGTGGCGGTGAAGCCTTCGCGCATGGGGGCGCTATCCGAAACGCGCGGCCCGCGTCCGGCCACCGTCACGGTCCAGGCACGGGCCGGAGGCGTCACGCCCGCCACGCGGTAGGTGCAGGCCGCATCGAGTTGCCGTCCGGATTCGTCCTGATCGGCCGTGAGCAGCATGCCTTCACCGATCGCCAGTGGGATCTCGCCGCGCCGCGCGTTGACCGCACGGGCGTAAGGATCCGCACCCAAGGAGCCGACTTTCGGCCAAGCGGTCCAGGCCCCCACCCGGACGCCGCCGAAGAGATAGCCACCCCGCGTGGCGTAATCGGCCGTTGCGAGGCCGAGTCCCGCCCCCAGTGCCAGGGCGTAGAGCATCAGCGTCACGGTCGAAGCCTTGCGTACGCCGTGTCGCAGTGCGCGCGTCACGCGTCCGCCGGTCTCGGAGACCGGGCCTGCTTCCCGGCTCAGAGACTCGGAAGAGCGTGTTCGGGTCTGGTCCGGACGCAACCGCGCGACCGTCTCGGCGAATGTCATGCGCATGATCGCCGGTTACGGTGTGCCGATGCGGCCGCCGACGGCGCGGACCCCGTCCGCCACCGGGCCGGGGGCGTTTACGGGCTCAAGGGCAGAGGTTTTCTCGGGTGCTTTCAGGGAAGTCTTCTCCACCTGGCGGAACAGGCCGTTCATGCTGCCGATGACCTCGAAGGAGCGGCGGGAGAGTTTGCCGGCCGCGCTCGCCGCGGCGTTCACGGGGGCCGCGCTCTGCCCCGACTGGGCCACCGCACGGCCCGGATCCTTCAGGCCCGGCATGGGTTTGAGCTCGATACCCTGGTGGGCGACTTCCATCACGTCATGCCACGTCAGGGCCGGCAACGAGCCGCCGGTCATCTTATTGGTGGAGGTATGATCGTCGTTGCCGAACCAGACGGCGCCGACGTAATTGCCCGTGTACCCGACGAACCAGGCATCCCGGTAGGCGTTCGTGGTGCCGGATTTGCCCGCGACCTTGATGCCTTCCAGTGCAGCGCGCTTGCCGGTGCCTTCCTCGACGACCTTGGTGAGCATGTAGTTCATGTCGGCGACCACCTGGGTCGACAGCACCTGCTGCATCGGCTCGTCGGCATGGCGGTAGATCACATCCCCGGACGAGTTGCGGACCTCCATGGCCGCATAGGGCTTGGCCCTGCGCCCACCATTGGCGAACACCGCGTAGCCGGCGGCCTGGTCGATGACGTTCACCTCCGCCGAGCCGATCGGCAGGGAGACGGAATCGGTCAGTTGGGTGGTGATGCCCATGGCGTGGGCCATCTCGATGATCTTCTTGCGCCCGGCGGCCGCCGCCCGGGCTTCATGGGAGATGCCCATCGCCTTGCCCAGGGCGATCGACACCTGAATCGGGATGGTATTGATGGATTTCGCCACCGCGACGGTGAGCGTCGTGGCACCCGAGAACGAGCGCCCATAGTTCTGCGGGCACCAGTTGCCGATGCAGACGGGCCGATCGACGACACGGGTGTCCGGGCGATACAGGCCTGAGGCGAGACCGGCGGCGTAGACGTAGGGCTTGAACGATGAGCCGGGCTGGCGAAGGGCGTCGGTGGCGCGGTTGAACTGGCTCTCGCCGTAATCGGCACCGCCGACCATCGCCCGCAGGGCCCCGTCCGGATCGAGGATCACCATGGCGGCCTCGTCGACCTCGTACTGGTCTCCGAAGCGGCGCAGGGTGTTCTGCACCACCTCGTCGGCCCGGCGCTGGATGGTCAGGTCGAGGGGCGTCTTCACGGTGAGGACGCGGTCGCTGCGAAAGCGACCGGCATCGGCCATCTGCTTGATCTCGCCGAAGGCCCAGTCGAGATAGTAGTCCGCTGTGATGTCGCGGGTCCGGGTCACTGGTGTTGCGGGGTTGCGCAGGGCGGTCTGGATCTGGCCCTCGGTGAGGAAGCCGGCCTCGACCATGTTGTGCAGCACGTCGCCGGCGCGGGCGCGGGCCGCCGGCAGGTTCACGTGGGGGGCGTACTTCGTCGGCGCCTTGAACAGGCCCGCGAGCATCGCGGCCTCGGCCAGGGTGATGTCCTTGAGCGGCTTGCCGAAGTAGTAATCCGCCGCTGCCACGGCGCCGAAGGTGCCGCCGCCCATGTAAGCACGGTCGAGGTAGAGCTTCAGGATCTCGTTCTTGGAGAGGTGGCTCTCCAGCCAGAGCGCCAGGAAGGCCTCGTTGATCTTGCGTTCGAGGGAGCGCTCGTTGGTGAGGAAGAGGTTCTTGGCGAGCTGCTGGGTGATCGACGAGCCGCCCTGGGTGTTGCCGCCGCCGCGCGAATTCGACACCAGCGCGCGGGCGGTTCCGATGGGGTCGATACCCCAATGCTCGTAGAAGCGCCGGTCCTCGGTGGAGACCAGCGCCTTGATCATGATGTCTGGAAAATCGTCGAGTTTCAGTGAATCGTCGTGCTTGATGCCGCGCCGTCCGACCTCGGTGCCGTAGCGGTCGAGGAAGGTCACGGCGAGGTCCTGGGCCTTCAGCCAGTTGTCGCTGGTCAGGTTGAAGGCCGGCTGCGCCAGGGCAAGCATCAGGACCGCGCCACCCGTACCGAGGGTCACCGCCTCGCTGGTCAGGTCGAGGGCGAAGCGTTTCCAGCCCCGCACCGAGAAGACGTTCATGCGCTCCTGGAAGCGCTCGTAGGTCTCTCCCGCCGTGCGGCCGCCGTCGTACAGGCTCGCGTTCACCCAGGCGTCGAAGGCGAGGGCGGCGTGCTTGATCCGTGTCGTGAGGGAGGTCGCTTTGGGCAGGCGCACCTGAGTTCCAGTCCTTCCGCACCCGGTTCCGGCACGACGCCGGCCCGCGCGATCCTAACAACACCCGCGCCCGGCCGCGAGGCTTCGTTCGCGGGAACGCCCGACAAGGGCAAGCGTCCCGCCGCCGCAGGCCATAACCTGTTCTTAACCTTGATGCTGGAATGGGGCGGCGTGGTGGCGTGGCGCCTCCCGCCGCGGCGCGGCGTCATGCCGTGCGCCGGCAACGCTTGCTCCCGGGGCCGCGTTGCGGCACAGGAACGGATCATCCGGATCCTCGCCGCTCCCAGCCCAAGGTGTTCCCCATGCGGGACCGCTCGGCCGCGCGTTCTCAAACGCAGCAGGCCTTCCCCAAAACCGCCCGTTCCGATCTCCCGGCTTGCCCCACGGCCGAGCCGTTCTGGCGGACCAAGAGCCTGGAGGCGATGTCCCCGGCCGAGTGGGAGAGCCTGTGCGACGGCTGCGGTCGCTGCTGCCTCCTCAAGCTCGAGGACGAGGATACGGCGGAGGTCTACCACACCGATGTCGGCTGCACCCTTCTCGACGGCCATGGCTGCCGCTGCCGCGACTACGCACGCCGCCAGAAGCGGGTGCCCGACTGCGTGCGCCTGACGCCCGAGGCGGTGCGCACGATCCCGTGGCTGCCGCCGACCTGCGCCTATCGCCTGATCCGCGAAGGCCGCGATCTCTATGCTTGGCATCCGCTGGTTTCAGGCCGCGCGGCCAGCGTGCACGAGGCCGGCATCTCCGTGCGTGGCCGCGTCTCCGGTAACGAGGAGGAGTTCACCGCCGACGAACTCCTCGATCGGATCGTAACCTGGCCCAATCGCACGCCGGAGACCGAGGACGATGCCGAATAGCCGTGGCCTCAGGCGTCGAGCAGCGAGGGGACGGCATTCTCGACGGTGATCCGGCGGGCCTCGGCCGCGTCGCGATGCATCTGAGCGATCAAGGCCTCCGCTCCGTCGAAGCGGACCTCCCCGCGGAGATACTCCAGGAACTCCACTGCGATCGTCTGGCCATAGAGGTCGCCGGAGAAATCGAACAGATTGACCTCGAGGAGCGGGGCGCCATCATCGAAGGTTGGGCGCCGGCCGTAGCTGGCGACCCCGTCCTTCACCCGGCTGTCGGGCAGGCGCACCCGGACCGCGTAGATGCCGTGGGCGAGATTGCAGGCGGGCAGCGCCACGTTGGCGGTGGGATAGCCGAGGGTGCGTCCGCGCTTGTCGCCGTGGCGGACCTCGCCTGAGACGAACCAGCGATAGCCGAGGAGCACGTTGGCTCGCGCCACCGCACCCTCGGTAAGGGCCGCGCGGATCGCACTCGACGAGACCGGCTCCGCGCCCGCGCTTAGGGCGACAGGGGGGATGATCCGGCAGCTCAGGCCCGCTTGCGCGCAGAGATCGGCGAGGAGCGCCGGGGTGCCCTCGCGACCTCGGCCGAAATGGAAGTCGTGGCCGATGACGACGCCCGCAACACCGAGGTCGCGCACCAGCAGCCCCTCGACGAAGTCGCGCGCGCCGGTGCCCGCCAGGGTGGCGTCGAAGCGGCGCACGATGAGCCCGTCGAGGCCGAGATGGGCGAAGACGATCTCCTTGGCGTCCGCGTCTGTGAGGCGGAACATGGGGAGATGCGGCGCGAAATAGGCGCGCGGATGCGGCTCAAAGGTGAGGGCGACCGCCGGGCGGGCGGCCTCCTGCGCGGTCTCCCGCACGGCGGCGATCAGGGCCCGGTGACCCAGATGCACCCCGTCGAAATTCCCGATCGCCGCGATGGCACCGGCGATCGCGGGCGGCACAGGCTCGTCCTCGCGGCAGATCGTGAAGCGTCGCTCGGGCGCGGATGCGGCGGGCGGAACGGCGGATTCGTCGCCAGACGACATCGGATCTCAGGAGTTGCAGCGGTCGGGGTCGGGAGCTGTGGCGGCGGAACCTGTCGAAAACCGGTCGGAGGGTCAAGCGCGCGGGCTGAGTGCGGAGGTCGCGGTGGGGCTCACCCCCGCTTGGACGCGCCGCCGCGCCTTCGCCGCGCGGCGCCCGATGTAGAGCAGTAGCCCCGTCACGAGGAACAGCGGCATCGTCAGGGCCGCGACGAGGAAGACCGGGGGGCCGAGGGGGCCGAAGATGCGTCCGCTGTGCACGTCGAGCATGTTGCCGGCGATGCGGACGCCGAGCGGGCGCTCCCCTCCGATCTCGCGCACGAGGATGCGCGCACTGGCCGCTTCGATCCGCGTGTCGTCGCGCCAGCCGTTCCGATTCTCGGAGCGGATGCGCACCGGCCCGCTGAGGCCCGCGGGCAGGAGCAGGGTGGCACGGGTGAAGTGTCCGTCATCCGCCGTACGGAAGGCCGACCAGGCTGCGTCGAGGGACGGCGCTCCTGCGCTGCCCAGCCCCTCATCCTTCCGACGGCCCCCACCTGCAGCCTCGCCCTTCGCCGCGGCATCCTTCCGGCCGGCGGCCGGCCCGTTCGTCTTCTCCGCCGGTGGCTTGCCATCCGCCATCCGGGTGATGGTCTCGCCGCGGGTGAGGAGGGCGGTGACGACCTCGCGATAGCCGTCGAAGGACCACCACAGCCCGCTCAGGGCGATGACGAGGTAGACCGGCAGCACCCAGGTTCCGGCCACCGCGTGCAGCGACCAGTAGGTCGGCCGGCCCCATTGCCGGAGATGGGGCTTCAGCCAGATCCGCAGGGACATCACCTTCGGCCAGCGCAGGTAGAGACCGGTGCAGAGGAGGGCGAGGAGCGCGACGACGCTCGCGCCGGTCAGGGTCCGGCCCCAGCCCTTGCCGTCGCCGGGCAGGAGCAGCCAGCGATGGAGGCGCCGGATGGTCGCGAAGGCCTCCTCCGTCCGCGCAGCGCCCCGCACCGTGCCGTCATAGGGGTCGAGGTAGAGGGCGGGCGGCCGCTGGCCGGTGGCGGGATCGCGCCCGAGCCGTACGATCGCGGCGGTGGCGGGCTCGGCCGAGAGCGTCAGGTTCGCCACCGTGTCGGGCCGTTGGGCATGGAAGCGGGCCAGGAGGGCGTCCGGCGTGAGCGGATCCCCTGCCCGGGGGGCGACGCGGATCAGGTCCGCGTCGAAGGCCTCGCCGATGGCGTCCTCGTAGCTGAGGAGCGCACCGGTGACGCCCACCACGGCCAGGATCAGCCCCGCCCCGAGCCCCAGCAGCCAGTGCAGCTGGAACAGGACGGCGCGCAGGTACCTCACCACGCCACCCGTGCGGTCACCAGGGCCTGGAAGGGTTCGCCCACCGCCACCAGCAGGTTGCTGCCCCCCGACGAGGGGTAATAAGTGCGGTCGAACAGGTTCTTGAGGTTGAGCTGGAGCGTGGTCGGCAAGCCGTTCACCTGGGTGTTGTAGGCGAGGAACGCGTCGCAGACGACGTAGTCCGGCAGAGCGAAGCTGTTGGCGGCGTCCCCTGGGCGGACGCCGACGTAGCGTGCCCCGAAGCCCGCTTCCAGGAAACCGGCGCCCAGCCGCGTCGCGCCGAACTCCGCCGGCTCGGCGACGGCCCCGAACTGGTGCGTGAGGAAGGCCGAGGCGGTGACCCGCGGGGTGTTCAGGAGCTGCTTGCCCACCAGCACCGGATCCTGGGTGACCTCGGCCTGGGTGAAGCTGTAGCTGGCGATCACCGCCCAGTCGGGCAGGATCTGACCGGCGACGTCGAGCTCGAAGCCGCGCGAGCGCACCTTGCCGGCGGTGGTCGCCACGGTGAGGCCCTGGCCGTTGACCTGCGTCACCAGCACGTTCGCCTTGTCGATGTCGAACATCGCCCCCGTGACGGTCAGGCCGGCCGCGATCTCCGCCTTCACGCCGACTTCGACGGACTCCCCCTCCTCGGGTGGCAGGGCTCCGACGATGTTGGCCAGCGAGGTGTTGGGTTTGAAGGACTGCGCGTAGCTGCCGTAGAGCGAGAGATGGGGGGCAAGCTTGTAGACGAGGCCGACCCGCGGCAGGACGCGGACCCCGTCGATGTCGGTATAGGCCACCGCCGGCGTCCCCTTGGCGCCGAACTGGTCGAAGATCTGCGCGCTGACCCCGGCGACCAGGATCCACTGGTCGCCGATGTGCAGGGAGTCCTGCAGATAGAGGCTGGTATTCACTAAGCGTTCGCGCAGGTTGCTGTCGGCGGGCGAGATCACCGGCACCGCCGCGAGGCTGCCGTAGACCGGCCGGAACGGGTTAAATCCCGCCCGGTTCGGACCCCGGATGATGTCGGGCCGGCCGTAATCGATGTTCTCGTAGGTCACGCCGGCCAGGAGGTCGTGGCGCAGGCCGGCGGTGTCGAAGCTGCCGGTCAGGTCGAGGCGGGCGACATGCGCATCGAAGTCGGCGTCGCGGGTGCCGTCGGCCCGGCGGGTGAGGAGGCCGGTGGCCGGGACATAGGTGACCGGCCGGATCTGGTCCTCGTCGTAGCCGAGATGGGAGTAGGTGTAGCCGAAGTGGAGCTTCCAATCGTTGTCGAAGCGGTGGTCGACGTCGAGGGTGGCGAGATGGCTGGTGGCCGCGTGCTCGCTCGAGCGCTCGTCGAAGCGCCGGTCGCGCGGCACCCGCAGGGGCCGACCGGTGCGCGGGTCGAAGATCGTGCCGCGGTCGTAGGGCACGCGGTAATGCCCGAACTCGTAGCCCACCGTCACGGTGGTGTCGTCGCCCTGCCAGGTCAGCGAAGGGGCCACCACCTGGCGGCTGAGATGGCCGAAGTTGCGCCAGTAGGCGTAGCTCTGGAGGTCGGCCACCATCCGGTAGGCGAGGTTGGTGCCCGCGATCGGTCCGGTGAGATCGCCCTGCACGAGGCCGCCGTCGAAGCTCGTCCCCGTGAGGTTGAGCGAGCCGTGCGGGGTGAATTCGGGCCGCTTCGAGACGAGGTTGATCAGCCCGCCCGGGTCGGTGATGCCGTAGAGGAGCGAGGCCGGTCCCTTGAGCACCTCCACCCGCTCGATGGCGTAGCTGAAGTTCTGCTGCAGCACGGTGCGGCGCCCGTCCCGCAGGATCGAGTCGTCGCGGAAGGTGCCGAAGCCGCGCCGCACCACCGCCTCCTGCGTGCCGCCGACACTGTTGGTCTGGGCGATGCCGCTGACGTTGCGCAGGGCTTCGTCGAGCGAGATCACGCGCTGGTCGCGCAGCACCCCGGCGGAGACCACGGCGATGTTGGCCGGCGTGTCGAGGATCGCGGTGTCGGCGCCCGCCCCGAAGGTCGAGCGCCTGGGCTGGTAGCCGACGGTGGAGAGTCCGTTGCCCAGACCGGCCACGCTGAGTTCCTCGAGGGTGACGGCGGACGGCGACGCCGCCTGGTCCGAAGCGCCCTGGGCCTGCACGGCGGTCCCGGTGGCGAGGAGTAGGAGAAGGCCGGTCGGCAGGGGCCGCCGCGTGGCGGCGAACGGGCGGGGAGTGGAAGGCATGACGGGTCCGTGCGGGGGAGCCGGTACCTCTACCGGCTCCCCCGCGGAATTTCCATTGTGAATGTCAAGATTAGAAGCATTCAAAAACAGAAGAGAAGTCGAGTTCTGGAATTATTCTTGGATCTCGTGCAGTGAAAGCAAGATCAGACCGGCCGGTTCGTCCCGGTATCAGAGTCTGTGGTGACCCGGCATCCCGCCCGGCTTCGGTGCGCCCGCTCACCAGGCGACGCGGGCGGTGACCAGGGCCTGGAAGGGCTCGCCCACCGCCACCAGCAGGTTGCTGGCGCCGGCCGAGGGATAATAGGTCTCGTCGAACAGGTTCTTCAGGTTGAGCTGCAGGGTGGTCGGCAGGCCGTTCACCTGGGTCCGGTAAGACAGGAACGCGTCGCAGACCACGTAGTCCGGCATGGTGAAGCTGTTGGCCGCGTCTCCGGGGCGGACCCCGACGTAGCGGCTGCCGAACCCGGCCTCCAGGAAGCCAGGGCCGAGGAGGGTCGAGCCGAACGCCGTCGCGTCGGCGACGGCGCCGAGCTGGTGGGTGAGGAACAGCGAGGCCGTGACGCGCGGCGTGTTCTGGAGCTGCTTGCCGGCGAGCACCGGATCCTCGGTGACGACCGCCTGGGTGAAGCCGTAGCTGCCGATCACGGCCCAGTCGGGCAGGATCTGCCCCGCGAAATCGAGTTCGAAGCCACGCGAGCGCACCTTGCCCGCGGTCGAGCCGAAGCGGGTGCCGTCGATCACCTGGGTGATCAGCACGTTGCTCTTCTCGGCATCGAACATCGCGCCGGTGATCAGGAGGCCGTCGGCGACCTCCGCCTTGACCCCCACCTCGTAGGCCGTCCCCTCTTCCGGCAGCAGCGCCCCGGTCACATCGAGGTCGGTGACGTTGGGGCGAAAGGACTGCGTGTAGCTTCCATAGAGCGAGAGATTGGGCGCGAGCTTGTAGACGAGCCCGGCCCGCGGCACCGGCTTCACGCCGTCGATGGCGGTCGAGATCACGGCGGGGCGGCCCTCATAGGCGAGCTGGTCGTAGATCTGGGCGCTGATCCCGCCCACCAGGATGAGCCGGTCGGTGAGGTGGAGCGAATCCTGAAGATAGAGGCTGGTGTTGCTGAGTCGGTCGCGGTTGTTGCTGGCCGCCAGCGAGACCCGGTCGGAGGCGCCCATCAGGCCGTAGACGGGGTCGAACGGGTCGAACCCGCCGACGTTCGGTCCCCGCACGCTGGTCTTCCAATAATAGTCGATCCGCTCGACCATCGCCCCGGCAAGGAGATCGTTGCGCAGGCCGAAGGTCTCGAAGCGCCCCGTCAGGTCGAGGCGGGCCACGTGGGCCTCGAAATCCCCGCCGCGCGTCGCGTCCGCCCGGCGCGTCAGGAGGCGCGTGTCGGAATTGTAGGCGACGGGTCGGATCTGGTTGTCGTCGTAGCCGAGCCGCGAATAGCTGTAGCCGAAGTGAAGCCTCCAATCCGCGTCGAACCTGTGGTCGACATCGATCGTGGCGAGATGGCTCTCGGCGTCCACCTTGCTGACGCGCTCGTCGAAGCGGCGGTCGCGGGGCACGCGAAGGGCGCGCCCGGTGCGCCGGTCGAAGGTCGTGCCCCGGTCGAAGGGGATGGCGTAGTGCGTGAACTCGTAGCCCACCGTCACGGTGGTGTCGTCACCGCGCCAGGTCAGCGACGGGGCGACGACCTGCCGGCGGATCTGCCCGAAATTGCGCCAGTAGGCGTAGTCCTGAAAGTCGCCGACGACCCGGTAGGCGAGGTTGGTGTCCTGGATCGGGCCGGTGAGGTCGGCCTGGACGAGACCGCCGCCGAAGCTCGTCCCGGTCAGGTCGAGGGAGCCGCGAGGCGTGAAGTCTGGACGTTTCGAGACGAGGTTGATCAGGCCGCCGGGATCCGAGATGCCGTAGAGGAGCGAGGCCGGACCCTTCAGGACCTCGACCCGCTCGATGGCATGGTTGAAGTTCTGCTGAAGAACCGTGCGGCGCCCGTCGCGCAGGATCGAGCTGTCACGGGAGAAGCCGAAGCCGCGCCGGATGACGGCCTCCTGCGTGCCGCCGAGGCTGTTGGTCTGCACCACGCTGCTGACGTTGCGCAGGGCCTCGTCGAGGCTCAGCACCCGCTGATCGCGCAGCACGGCGTTCGGCACGATGGCGATGTTGGCCGGTGTGTCGAGGAGGGCCGTGTCGGACCCCGCTCCGAAGCTCGTGCGCCGGGGCTGGTAGCCGATCACCGCCCCGCCGTCGCCCGCGACCCGGATCTCATCGAGGGCGACGGATGAGAAATCGGGCTGCTGCGCGGCCGTCGGCCCGGCCTGGAGCAGGAGCGCGGCACCCGAGATCCATCCCGCCGAAATCCACCGCGTCGAGGTCCATGGCGAGGTCCATGGCGAGATCCATGCGGCCGGACCCGCAGGTTTCCGGACGCAGGACGAGATGCGGTGATGACGTCGGGCCTGACGGGATATGATCGCTCCTGGTCGGGGGTCGATCTGCCGTAGGATAATCTTGACTTCATAACAATAGCCGTCGCGTATATTGGAATATATCTAACTGTGCTGTTTTATATGTCAGTATATCAATATATTTCACAAACTAAACTTCATGCCGAATGATCCCGGGTCCCACGCGGAGCATCGCGCCCCGCCTTGACCCGGGGTCTGCGCCGGCCCATCCCCTGCGGGTCATGGACAGCCCGCACATCCAACATCTCTGGCGGCCCTACACACAGATGCGGGGGGCGGCCCCGCCGCTGGAGGCCGTGCGCACGCACGGGTCGCGCATCGTCCTCGCCGACGGGCGCGAACTGATCGACGGCATCGCCTCGTGGTGGACGGCGGCCCACGGCTACAACCATCCCCACATCCGGGCGGCCGTGGCCGCGCAGCTCGAGGCAATGCCGCACGTGATGTTCGGGGGGCTCACCCACGCCCCGGCGGAGCGGCTGGCGGCGCGCCTCGCGGCCCTGCTCCCGGGCGATCTCGACCACGTCTTCTTCACCGATTCCGGCTCGGTGGCCGTGGAGGTCGCCTTGAAGATGGCGGTGCAGATGTGGATCAACCGGGGGGTCGCCGGGCGCACCCGCATCCTGGCCTTCCGCGAGGGCTATCACGGCGACACCCTGGGGGCGATGTCGGTCTGCGACCCCGACGAGGGCATGCACCGGCGCTTCGGCGCCTACCTGCCGACCCAGGTCTTCTGCGACCTGCCCCGGACGGCGGCGCAGGTCGCCGCCCTCGACGCGACCCTGGCGGATGCGCGCGAGACCCTGGCGGCCGTGATCGTGGAGCCCCTGGTGCAGGGCGCCGGCGGCATGCGGATGCACCCTCCCGAGGTGCTGGCGACCGTGGCCCGGCTCGCGCGGCGCCACGGCCTGCCGCTCATCGCCGACGAGATCTTCACCGGGTTCGGGCGCACCGGCACCCTGTTCGCCTGCACCCAGGCCGGCATCGTGCCGGACATCCTGTGCCTGTCGAAGGCGCTCACCGGGGGCACGATGGCGCTGGCCGCCACGGTGGCCACCGGGGCCGTGTTCGAGAGCTTCCTCGCCGACGATCCCGCCGCCGCCCTCATGCACGGGCCGACCTTCATGGCCAACCCGCTCGCCTGCGCGGCGGCCAATGCCAGCCTCGACCTGTTCGCGCGCGAGCCGCGCCTCGACCAGGCCGCGGCCCTCGCGGGGGCCCTGGCGGACGGCCTCGAACCCCTGCGCGGGCTGCCGCACGTCGCCGACATCCGGATCCTGGGGGCGATCGGGGTGGTGCAGTTCCGCCAGGCCCCCGACCTGGCCGACCTGAAGCGCCGCTTCCTGGCGCGGGGCACCTGGGTCCGCCCCTTCGGCGACATCGTCTACCTGACGCCGGCTCTCACCATCCCGGCGCAGGATCTGGCCGAGCTTCTCGACGCCATGCGAACGGTGGTGCGGGCGGTGGCCTCCTGACGGCGGGACCCTGCATCCGGTGCAACCCACGCCCGCGTCGCTCGTTGGAATGACGTTGCGCTGGCCCCGTGTCCAAGATCCCCGAACTGTCCAGGATCCCCGGAGACCCTGATCGTGCCGTGCGGGCCCCCGGGCTTCACGCGCGGGTCCCGGTCCCGGGCGGGGCCCGCGGCCAGACAGGCTGGAGGGTGCATCGTGGTGGATGAGGCGAAGGCGAACGACGACCGGCCGGTGATCCTGCTGGTGGAGGACGAGGCCCTGACGATCATGGACCTCGGCGACGTTCTCGAGAATGGCGGATACGAGACCGTGCAATGCGCCTCGGCCGAGCGGGCCCTCGGCATCATCCAGGCCCGCCCCGACATCTGCGGCCTGATCACGGACGTCGAGTTGTCCGGCAAGACCAACGGCTTCGAACTCGCGACCGCGGTGTCCGAGGCCCGGCCGCAGCTGCCGATCGTGATCGTCTCGGGGCGCGCTGCCCCCGATCCCGAGCGGATGCCGAAGGGGGCCAAGTTCATCGCCCGGCCCTGCACCGGCGAGGACATCCTGTCCCAGCTCAGGGGCCTGCTGCCCTGCTGAGGCCCTGAGCGGTCAAGCCGGCGGCTGGCCCTGGGCCCGCCACCACGCCACGGTGTCGTCGAGGCCCCGTGCCAGGTCGAAGCGCGGCCGGAACCCCACGGTCTCCGTCAGGATGCGGGTCCCGGCCTCGATGACCGGTGGCTCCGTCGGGCTCAGGGGACGGGCCCCGAAATCCAGGTGCTCGGCGCCCCCGATCCGGGCGGCGAGCCCTTCGAGGAGCGTCCGCACCGGGATCGCCGTGCCCGAGCCGATATTCACCGGCCCGGTCACGTCCCCCGCCACCAGGGCGGCCAGGGCCGCGGCGGCATCCGCGACGTGCAGGAAGTCGCGGCGCTGGAGCCCGAGCGAGGTCGGGAACGCCGTACCGGCGGTCAGCGCCTGGAGCGCGTCCGGGACCAGCCGCCCGCGACGCTCGCCGGGTCCGTAGAGGTAGAACAGCCGACCCCAGGCGAACCGCATCGCGGTCTGCCCGGCGAATGCCTCCAGGATGCGCCGCGTGCCGTCCTTGGCGGCGCCGTAGAGCGTCGCGGGCCGGCAGGGCGTCGTCGCCTCGTCGAGGCGGGCCGCGCCCCACGCATACTCGGCGCAGGTGCCGACCCCCACGAACCGTCGGCCCCCCGAGGCCGCGAAGGCCTGGGCGAGATCCAGGGTGGCCGCGGCCCAGTCGAGGTTGCGCGCCGAGGTCCAGTAGCGGCCGGGCTCGGCATCCCAGGCGAGGTGGAGGAGGTGGCTCGGCCGGATCTGCACCAGCAGCGCGCGCCGTTCCTCGGGGACGAGCAGGTCGGCGGCGTGCCAGCCCGCTTCGGCAGAGGCGGCACGCCCGACGCCGTGAACCGCGAACCCGCGCGCCCGCAGGGCCTTGACGGCGTGGCGGCCGACGAAGCCGGCCGCACCCGTGACGAGGACGCGCTCCCTCACCGCACCCAGTCGGGATAGGCGAGATCGCGCTCGGCGATCACCGTGACGGGCTCCGGCCAGGCGACGTCGAGGCTCGGATCGTTCCAGCGCAGGCCCCGGGCGCTGCCGGCCACGTAGGGACGGTCGATCATGTAGAGCACTTCCGCGCCGTCGCTGAGCGCCTGGAAGCCGTGGCCGAAGCCCGCCGGAATGTAGAGGGCGTGGCGGTTCCCGGCGCTGAGCTCGGCCCCGTAGGACCGGAGGTAGGTGGCGGAATCCGGCCGCAGGTCGACGAGGACGTCGTGGATCGCGCCGGCCGTGCAGCGCACGAGCTTGGTCTCCGCGTCGGGCTCGGCGGCGAAGTGTAGGCCCCGCACGGTGCCGCGCCGGGCATTGTAGGAGATGCTGGACTGCGCGAAGGCGCCGACGAGGCCCCGCGCGGCGAAGTCCTCCACGCAGGCGGTGCGGGCGAAGAAGCCGCGCGCGTCGGCATGGGGTTCCGGGACGATCCGATACGCGCCGGCGAGCGGCAGGGCCTCGAAGCGCATGGGCTCAGAACACCGCGAGCCGCGGGATCGCGGTGACGAAGCGCCCGCCCCAATCCCGGATGGCGGCCATCTCGCCGGCGATCTCGTCCTTCAGGTTCCAGGGCAGGATCAGGACGTAGTCCGGCCGCCGTGCCAGGAGGGCCTCCGGCGCGACCACCGGGATGCGGCTCCCCGGCAGGAGCGTGCCCTGCTTGTGCGGCGAGCGGTCGGCCACGGCCCGCACCAGCTCGGGACCGATGCCGCAGTAATTCAGGAAGGTGTTGCCCTTGGCCGCCGCCCCATAGGCGCAGACGGTCTTCCCCGTCAGCCGCAGCTCCGCCAGGAAGGCGAGGGTGGTGCACTTGATGCGCACCACGTCCTCCGCGAAGGCGGCGTAGCCGCTCGCGTCGAACAGGCCCCCGGCACGCTCCGCCGCCAGCACCCGGGCCACGGCCGGACCCTGCGGGTGGGCGGCCGCCGCGTGGCAGGCGAAGACCCGGAGGGAACCGCCATGGGTCGGCCATTCCTCCACGTCGAAGACCCGCAGGCCGTGCGCCTCCAGGATCCCCGAGACGACCCCGAGGGCAAGGTACGAGAAGTGCTCGTGGTAGATGGTGTCGAACTGGCGCTCCGCGATCATCCGCAGGAGGTGCGGGAACTCGAAGGTGGCGACGCCCTCGGGCTTCAGGAGAATCCGGAAGCCGTCCACGAAGTCGTGGATGTCGGGCACGTGCGCCAGCACGTTGTTGGCCGCCATGAGATCGGCGGCATGGCCCTCCGCCTCGAGACGCCGAGCGGTCTCCGCCCCGAAGAACGCCACCGCGGTGGGGATGCCGTGCGCGCGCGCCACCGCCGCCACGTTGGCGGCCGGCTCGACGCCGAGGGCCGGGATGCCGCGGGCCACGACGGCGCGCAGCAGGTAGCCGTCGTTGCTCGCCACCTCCACGACCTTGCTGTCCGGCCCGAGACCGAAGCGCGCCTGCATGGCCGCGACGTAGGCCTCCGCATGGGCGAGCCAGCCGGCGGAGAAGCCGGAGAAGTAGGCGTAGTCCGAGAAGATCGCCTCCGGCGTCTCGAAGGCTTCGAGCTGCACCAGCCAGCAGGTCTCGCAGACGAAGGCGTGGAGGGGATGGACTCTCTCGCCCCGATCGGCGCGGTCGGCCGGCACGTAGGCGTTGGCCAGGGGCGACAGGCCGAGATCGGCCACGCTCCGGTGCAGGGGCGCCCCGCA
Organism: Methylobacterium sp. V23; assembly: GCF_002917135.1. Lineage (NCBI taxonomy): Bacteria > Pseudomonadati > Pseudomonadota > Alphaproteobacteria > Hyphomicrobiales > Methylobacteriaceae > Methylobacterium > Methylobacterium sp. V23. The sequence continues at coordinate 147,313 of NZ_PDHT01000004.1, forward strand.
GGCGCGGCAGCTTCGGGCCGGAGGCGGGGTCGTGGTCGGGGTCGGGGTCGGGGTCGGGGCCATCATGCGGCGAGCGCCTCGTAGGCGCCGATCTGCGCCAGGGTCAGGTCGCGGGCGCAAGCCCCGCCGGCTTGGGCCCGGTGCCAGGCCGCGGTCCAGGCCAGGGCCGCATCGAGGCGCAGGCGCCGGTCCCAGCCGAGATGGGTGCGGGCCTTGGCCGAATCGACCTTGAGGAAGGTCGCCTCGTGCGGGTGGATCGCCTCCGACAGGTGCCAGAGGGCCTCGGAGCCCCAGGCCTGGGCGAGGGCGTCGACGAGATGGGCCACGGGCCGGCAATCCTCGTCGGCCGGGCCGAAGTTCCAGGCCTCGGCGTAGCGCGCCCCGTCCGCCCCCGACAGGCATTCGGCGAGGCGGAGGTAACCGCTCAGGGGCTCGAGCACGTGCTGCCAGGGCCGCGTCGCGTGGGGGGCGCGGATCTCCACCGAGTCGCCCCGCGCGAAGGCGCGGACGATGTCGGGCACGAGCCGGTCCTCCGACCAGTCGCCGCCGCCGATGACGTTGCCCGCCCGGGCGGTGGCGAGCCGGCAATCCCGCTGGGCGAGGAACGAGGCCCGATAGGCCGCCGCCACCAGCTCGGTGCAGCCCTTGGAGCTGCTGTAGGGGTCGTGCCCGCCGAGGGCCTCCGTCTCGCGGTAGCCCCAGGGCCATTCCCGGTTCGCGTAGGCCTTGTCGCTCGTCACCACCACGACGGCCCGGACGGAGGGGGTCGCCCGCACCGCCTCCAGCACGTGGGCGGTGCCCATCACGTTGGTGGCATAGGTGGCCAGCGGGTCGCGGTAGGAGGCGCGCACCAGGGCCTGGGCCGCCATGTGGATGACGACCTCCGGGGCCGTGGCGGTCAGGCAGGCCTGCACCGCCGCCGGGTCGCGGATGTCGGCGAGGTGCGAGTCGAGGCCGGTGCCGAGGCCGGCCGTCGCGAACAGGCTCGGGGTGCTGTCGGGGGCCAGGGCCAGCCCGCTCACCCGGGCGCCGAGGCGCTCCAGCCACAGGCAGAGCCAGCCGCCCTTGAAGCCGGTATGGCCGGTGACGAGCACCCGCCGCCCGGCCCAGAAGGCGGGATCGGGATTCGGGCCACGCGTGCGCGGCAAGGGGAAGGGCGAGGGCTGCGGGAAGGGCGAGGGCTGCACGCTCTGAAACGATCTCCGGAAACGATCTTCGCTGGCGCCAGACTACCAGCACTTCCAGGGCGGCGCGTCCCCCGCCCACAGGGCTTCGAGGTGGTTCTTGTCGCGCAGGGTGTCCATGGCCTGCCAGAAGCCCGCATGGACGTAGGCCGCGAGCTGCCCGTCGGCGGCCAGGCCCTCCAGGGGCTCCGCCTCCCAGACGGTGGCGTCGCCGGCGATCCGGTCGAGCACCCGCGGCGAGAGCACGAAGAAGCCGCCGTTGATCGTCGCCCCGTCCCCGGCGGGCTTCTCCCGGAAGCGCCGCACCGTGCCGTCCTCCAGCTCCAGCGCCCCGAAGCGGCCCGGCGGCGTCACCGCCGTGAGGGTGGCGAGCTTGCCGTGCGCCCGGTGGAAGGCCGCCAGGGCCGTCAGGTCCACGTCGGCGACGCCGTCGCCGTAGGTCATGAAGAAGTCGTCGTCGCCGAGATAGTCGCGCACCCGCTTGAGGCGCCCGCCCGTCATCGTGGTCTCCCCGGTCTCGATCAGCGAGACGCGCCAGTCCTCGGCGGTGCTGCGGTGGAAGTCCACGTGGCCGCGCCCGATGTCGACCGTCACGTCGGACAGGTGCAGCCGGTAGTTCAGGAAGAACTCCTTGATGACGTAGCCCTTGTAGCCGAGGCAGATCACGAACTCGCGCACCCCGTGGGCGGCGAAGATCTGCATGATGTGCCAGAGAATCGGCCGGCCGCCGATCTCCAGCATGGGCTTGGGCCGGGTCACCGTCTCCTCCGAGAGGCGCGTGCCGAGACCGCCTGCGAGGATGACTGCCTTCATGGATTCCTGAGTGGTCGTCGGAGGTTCTGGCGCGGGACAAGGTCTTGGTGCGGGACAAGGTCCTGGTGTGGGAACAGTCGCGCTGCGGGCGCGTGCGCCCCGTCGCGCAAGGCTTAATCGAGGGGTCGGCCTTCGTCCAGGCACGGGGCGGGCCCCGGGACCGACCGGGCGTTTAGCCGACTTTTCCAGCCCGCTCGGGCCCCCGGGCCGGGCACTGTCATCCCAGCTTCATACGAGCCGGTCATGCCCCGGGACGAAGGGACGTTCCCGGTTGCCGGTGGATGTGCCCGGATTGACCGGCGCGGGCCCATCGTTCGCGGGGTATGAGAGCAGAGGGCACGAGCGATGCGGGCGGCTGACGAGCGCGGGATGGTCGAACCCCGCGAGGGCTTGACCCGCGCGGTGATGGCGTCGCTCCCCGAGACGAGCGGTGACACGGATGGCGAGCGGAGCATGAGCAAGTCCGACAAGCGCCTGCGGCCTCCGGGCGCCAAGAGCGTGGGCTGGGCCCTGGTCCAGGCCGCGCGCCTGCACCGCTCCCGCGTGGGCGACCGGCTGGCCAGCCTCGATCTCTTCGCCGGACAGGAACAGGTGGTCCAGGCGCTCGCCGCGGCCGGGACCATGACGATGGGCGACCTCGCCGCGACCCTGCGGGTGCGTCCGCCGACCGCCTCCAAGACCATCTCGCGGCTCGCGGCCCTGGGGTTCGTCGAGCGCCGCGCCGAGGCCGGCGACGGCCGCATCGTCCGCGTGCGCCTCACCGAGACGGGCCTCGCCAAGGCCGCCGCCATCGAGCGGCTGTGGGACGAGGTCGAGGCCGAACTCCTCGACGGGTTCGACGGCAAGGAGAAGCGCCGCCTGCGCAAGCTCCTGCGCAAGGCCGCCCGCAACCTCGCGGAAGCCTCCGGCGTCACCGGTCACGAGGTCGAGGGCGATGCCGAGATGGACGAGGACGAGGCGGACGGCCTGGCCGTCCCGGACGCGCTGTAGCGCCGGCAGCCCCCGGACCACGCCCCCTCGAACCGATCCCCCTCGCGCGCCGCGGTCTACGCGACCTTGGCCTTCGGGGGCTTCGCCTTGCGCATCATGCCGGAGCCCGCATGCACGGCCCGGCGGCGCCGGAACAGGCGCTCGCTCCTCTGTTCCAGGAAGAAGGCCAGGCGGGTGGCGACCCGGTCGAACAGCCAGATCGCGGCGCAGATCACGATGGTGATCGCGCAGCCGAGGCCGATCATCAGGCCCAGGATGCCCGGAGCGGGGAGAACCATCAGGCAGATCAGCCCGAAGGTAGCAAGCAACGGTATGGTCTTCGCCATGGATGGCCCTCCGCCAGAAACGTTCGCCGGCGATCCTGAGCGGGCATCGATAAGACTTCGTGCAGGCCGGGCGATTCGCGGACGCGATCGCAACTGAGAGTCACCATCTGGTTACGAACGGGCTGGTTTCGCGCCGCGGATCGATGCTCCATCGCCGTGGCGGACCCGATCCCCACGCAGGTGTGCGCTGCCCCGCGCCTGCTTTAAAGCTTGGCCCCCGCACCGTTCACACCGGGCGGAACGCCGTCGCGGATCGGGATCACGTCGTTGAGGTCACAACCAGAGGGCGCCGCGCCCCCGAACCGGCGCCTGGCCGGCATCGCGCTGATGTGCGGCACGCTGGCGTTCTTCGCCTGCCTCGATGCTTCGGCCAAGACCCTGGCGGGCCTGGGCGTCGATCCGCTGCTGTCGACCTTCATGCGCTACGCGGTGAACGTCTCGCTGGTGCTGATGGTCCTCAATCCGGTCCGGACGCCCGGGGTGGCGCGGACGAACCGGCTCACGCTCCAGGTCCTGCGCTCGCTGCTGCTGTTCGGCTCCACGGCCCTCAACTTCCTCGCCCTGCGCAAGCTCCAGCTCGCCGAGACCCTGTCGATCCAGTTCGCGACGCCGCTGATGGTGGCCCTGCTCGCGGGGCCGCTCCTGGGCGAATGGTCGTCGCCGCGTCGCCTGGGGGCGGTGGCGATCGGCTTCCTTGGCGTCCTGGTCATCGTGCGTCCGGGCGTCGGCGCCTTCCAGCCCGCCGTGCTCCTGAGCATCGGCAACATGCTGTGCTACGCGTTCTACGTGCTGACCACGCGCAAGCTCGCGAGCGTCGATTCGACGGCCACGACGGTCTTCTACTCGGGGCTGGCCGGGCTCGCGGTGATGACCCCGCTCCTGCCCTGGATCTGGACCACGCCGACGGCCTGGGCCACCTGGGCGCTCCTGATCGGGGTCGGGCTGTTCGGCACCCTCGGGCACTGGCTCCTGGTCCTGGCCCATGCCCGGGCGCCGGCCAACGTGCTGGCCCCCTTCATCTACACCCAGCTGCTCTGGTCGGTGATGCTGGGCTACCTGATCTTCGGCGACGTGCCGAACCGATGGACGCTGATCGGCGCGTCCATCGTCATCGGGTCCGGGCTCACCCTGCTGGCCCAGGAATCCCGTGGACGCCGCCGGCCGGCCGGCGCGGTCGGGCCACAGGATCCCGCACCGCCTCAGCGGTGACGGCGGTGATGGGCGTGGCGGCGGGACTTCATGCGGGTGCGGTAGGCGCGACGGCCCGGATCGATGCCGAGCGCCCCGTTCACGGTCCCGACCGCGCCGCCGACGGCGCCGCCGACGATGCCGCCCACCGGACCGGCGACCCGGTCGCCCTCGGCCGCGCCACGGCGGATGCCGCCCGGCAGGCCCTGCGCTTCGGCCGCGCCCGACAGGGCGAAGGCGGACAGGACGAGGCTGGCGGCGAGCAGAGCTTTTCTCATGATCGTGTCTCCCAATGACGCCGCGTCTCGGTCGCCCCTCGGAGCCGGTTCCCGGCCGAGGCGAGGGGCGCCCGAACGCGTGCGGGACAACGGCCGAGCTTGAAAAAGGTCCCCGCGAAACGTCCCGCGGTGTGCCGGCGGCGGAAAGCTCGCTGGTCTCGCGCCTGCACCGCTGCTAGAAGCCGCCGAATGTGCGTTGATGGTGATCCACGCGGGCGGTTCGGCGTGCCGAGCGCGTCCCGGCCCCGAATTATGAGCCCGGCCTGCGCCTGAGGGCCGCCGCGGCGGACCGATGCGAAGGCCGGGAGGGCGATGTCTCGCCTCCATTCCGCCGGCCCCGGGGGCAGTCCTGCCCGCCGAACGCCTCAACGCCGACCCGCGCCGAAGATCTCACAGACAGCCCATGAGCGACCAGACCTCTCCCGCCGCGGCCGCCGCGCGCGACTACTCGAAGACCCTGTTCCTGCCCCAGACCGACTTCCCGATGCGGGCCGGCCTGCCGGTGCGCGAGCCCCTGCTGCTGGAGCGCTGGGCCGCCACCGGGCTCTACGGCCAGATCCGGGCGCAGGCCGCCGGCCGGCCGAAATTCGTGCTGCATGACGGCCCCCCCTACGCCAACGGCAACATCCACATCGGCACGGCGCTGAACAAGATCCTGAAGGACGTCATCGTCCGCGCGCAGGGCACCCTCGGCTACGACGCCAACTACGTGCCGGGCTGGGACTGCCATGGCCTGCCCATCGAGTGGAAGATCGAGGAGCAGTACCGCGCCAAGGGCCGCAACAAGGACGACGTGCCGGTCATCGAGTTCCGCCAGGAATGCCGGACCTTCGCGGCCCATTGGCTCGACGTGCAGCGCGGGGAGTTCAAGCGCCTCGGCGTCACCGGCGACTGGGACCACCCCTACGTCACCATGTCGTTCCCGGCCGAGGCCGCGATCGCCCGCGAACTCATGACCTTCGCGATGACGGGCCAGCTCTATCGCGGCTCGAAGCCGGTGATGTGGTCGGTGGTGGAGAAGACGGCCCTGGCCGAGGCCGAGGTCGAGTACGAGGACGTCGTCAGCGACGCGATCTTCGCCGCCTTCCGGATCACCGGCGGGGCGACGGAGGCCCTCGAGACGGCCCGGGTCGTGATCTGGACCACCACGCCCTGGACGATGCCGGCCAACCGGGCGGTGGCCTATTCGCGGAAGGTTGCCTACGGCCTCTATCGCGTCACCGCCGCGGCGGAGGACAACTGGGCCAAGGTCGGCGACCGCTACCTCCTCGCCGATGCCCTGGCGGCTTCGGTCTTCACGAGCGCCCGGGTCGAGGCTTTCGAGCGCCTGCGTGACGTCGCGCCGGCCGAACTCGCCGGCCTGACCCTGAGCCATCCGCTCGCCGGCCACCTGCCCGGCTACGACTTCGCCGTTCCGCTCCTCGACGGCGAGCATGTCACCGACGAGGCCGGCACCGGCTTCGTCCACACGGCCCCGAGCCATGGCCGCGAGGATTTCGAGGTCTGGATGGCCCATGGCCGGGCTCTCGCCCAGCGCGGCATCGAGACCCGCATCCCCTACACCGTGGATGCCGACGGTGCGCTGACCGAGGAGGCTCCCGGTTTCACGGGAAAACTCGTTCTTAACCACAAGGGCGAGAAGGGCGACGCCAACAAGGCGGTCATCGCCGCCCTCACGGAGGCCGGCACCCTGGTGGCGCGCGGCACGCTCAAGCACAGCTACCCGCATTCCTGGCGCTCGAAGAAGCCGGTCATCTTCCGCAACACGCCGCAATGGTTCATCGCCCTCGACAGGCCGGTCGCGTCCCTTGGCGAGAAGACCCTGCGGGACGTGGCGCTGAAGGCGATCGACGAGACCCAGTGGGTGCCCCCGCAGGGCAAGAACCGCATCAACGGCATGGTCGCCAACCGGCCCGACTGGGTGGTGTCGCGCCAGCGCGCCTGGGGCGTGCCGATCACCGTCTTCGTCAAGCGCGGCACCCACGACGTCTTGCGCGATGCGGCGGTGAATGCCCGCATCGAGGCCGCCTTCAAGGCCGAGGGGGCCGATGCCTGGTTCACGGATGCCGACGGTGCCCGCTTTCTGGCGCCCGACTACGATCCGGCGGACTACGAAAAGGTCACGGACGTCCTCGACGTCTGGTTCGATTCCGGCTCGACCCACGCCTTCGTGCTGGATGATCCCGAGCAGTTCCCCGGCCTGTCCGGCGTCGCGCGCAAGCGCGACGGCGGGACCGACACGGTGATGTACCTGGAAGGATCGGACCAGCATCGCGGCTGGTTCCAGTCGTCCCTGCTCGAATCCGCCGGCACCCGCGGCCGCGCCCCCTACGACATCGTCCTCACCCACGGGTTCGTTCTAGATCCCAAGGGCCTGAAGATGTCGAAGTCGAAGGGCAACGTCGTCGCGCCGCAGAACGTCATCAAGGATTCCGGCGCCGATATCCTGCGCTTGTGGGTGGCGGCCTCCGATTACGCGGACGACCTGCGCATCGGCCCGGAGATCATCAAGACCTTCGCGGAGACCTACCGCAAGCTGCGCAACTCGGTGCGCTGGATGCTGGGATCGCTGGCGCATTTCGAGCCCGGCACCGAGATCCCGCACGCGGAGCTGCCCGAACTGGAGCGGCTGATCCGGCACCGGTTGTCCGAGCTCGACGGCGAGATCCGCGAGGCCTACGCCACCTTCGACACCAAGCGGGTGGTGGCGCTCCTCAACGGCTTCATGACCGGCGACCTCTCGGCCTTCTACTTCGACGTGCGCAAGGACGTGCTCTACTGCGACCCGGCCTCGTCGCCGGTGCGCCGCGCCGCCCTCCAGGTCATCGACGAGACTTTCCGCCGGGTCACGATCTGGCTCGCGCCCGTGCTGGCCTTCACGGCGGAGGAAGCCTGGCTCGACCGCTACCCGTCGGAGACCGGCTCGGTCCACCTCCAGACCCTGCCGGAGACGCCCACCGCCTGGCGGGACGACGCCCTCGCGGCCCGCTGGCAGACGATCCGCCGCGTACGCCGGGTCGTGACCGGGGCCCTGGAGATCGAGCGGACGGCCAAGCGCATCGGAGCGAGCCTGGAGGCCGCCCCCACCGTCTACGTCGCGGATGCGGAGCTGCGGGCCGTGGTCGAGGGGGTCGACTTCGCCGATATCTGCATCACCTCCGCCCTCCGCATCGTGGCGGGCGAGGGCCCGAGCGAGGCGTTCCGCCTCGACGACGTGCGGGGTGTCGCCGTGGTGCCGGCCCTGGCCGAGGGCCGCAAATGCGCCCGCTCCTGGCGGGTCACGCCCGAGGTCGGCAGCGACCCGGACTATCCCGACGTGACGCCCCGCGACGCCCGCGCCCTGCGCGAGTGGGACGCGGCGCATGCCGGCACGGACGCCGCCTGACGCAGGCGCCGCCCCCTGCCTTCCCCCCTTCGGGGGAGGGCCCATCCCCGCGCGCGACGTTCTCCCGCATGACGGTCTCTCCCGCATGACCCCTTTTCCCAAATGACCCCTTCTCCCGCATGACAACTTCCCCCGCATGACCCCCTCCCGCCTGGGCCTCGTTGCGCTCCTCGTCACCCTGGTCGTCGACCAGGCCTCGAAGCTCTGGCTCTATCTCGGCACCGATCTGGTGCTGACGCAGCCCTGGCGGATCGCGCCTTTCGCCGAGTTCCTCGTGGTGTGGAACCGGGGCGTCTCCTACGGGATGTTCCAGCAGGAGGGCGGGATCGGCCGCTGGGTGCTGGTGGGGGTGTCCTGCCTCGCGGCCCTGGGCCTGTCGCTCTGGATGCGACGGGCAGAATCGCGCCTGCTGGCGGTGGCCCTCGGGCTCGTTGCGGGCGGCGCCCTCGGCAATGCCATCGACCGCGCGGCCTACGGCGCGGTGTTCGACTTCGTGCACCTGCACTGGCGCAGCTGGTCCTGGTACGTCTTCAACATCGCCGACGCGGCCATCGTCGCCGGCGTCGTCGGCCTCATCCTCGACAGCCTGCGGCCCGCCCCCCGGAGCACCGGTTCCGAGCTCTGAGGCTCCGCCGTCGTTTCCGTCGGACCTGTGGTCCGTAAACCACAACCGGGATCGTTGTGCCGGCTGGGCTGGTGCAGTGCGGTCAAGGCGCCATACGATCGCCTGAAACCGGGGTCAGGCCGAGGAGGTCGGATCAAGATCGCGGCACAAGGCGATCATCCGGGCTCGGGGAACCGGGACCCACAACCGGGCGGAGAGCGGGGACAGCATGATCGGACATCGGGCTTTGCTGGTGGTGGCAGGCATCCTGACCGCCGGGAGCGCTCAGGCGCAGCAGGGCGTGTTCATGCGCGACACGCTCAGCAGCATCGGCCTGATCGAGCCCGAGAAGCCCGCGATCACCTACCGCGAGCGGGCCCCCCTGGTGATGCCGCCCAAGCTCGACGGCAAGTCGCTGCCGCCGCCGCGCCAGCCCGAAGCCTCGGCGCAGTGGCCGAAGGATCCCGAGGTCGTCCAGCGGGAGCGCGAGCGCGAGGAGGCCCGGAAGCCGATCGTTCGCGGCGCCCAGGGCCGGATGAACGACAACAACATGACGCTCTCCATCGACGAGATGCGCGGAGGCCGCCGCGCGAGCGCCCAGGGCCGTACCGAGCCGGGCCGGCCCGAGGGCGAGAACGACGATCGCAATTCCTTCTGGTCGAACCCCTTCGGCCTGCGTTCCGCCGAGGTCGCGGAGCCGTCGCAGGTCGAGCCGGACCGCGACGTCCTCACCGATCCGCCCACCGGCTACCGCAAGCCGCCGCGCAAGGTCGCCAAGACCAACGGCGACCCCGTGAACAACCCCTATCGCGAGCGTGAGGAGTCCGATCCGGGCGCCTACGTGCGCGCGCGCTCCGCGAACTGAACCCCGGGTCCGGCCCGGTGCCGCAGGGGCGGCGAGTCACCGCACGCGGACCCGTTTCCTGCCCCTCCGCCGCACCCCCGTGGCGCGGAGCCGGCGCAATGCCAACATGACGGACGGTCCTCGCGAGCGGCCGACCGCGGAAGGAAGAGCTTCGATGCACCTGTTCAGGAAGGACATGCCCCTCTTCGGACCCGCGCGCGGCCATGCCAGCGCGGGCCGAGCCGAGGCCGCGCCCTTCGGGCGTTCCGAGGCGGGCGGCCCCGAGGTCAGTGCCTTCGCCCTCGACAACGGCCTCGACGTCGTGGTCGTGCCCGATCACCGGGCCCCGGTCGTCACCCACATGGTGTGGTACCGCAACGGCTCGGCCGATGATCCGCTGGGCCAGTCGGGCATCGCCCACTTCCTCGAGCACCTGATGTTCAAGGGCACCGAGCGGCACCCGATCGGCGCCTTCTCGAAGGCCGTCTCGGGCCTCGGCGGCCAGGAGAACGCCTTCACCTCCTACGACTACACCGCCTATTTCCAGCGCGTCGCCCGCGATCACCTCCGGACCATGATGGAGTTCGAGGCCGACCGCATGACCGGCCTCGTCCTCGACGACGCCGTGGTGGCGCCCGAGCGCGACGTGGTGCTGGAGGAGCGCCGCATGCGGGTCGAGACCGACCCCTCGGCGCAGCTCTCCGAGGCGATGGCCGCCGCGCTGTTCGTGCATCACCCCTACGGCACGCCGATCATCGGCTGGATGCACGAGATCGAGGAGCTGAACCGCACCCACGCCCTCGACTACTACAAGCGCTTCTACACGCCGGAGAACGCCATCCTGGTGGTGGCGGGCGACGTGACCCCGGACGACGTCCGCCGCATGGCCGACGACACCTACGGCCGCGTCACCCCGCAGGGCGCCCGGCCCGTGCGCATCCGCGCCAAGGAGCCGGAGCCCCGGGCGCTCCGCCGCCTCGCCGTGGCCGATCCGAAGGTCGAGCAGCCGACCCTGCAGCGGCTCTACCTCACCCCCTCCTGCATCACCGCGCGGGACGGCGAGTGCCACGCCCTCGAGCTGCTGGCCGAAGTCATGGGCGGCGGCTCCACCTCCTACCTGTATCGCAAGCTGGTGATGGAGCTCGGCGTCGCGGTGAATGCCGGCGCCTGGTACATGGGCTCGGCCATCGACGACACCCGCTTCTCCGTCTACGCGATCCCCGCCGAGGGGGTCAGCCTGGAAAAGCTGGAGGAGGAGGTCGACCGCGTCCTGCGCCGTGTTCCCTCCGAGGCCCTGGAGCAAGAGGCGATCGAGCGGGCCAAGACCCGGCTCGTGGCCGAGACGGTCTATTCGTCCGACAGCCAATCCTCGCTCGCCCGCATCTACGGCTCGGCGCTGGCCATCGGCGAGAGCATCGAGGAGGTCCGTCGCTGGCCCTCCGACATCGAGGGGGTGACGAAGGCGCGGCTCGTGGCCGTGGCCGAGCGCTACCTGTCGCCTTCCCGGTCCGTCACCGGCTACCTGACCAAGGCCCGCGAGGCCGACGCGGCCTGAAGGCCGTTCCCGGCCTCACGGCCGGGCCACGCAATTCGAGAGGCCGCGGCGCCTGCCGCCGCGCCCCGCGCACAGCATGAGGTTCCCATGACCGTGGCCACCACCGACCTGCTCGACCCCGCCACCCGCTCCGCGACCTCGCCGACCCAGGCGGTTCCCGTCGCGGTCGCTCCCGGCATCGAGGCGTGGCACGTCGAATCCCCGGTGGTGCCGCTGATCGCCCTGGCCTTCACCTTCGAGGGCGGCGCGGCCCAGGACCCGGAGGGCAAGGCCGGCGTGGCCCAGATGCTCGCCCGCCTCCTCGACGAGGGGGCCGGCGACCTCACCTCAGACGCCTTCCAAGAGCGCCTCGCCGCCAGGGCCATCGAACTCTCCTTCCATGCCGGCTCCGACGCGCTGGGCGGCTCCCTCAAGATGCTGGTCAAGCATGCCGACGAGGCGATCGACCTCCTGGCCCTGGCCCTGGCCAAACCCCGCCTCGACCCCGACGCCATCGAGCGGGTCCGGGCCCAGACCCTGGCCGGCCTGCGCTACCAGCAGAACGATCCGGGCGTGATGGCCTCGCGCCGCTTCTTCGCCGAGGCCTATGCCGGGCATCCCTATGCCCGCCCGTCCTCCGGGACGCCCGAGAGCATCGCGGCGATCACCCGCGACGACCTCGTGACGATGCATCGCCAGATCATCGGGCGCGGGGCCGTCAAGGTCGCGGCGGTGGGGGCCATCGACGCCGCCCGCCTGGCGGAGAGCCTCGACCGGGCGTTCGGCAAGCTCGACATGGCCACCCCCCTCACGGCGGTGCCCCAGACCCGGATGCAGAACATCGGCGCGCGCCACGTGGTCGATCTCGACGTGCCGCAATCCGTGATCCGTTTCGGCATGAACGGCGTTCCGTGGTGCGACCCGGACTTCATCCCGGCCTACGTCCTGAACCACATCCTGGGCGGCGGCTCCTTCACCTCCCGCCTGTTCCAGGAGGTGCGCGAGAAGCGCGGCCTCGCCTATTCAGTGGGCACGTCCCTGGTCAGCCACCGTGCCGCCTCAATGACCTGGGGCTACACCGCCACCAAGAACGAGCGCGTCGGCGAGGCCCTGTCGGTGATCGGCGAGGAGATCGGCCGCCTCGTCACGGACGGCCCCTCCGACGAGGAGCTGCAGAAGGCCAAGGACTACCTGACCGGCTCCTACGCACTGGGCTTCGACACCTCGACCAAGATCGCGCACCAGCTCGTGCAGATCGCCTTCGAGGGCCTGGGCATGGACTACATCGCCCGCCGCAACGATCTGGTGGCCAACGTGACCCAGGCCGACATCCGCCGCGCCGGGGCCCGCACCTTCGCAGACGGGAAGATGCTGGTGGTCGCCGCCGGCCGTCCCACGGACGTCTGACGGATCACGAACGTTCGGGGGCGCCCGGGTTTCCGGGGCCCGTGGACGAACCGCCGCGCCCGGCTGCGGTGTCTCGGGCCTGTCCGCGGGCACGAGGGTTGCTAGTTTCCGCCGGGGCGGCGACGATGCTGCACCGCTGGTTTTCAAGCTCGGGACAGTCCGGATGACATCACGCCTCGCCTCCCTGCCGGCCCGCCTCGCCCTCGTGACGGCGATGGGCCTCGCCGCGACGCCGGCCCTGGCCCATCCCGGCCACGCGCCCGCCGCCGGCCTGAGCCAGGGCTTCCTCCATCCCCTCGGCGGCCTCGACCACGTCCTCGCCATGGTGGCGGTGGGCCTGATCGCGGCCCGCATCGGCGGACGCGCCCTGGTGCTCGTCCCCCTGTCCTTCCTCGGCATGATGGCCGTCGGCGGCGCCCTCGGGGTCGCCGGCATCGGGCTGCCCTTCGTCGAGATCGGGATCGCCCTCTCGGTGGTGGTGCTCGGTGCCGCCCTGGCCCTGCGTCCGGCCCTGCCGGTCGCCGCCGCCATGGCCCTCGTGGGCGCCTTCGCGATGTTCCATGGGCATGCCCACGGCGCCGAGATGCCGGAGACCGGCTCGGGCCTCGCCTACGGTCTCGGTTTCCTTGGGGCGACCGCCCTCCTGCACGCGGTGGGCCTCGGTCTCGGCCTCTCGGCCGGGCGGCTCGTGCAGAGCTTCACTGCCCTGCGGGTGACCGGCGCGGGCCTCGCGCTCGCGGGCCTCGGTCTTCTCGCCGGCGCCTTCTGAGCGCCTCATCCGACGTCGTCGAACGGCCCCCTCCCGGGGGCCGTTTCGTTTTCGGACAGGCCGCCCCATCTGACGGGTCCGCCCGCCATTCAGGGATCAGCCGATGCAACTCACCGGAATCCACCACCTCACCGCCATCACCGCGCAGGCGGCCGACAACCTGGCCTTCTACACCCGGGTCCTCGGCCTCCGGCTGGTGAAGAAGACGGTGAACCAGGACGACGTCTCGGCCTACCACCTGTTCTACGCCGACGGTCTCGCCTCGCCCGGCACCGACGTGACCTTCTTCGATTGGCCGGCGCCGCGCGAGCGGCGCGGCACCAACAGCATCAGCCGCACCGGCCTGCGCGTTGCGGGCGCCGCCGCGATCGACTGGTGGCGCGAGCACTTCGCCCGGCAGGGCGTAAGCCATGCGGTGCCGGTGGAGCGCGACGGGCGCCTCACCCTGGATTTCGAGGATGGCGAGGGTCAGCGCCTGATGCTGCTGGATGACGGGGGTGCCGGCGAGGCCCATCCCTGGGCGCAGAGCCCCGTACCGGCGGCGCATCAGATCCGGGGTCTCGGGCCGATCCGCCTCAGCGTGGCGCAGATCGAGCGGACCGAGGCCGTGCTCACCGAGATCCTCGGCGTGAATCACGATCGCAACTATGAGCTTCCCGAGGGCGAGGTGCGCGTCTACCGCATGGGTGGGGGAGGCCCCGCCGCCGAACTCCACCTCGTGACCGAACCGAAGCTGGCCCCCGCCCGTCAGGGCGCCGGGGCCGTGCACCACGTTGCCTTCCGCATCCCGGACACCGACTATGCGGCCTGGGCCGATCGCCTCCAGCAGCGGCGCATGCCCTCCAGCGGCCCGGTGGACCGTTATTACTTCCGCAGCCTGTACTTCCGCGAACCCAACGGAATCCTGTTCGAGATCGCCACCGACGGGCCGGGCTTCGCCACCGACGAGCCGATGGAGACCCTGGGCGAGCGCCTGGCCCTGCCGCCCTTCCTCGAACCCCGCCGCGCGGAGATCGAGGCCGGCCTGAAGCCCCTCTGACGGGCCGGGGCAGAATTAAGAACGATTCCAAGCCACTGCACGCGCGTGTGCCTGCGTACGCGCGCCGCCTTGACGGGCCTACCGCAGGTGCGAGAAGACCCCACGCAAAGCTTCGAGATTCGAGCGAAATTCGAGACGGACCGTCGATGAGCAAGTTCAACGAGGAGCGTGTGCTGAGTGTCCATCACTGGACCGACACGCTGTTCTCCTTCCGCACCACCCGCGATCCCGCCTTCCGCTTCCGCAACGGCGAGTTCGTGATGATGGGCCTCGAGGTCGAGGGCCGGCCGCTGCTGCGCGCCTACAGCGTCGTCTCGGCCAATTACGAGGAGGAACTGGAGTTCTTCTCGATCAAGGTGCCGAACGGCCCGCTCACCTCGAAGCTGCAGCACCTCAAGGTCGGTGACCCGATCATCGTCGGCAAGAAGCCCACCGGCACCCTGGTGCTCGACAATCTGATGCCGGGCAAGAACCTCTACCTCCTGGGCACCGGCACCGGCCTCGCACCCTTCATGTCGATCATCAAGGATCCGGAGACCTACGAGCGCTTCGAGAAGGTCGTCCTCGTCCATGGCTGCCGCCAGGTGCAGGAGCTCGCCTACGGCGAGACCATCACCAAGGATCTGCCGAACCACGAGTTTCTCGGCGAGGTGATCAGCGCCGGGCTGATCTACTACCCGACCGTGACCCGTGAGCCCTTCCGCAACCGCGGCCGCATCACCGACCTGATGACCTCGGGCAAGTTGTTCGAGGATATCGGCCTGCCGCCGATGTCGGTGGAGAACGACCGCTTCATGCTCTGCGGCTCGCCCGACATGATCCGCGACACCCGCCAGCTGCTGACCGAGGGCGGCTACGAGGAGGGCAATCACGGCGAGGCCGGCCACTACGTCATCGAGAAGGCCTTCGTCGAGAAGTGAGCGGCACGCGCGCCGTCTTCGTCGCCGGCGCCGGGACCGAGATCGGCAAGACCTACGTTACCGCCGCGCTGACGCGGCGGCTGCGCGCCCTGGGCCGCGGCGTGCGGACCCTCAAGCCCCTGGCGAGCGGCGTCCCGCCCCTCGATGCCGCGGATTTCGCGGAGAGCGACACCGGACGCCTGCTCGCGGCGCAGGGCCTGGCGACGACGCCCGAGACGGTCGCCGCCTGTTCGCCCTGGCGCTTCACCGCCCCCTTGAGCCCCGATCTCGCCGCGACCCGCGAGGGCCGGACCCTGGCCCTGGACGACCTCGTCGGCTGGTGCCGGCGAGAGATCGCGGCCACGCCGCCCGACACCACGTTGCTGATCGAGGGGGTCGGCGGCGTGATGAGCCCGGTGACGGGGGAGGCGACCGGCCTTGACTGGCTCAAGGCGCTGCGCCTGCCGGCCCTCCTCGTCTCCGGCTCCTATCTCGGCGCGATCAGCCATGCCCTTACGGCGGCCGAGACCCTGCAGGCGCACGGCGTTCCCCTGCTGGGGATCGTCGTCTGCGCCAGCCCCGACGCGCCGACCCCGCCCGATTTCGTGGCGGGGGCCATCGCCCGGCACCAGGCCGTGCCGGTGATCGTCATCGCCCGCAACGGCGACTGCCCGGTCGACCTCGCGGATCTCGTGCGCCCGGCCTCCGCCGCCTGAACGCCCGCAGTCTCGCCGGAGGCGCCTCAGAGCACCCGAAGCGCGAGCGCTCCGGCCGGGCAGAGCCGGAGCACGTGCGGGCGCTCCGGCAGCACGTCCCAGATCCGCGCCTCCGCGTAGCGCAGCAGGACCGTGCCCCCGGGGCCCGGCCCGTGGAAGCACTGCTCCAGGGCGAGGACCAGGGTGGGGCGGGGTGGATGGGGGCGCAGGGTGGTGTCGATCGCGAGGGTGAGCGCGTCGGCGGCGGAGTCCGGGAAGGCGTCGAAGCTCTGGACCAGTCCGTCGATCTCGTTCCCATCGAGGGTCAGCACGAGGCAGAGCCGGGGCAGGACGCTGGGGCAGGCCGAGACCGGCACGTCGCGCCTCAGGGTCAGGGCGAAGCGGGGCGAGGCTTGCGCCGGATAAGCCCAGCGCTGGGCTTCGCGGACCCCCTGGAAGGGCACCCATTCCTCCGGCTGCGAGGCGGAGGGGGCGGCGACGCGGCCCTCCGCCCGCCCGTCCTGGCGGTAATGCACCAGGGGGTTGATCCCGGCCAGGCCGACATCGGGGTAGCGCGCCACGTACATCAGGGTGCTGAAGGCGGGGTTCGGGTCGAGACCGGCCTTGGCACCGACGCGCAGGTAATGCCGCACCGGGTCGAGGCGGGTCGCGCCGCTCTGGCGCCGGTAGAAGGCGGTGTCGAAATCGGCGCTGGGATCGCGGTCCTGCGCCGCGCCGCGCCAGACAAAGTGCAGGAACGGGTCGATGCCGGAGCGGGCCACGTCCGGGTTGTTCGTCCGGTAATAGGCCGCGTCGAACAGGCGGGGCACGCGGCCGAGGATCACCCGGCGGATCAGGGGCGTGGCGAGGCGGACGGCGTGGAACGTCGGGCTGCGTGTCATGGGAAGGTCGGCGCCTCGCACAACCGGCGCAGGACGGCGCGGTAGGCCTCGGGGTCCTCCTCGCGGCCGACCTGGGCGAGACCGGCGCGCTGCACCTGCGTCCAGGCGGCCGCGTCCGCGTGGAGATGCGCCAGCGTCTCGGCGAAGCCCCGGGGATCGTGCCAGTCACGGACCCGGGATCCGGTGCCGTCGGGCCAGCCCATCTGTCCAGCCAGGACCGGGGTGATGACGCTCGGCAGGCCGCGCGCGACGGTCTCCAGCACCTTGTGCGGGAGGCCGGCGGCGAAGCGCGTGGGTGCAAGGGCGACGCGGGCGGCATCGAGGGTGGGGCCGATCTCGTCGAGGCGGCCGAGGACGGTGACGCCGGGCCGGGTCAGGCGCTCGGCGATGGAGGGCGCGACCGCACCGATGATGGTGACGTGGGCTTCCGGCAGGAGCGCCCGCAGGGCGTCCCAAGCCTGCCCGAAGAACCAGTCGAGGGAATCGATGTTCGGCTCGCCTTCGCGGGCGAGGGACCCGATGAAGACGAACCCCGAGCGGGCGGCGAAGCCGGGCGGGTTCGGATGGGGCGCCTGGACGTGGCCGAGGACCACCGGATCCGCGACCCCGGCCCGGCGCAGCAGGCGCGCGTCGGCCGGGGAGACGCAGACCACCCGGTCGGCCGCCGCGATGGTCCGGAGTTCCAGGGCGGTCGCCCGGGCGAGGGCCGGCCCCGGCGCCGGCCGGCCCTTGAGGGCATCGACGACGAACTCGCGCAGGGCGTAGAGGGATTCGGAATCGAACACCACGCGGGCGCGGCCGACCTCCCGCGGGGTCAGGCCCAGATCCGCCAGGACCTCGCACACCATGCGGATATGCGGTGGCCGGCTGACCCAGAGCACGTCGTAGACCCCGGCCCGCTCGGTGACGAGGCGCCGGAAGCCTTCCCGCCCGCAGGGCTCGATGACTTCGATCCGGTCCGAGAGATCGCGGTAGGTCGTCGCCGGCTCCTCGCGCTCGCCATAGACCGAGCACACCGTCACGGCGTAGCCCAGGTCCGCCATCGCGTTGACGATGGTGTTGGCCCGCGGCAGCCCGGCTCCGAGGTCCTGATGCGGGGCCCGGTCGTCGACGTAGAGGACGCGCAGGGCGAAGGGGGCGTCGTCACGGGGGCCGAAGCCCGTGCGCCGCGGACCCTGCCCGAAGAGCCAGGGGCCGTGCCGTTCGCGGAAGCGGACCCGGTTCCGGTCCAAGAGCGCCTCGACGTCGGCACGCCGGACGCTGGTGCCGCTCTCCACGTGGATCGCCAGGGCCCGGGGCTGGTAGACGACCCGCCGCCCCGCCTGCTGGCAGCGCGCGCAGAGGTCGGTGTCCTCGAAATAGGCCGGCGCGAAGCGGTCGTCGAAGCCGCCGAGATCCGTGAACAGTTGGGCCTCGATCATCAGCAGGGCGCCGGAGACGTAGCCCGCGTCGCGGACGTAGGAGGCCTCCGGCGCGAAGGGATCGAGACCGCCGCGGCCGGCCGGATGGGTCAGCTGCGGGTCGTCCTGGAAGCCGGCCCCGGCCTCCTGCAGGATGCCGCCAGGGAACACCAGCCGCCCACCGACGATGCCGATCTCGTCGGATTCCGCGAAGGTGCGCACCAGGGCCGCGAGGGCGCCGGGCATCAGGTCGATGTCGGGATTGAGGAACAGCACGTAGCGGCCGCGGGCCTCGGCGGCACCCTGGTTGCAGGCGGGACCGAAGCCGGCATTCTCCGGATTGAGGCGGATTCGCGCGCCGTCGATGCGCCCGAACAGGGCCCGGGTCTCGGCATCGGAGGCGTTATCGACCAGGATCACCTCGAAGGCCGGCCCGGCGAAAGCCTGGTGCCCGGCGAGCTTCGCCAGGGTCCAGGCCAGCAGGTGCCGGGCCCCGCGCGAGACGATCACGACCGAGATCACGGGCGCGGTCTCCGGCCGGAACGCGATGCGGACGTCGTTGAGAAACAACGCGTTCCAGATCAGGGCGGCCTCGACCAGGGCCGCCTTCCGGCCTGCCGGGGCGTCGAGGATGTCGGGGGCCGCCATCATGCAAGGGGCTCCGGGCTCGGCAGAGGGTCGGGCAGGACGGTGATGCGGCCGATGAGATCGTCGTGCAGGACCAGGATCGTGGACGCCGCCGTGCCCGCCCCGAGCCCCGCGAAGGTCACGGCCGCCGGCGCCCCCGGGAGGTCCGCGCGGGCGCTGGCATACGTACTGATATACGGGCTGGAATACACCGAAATCCGGCTGGTATTCAGAAGCGTGACACGTCCGAGGGTGATCTCGCGCGTCGGCGTGCCGATCCGGAAGACCGCGTGGGGATGCGTGCCGAACGCGAGGTGACGCGGCAGCGTCAGAGCTAGGGTCGTCTCGTCTCCGGCGCTGCCGACGCGGACCGCCTGGGCGTCCCAATTCGCCGCGACGTCCGCCAGCTGCGCCGCGATCTCCGCCCGGAGGGGCGGGGGCAGGTGCCGATCGCGGACCCATTCCGGCGAGAGGGCGAGCCGGAGCCCGGCCAGGCCGGCATCCGCGGACCCGGCCTCGTCCGGTCTGTGCCCGGTCTTTGCAGCCTCCGCCCTGGCGAACCAGCGCCGGCGGGCGGGGGTGTAGGGTTCGGCGCCCGGCGGGGCGACGCGCTCGGTGGCGACCAGGAGGCCGAGGTCGGGATCGTCGCGCAGGTCGGACCGCAGGGAGGTTTCGCAGGTGAGGCGTCCGTTCGCCAGGGCGGTGACGACCCGGTCCGGGTCGGTGGCCGCCGGGCGGGCGGCCGGCGCATCGGCCGCCGATGGTTTCCGGTCGGAAACAGAGAGCATTGCCAGCAAAGCGGTTTCCGCCTCCTCCGCACGCGCGTTGTAGCCGGCAAATAGATCCGCGCAGGCTCGGGTGAGCGCGGCGAGTTCGGCCGCGTCCGAGGCCAGGGCCAGCACCTGCGTCTTCACTGCCTCGGCGGTGTCCAGGCGATGGGCCGGCACGACGGGGTCGAAGCCCTCGAAACCCAGGGCGGTGCCGATGACGGGCTTGCCGAAGGACAGGGCCTCGGCGACCTTCATCTTCAGGCCGCTGCCCATGAGGATGGGCGCCACCACGAGGTCGATTCCGTCGTAGAAGTCCTCGAGTTCAGGCAGGTAGCCGGCGAAGCGAATACCGGGCCCCGCGGTCGGGCCGAGGCTGTTGCTGATCTCCCCCGCGATGACGAGTTCGGGACGGGCCGGGGTCCAACCGTCGCTCCAGGCCGCGGCGAAGCGCCGGATGGAGAACAGGTTCGGATCGTTGCCGTGGCCGAGGAAGCCGATCCGCCTGACCCGGGTCGGGGCGGTGAAAGGCCGGCGGGCGGGAAAGCGCGGCGGCAGCAGGTGAACCCGGCGGTCGGTGATCGTCCGGAAATAGGCCGCCTCCTCGGACTGGATCG
This sequence comes from Methylobacterium sp. V23, assembly GCF_002917135.1. Classification (NCBI taxonomy): domain Bacteria; kingdom Pseudomonadati; phylum Pseudomonadota; class Alphaproteobacteria; order Hyphomicrobiales; family Methylobacteriaceae; genus Methylobacterium; species Methylobacterium sp. V23. The sequence goes on from NZ_PDHT01000004.1 coordinate 167,581, forward strand.
CCAGCACGATGTCGGCCCGTGCGAGGCCCGCCGCCTCGCCCGCCCGATCGGTGTAGAAGAAGTTCGGCTCGGCCCGGAACGGCCGGTATTGGCGCTGCCGGTCGGCGAAGCGGTCGTGCGTGTCGATGAGCGTCAGCACGCCCGGAGGCGCCGCCTCCAGGGCGCGCGACAGGAAGACGTAGTTCATCAGGATCGCGCCGGTCTGGGGATAGGCTTTCCCGTACCAGGACACGAAGGCGCCGACGGCCTCGGGGCACCAGTCGTCGATGGAAAAGCACCGCGACCGGGTGGTGAGCGGGATGGTCGCCGGCGGCTCGATCCGGAAGGTGTGCCGGAACAGGCCCGCCGCCGCGGCCTCGTCGGTGGGCGGGTGCTGCCCGAAGCGGCGGTAGATCTGGTCCTCATGGGCATAATAGGCGAGGTCGACCGCGTACCCGCCGCGCTGCAGGGCGGCGCAGGTGGTGAGCAGCCGGCGCCGGTTGCCGGCGCTGGTCGGAAACGCCGGCATCGGCGCCAACACGAGGATCGCCGGGCCGCTCACCGTCCGCCCTCGCGGCGGAGACGGGCCGGCGTGACGGTGCCGGGACCGAGGAGGAAGGCGGTCTCGATGGTCGCCCCGCGGGGGGTGCCCCAGGCCGGCGCCAGAGTGAGGTCGATCTCGGGGGCCGGGCCGAAGCGGAGCTCGGCCGTCGCCACCCGGGCGCAGCTCCAAGTGCTGCCGGCCCGCAGCAGCAGGTAGTTCGGCACCGTGGAGCCCGAGAGCGTGGCCCGGTGCGCATCGTCGCCCGCGAGGGCGAGGCGGGGCGCCGTCTCGGGCACCGGACTCTCCGCGACGGCGGGCGCCAGGAGCGGGAACAGTGTCGCCAGGGCGTCGAGGGTGTCCGGCATCACCGCGGCCAGCACCGCCTCCCCGAGGGCGGCGCGCGCGGGGCGCGCCAGCTCCGCCACGGGTCGGGGCTTCGAACAGGCGATCGCCTGGTCGCGAAAATGCGTCTCCAGGGTCAGGACGCCGCCCTCCGCCAGGGCCGCCGCCCCGTCCTGCAGGACGAGGAGCCCGGCGGGATCAAGCTCAGGGCCGCCGAAGCCGGTGAAGGTCCAGCTGAGGAGGCGCAGGCCCGGCGGCTCCGGGACCGCGAGGGGGATCGGCAGATCGGTGGCCACCGGATAGCGGCAGACCAGCACGCCGTGGCCGGCCGCGAACAGGCGGGCTTCGGTGGGGGCTGGATGGTCGGGAGGGGCGGTCATGCGGCCTTGGGACTCGAGCGGAGCGTGAATCCGCGGATCTCGAACGGTCGAGGGTCACCCCATCCCTCTCCTTCCGGGAGAGGGTGGCGTGTCGTCACGCGCGTCCCCCCAAGGGATCGGCGCAGGCTCCGGAAGGGATCGGCGAGGCTCCAGGGTGCGAAGCCGCGCGCCACGGGAGACGACGGGGCCGCTCAGCCGGCCCGCTGCGCCCCGAAGGCCGCCAGGATGCGGGCCCAGGAGCGGGTGCCCTTGTGGAAGCTGTCGAGGTCGTACTTCTCGTTGGGCGAGTGGATGCGGTCGTCGTCCAGGCCGAAGCCGATCAGCAGCGTGTTGCGGTCGAGGAGGCGCTTGAAGTCGCCCACGATCGGGATCGAGCCGCCGGCGCCGATGGTCACGGCGGGCACGCCCCATTCCTCGGCCAGGGCGGCGCGGGCGGTCTCCAGCTCCGGCATGTCGAAGGGCAGGCTGATGGCGCGGCTGCCCTTGTAGCAGATCACCTCCACCGCGCAGTCGGCCGGGATGCGTGCGCGCACGAAGGCCTCGAAGGTGCGGGCGAGCTGCTCGGGGTCCTGGTCGTCGACGAGGCGGAACGAGACCTTGGCGCTGGCCTGGCCGGCGATCACTGTCTTGGTGCCCTCGCCGGTATAGCCGCCGATGATGCCGTTGACGTCGCAGGCGGGACGCGACTGGATCAGCTCGATCAGCATGCGGCCGCGCTCGCCGGCCGGCTCCGACAGGCCGATGGGTCCGAGGAACGTCTCCGCCGTGAAGTCGAGGCCGCGCCACTGCTCCAGCACCTCCGGCGGCGTCTCGCGCACGCCCTCGTAGAAGCCCGGCAGCGCGACCTTTCCGTCGGCGTCGTGCAGGTCGGCGATGATCTTGGACAGGACGTGGATCGGGTTGCGCGCCGCGCCGCCGAAGAAGCCCGAATGCAGGTCCCGGTCGGCGCAGGTCACCTTCACCTCGAAATACGCGAGGCCGCGCAGGGAGGTGGTGATGGCGGGCGTGGTCGGATTCCACATGCTGGTGTCGCAGACGAGGACGATGTCGGCGCCGAGCTTGTCGCGGTTGGCCGCGACCCATTCGGGCAGCCCCTGCGAGCCGTTCTCCTCGGCGCCCTCGATCAGGAGGGTGACGCCGCAGGGGAGCTCGCCCTCCATCGCCTTGAAGGCCCGGCAGGCCTCGACGAAGGTCATCACCTGGCCCTTGTCGTCCGAGGCGCCGCGCCCGACGATCTTCTGCTTCCCGGCGGCATCGGTGGCGAGGCGCGGCTCGAAGGGGGGCGTCTCCCAGAGATGCAGGGGGTCGACCGGCTGCACGTCGTAGTGCCCGTAGAACAGCACGTGCGGGGTGCCGGGCTTCGGCGCATGGGCCAGCACCACCGGGTGCAGGGAGGTCTCGTGGATCCCGGTCTCGAAGCCCAGGGCCGTCAGGGTGCCGGCGAGCCAGCTCGCGGCCTCGCGGCACTGGGGGGCGAAGGCCGGATCGGTGGAGATCGAGGGGATGCGCAGGAAGGCGAAGAGCCGCTCCAGGGCGTTGTCGAGGTCGCGGTCGATGTCGTTGAGAACGGGGGCGAGCGCGGTCATCGGGCGTCCTTGATCAGGCGAGTGGCTCAGGCGCGTGGCGGCACAGGCGGCGGCACACGTGGCGCCACCGGGTTAGCGCAACGCGCCCGCGCCAAGCAACCAGGAGACCGTCACGGCGGGCCGGGGAGTGACCGGGAGGGGCGGCCGACAGCCGGCCCCCGGCGCGGGCGGCCTCCGGGCGGGCGACCGCGGCGGCCCCGCATCGGTCCGAGGCACGACCACGGGATCGGGTCGCGAAGTGGTGCTCCCCTCAAACGTGAACCCGGCGCAGGGATACCCGGCGGGAACACCAGCTTTTTGGAACTGTTATCGAGTGGACCGGGACGGGGCGGATGGTTTTCCCCCGCCGCCGCCCCTGCGAGTTTTTTCCGAACACCAGCGGCGTCGCGCCTTTCGCGCCGCGCAAGCCACGGATACCGCCATGCTCATCGAAAGCGGCTCCAGCCATGCTGCCAACACCCTTGGCATCACCCTGACGATCAATGGCGAGAGCCGGACGCTTCAGGTCGCCCCCTGGACCACCCTCCTCGACCTCCTGCGGGAGGACCTCGACCTCACCGGCACCAAGAAGGGCTGCGACCACGGCCAGTGCGGCGCCTGCACGGTGCTGGTGAACGGCACGCGCATCAATTCCTGCCTGACGCTGGCGGTGATGAAGGATGGGGCCAGCATCACCACGGTCGAGGGCTTGGCCGGGGCCCAGGGCTTGGCCGGAGCTGAAGGGCTGCACCCGCTTCAGGCGGCCTTCGTCGAGCACGACGCCTTCCAGTGCGGCTACTGCACGCCCGGCCAGCTCTGCTCGGCGGTGGGCATGCTCTCCGAGGGCCATGCCCAGTCGCGGGACGAGATCCGGGAGGCGATGAGCGGCAACATCTGCCGCTGCGGCGCCTACACCAACATCGTCGACGCCATCGAGGACGTGATGCACGCGGGAGCCGCGAAATGAACCGCTTCGATTACGTCCGCCCGACCACCGTCGACGAGGCGGTCCGCGCCATCGCGTCCGGCACCCAGGCCCGCTTCATCGCCGGCGGCACCAATCTCGTCGACCTGATGAAGTACAACGTCGAGCGGCCCGAGCGCCTCGTCGACATCACCCGCCTGCCCCTCGACCGGATCGAGGCGCGCGATGGCGGCCTCAGCCTCGGCGCCCTGGTCACGAATTCGACCGTGGCCTACGACGACCGGGTCAAGGCGCGGTATCCGCTGCTGTCGAGCGCGATCCTGGCCGGCGCCTCGGGCCAGCTGCGCAACGCCGCCACCACGGGCGGCAACCTCCTGCAGCGCACCCGCTGCTACTATTTCTACGACGACGCCACCCCCTGCAACAAGCGCGAGCCCGGCACCGGCTGCGCCGCCATCGGCGGGGTCAACCGCATCCACGCCATCTTCGGGACGAGCCCGTCGTGCATCGCCACCCACCCCTCCGACATGTGCGTGGCGCTGGCCGCCCTGGAGGCGACGGTCCGGGTCGCCGGCCCGGGGGGCGAACGCACGATTCCCTTTGCCGACTTCCACCGTCTGCCGGGCGACACCCCTGAGCGGGACACCACCCTGGCGGCGGACGAGATCGTGCTCTCGGTCGACCTGCCCGACGAGGATTTCGGTGCCCACCACACCTACCTGAAGCTGCGCGACCGGCTCTCCTACGCCTTCGCCCTCGTCTCGGTGGCGGCGGTGATCAAGCTCGACGGCGACACCATCCGGACCGCGCGCTTCGCGCTGGGCGGCGTGGCCCACAAGCCCTGGCGCAACCGCGATGCCGAGGCCTCCCTGATCGGGAAGCCCGCCACCGCCGAGACCTTCGCGGCGGCCGCCGAGATCGTCGTGGCCGAGGCACAGCCCCAATCCGAGAACGTTTTCAAGATCGAACTCGCGCGGCGCGCCATCGCCCGCGGCCTCGCCCAGGCCGCGGCCGGCACGCCCCAGTCGCAGTCCGACAAGCGCATCGCCTGAAGGAACCCCCATGGCCCACAGCATCAGCACCTCAGGCACCGACACCTATGTCGGGACCGCCCAGAGCCGCGTCGACGGCCCGGCCAAGGTCACCGGCCAGGCGAAGTACGCCGGCGAGTTCGCCGCCCCCGACCTGACCCACGGCTACGTGGTCTCGAGCGGCATCGCCCGCGGCCGCATCCTTTCCATCGACACCGCCGCCGCCGAGGCGGTGCCGGGCGTCGTCAAGGTCTTCACCCACGAGAACCGGCCGCGCACCGCCTGGCTCGACTACAATTACCAGGACCAGGTCGCCCCTCCGGGCTCGCCCTTCCGGCCGCTCTACGACGACAAGGTCCATTATAGCGGCCAGCCCGTGGCCCTGGTGGTGGCGGAGGATTTCGGCACGGCGCGCTACGCCGCCTCGCTGGTGAAGCTCACCTACGAGGCCGAGACGCCGACCACCGATCTGCGGACCCTGGAGGATGTGGCCTACGTGCCGCCCAAGAAGCGGTCCGGCATCAAGCCGCCGCCGGCGCCCTGGGGCGATGCGGACGGCGCCTACAAGGCCGCCCCGGTCCAGCTCACCAACCACTACCATATGGCCGTCGAGCACCATAACCCGATGGAGCCCCACGCCTCGACCGTGGTCTGGGAGGGCGGCGGCAAGCTGACCGTCTACGACAAGATCCAGGGCGTCTCGAACAGCCTCGGCTACATCACCGGCGTGTTCGGGATGAAGAAGGACGACGTCCACGTCCTCAACCCCTATCTCGGCGGCGGCTTCGGCTCGGGGCTTCGCCCGCAATACCAGCTCTTCCTCGCCGTCATGGCGGCGCGGGAGCTGGAGCGCTCGGTGCGGGTGACCCTGACCCGCGACCAGATGTTCACCTTCGGCTACCGGCCCGACGTGCGCCAGACCATCGCCCTCGGGGCGGAGGCCGACGGCGCGCTGACCTCCGTCCGGCACGAGGCGATCTCCGGCACCTCCGGCTTCGAGGACTACCAGGAGGTGGTCGTGAACTGGTCGGGCATCCTCTACGATTGCCCGAACGTCGCCCTCGACTACCGGCTCGCCAAGATCGACACCTACACCCCCTCCGACATGCGCGCGCCGGGCGCGGTGACGGGCGTGTTCGCCCTCGAGATCGCCATGGACGAGCTCGCCCACGAGACCGGCCAGGACCCGATCGACCTGCGCCTGCGGAACTATGCCGAGAAGGACCGGACCCAGGACAAGCCGTTCAGTTCCAAGTCCCTGCGGGCGGCCTATGCCCAGGGCGCCGAGCGCTTCGGCTGGTCGACCCGCAACCCGGAGCCGCGCTCCATGAAGGAGGGGCGCGAGCTCGTGGGTTGGGGCATGGCCACCGGCATCTGGGAGGCCCTGATGCAGCAGTCCAGCGCCCAGGCGACCCTCACCGCCGACGGCAAGCTCGTGGTCGGCAACCAGACCGGCGACATCGGCACCGGCACCTACACCATCCTGACCCAGATCGCCGCCGACGCCCTGGGCGTTCCGATGTCGGACGTGACGACGAAGCTCGGCGACTCGAAGCTCGCCGACGCACCGATCGCCGGTGGCTCCTGGACCGCGGCCTCCTCGGGCACGGCGGTGATGAAGGCCTGCCGCGACATCGCCGCCCAGGTCTTCACCCTGGCCCGCGGCCTCGACGATTCGCCGCTGGCCAACGTCGATTTCGACCGCGCGGTCTTCAAGGAGGGGCGCATCTCCGTGGCGGGCGACCCGTCCCGCAGCATCGCCCTCACGGAGGTGATGGCGAAGGCGGGGATGGACAAGATCGAGGCCACCGGCTCGGCCGGCCCGGATTCCAATCACTCCCAGGAATTCGCCGGCTACACCCACTCGGCCATCTTCGCCGAGGTGAAGGTCGACGAGGACCTCGGCGTGGTGCGCGTCACCCGCGTCGTCTCGGCGATCGCGGCGGGCAAGATCATCAACACCAAGACGGCGCGCAGCCAGATCCTCGGCGGCGTGGTGATGGGCATCGGCTCGGCGCTGGAGGAAGAGTCCATGCTCGACCACACCATCGGCCGGTTCATGAACCACAATCTCGGCGAATACCACGTGCCGGTGCACGCCGACATCCACGACATCGACGTGATCTTCGTGGACGAGGACGACACGGCCAATCCGATGGGCGTGAAGGGCCTGGGCGAGATCGGCATCGTCGGCACGGCGGCGGCGGTGGCCAACGCGGTGTTCCACGCCACCGGCAAGCGCATCCGCACGTTGCCGATTACCATTGACAAGATCATCGGCTGATCCCGCGCCGCCGGTCTTGATGTCTTGAGAGCCGCGTGCCCGTCCGGGCGCGCGGCTCTTCTGTTCAGCGCGTGGCGCGGCCGAACAGGCGCTCGGCGAAGGTCGGGCCCGCATCGCCGCGCCCGGCGACCACGACGAGGCGGCGGACCTCGCCGCGGAGGAAGGCCTGGAGGAAGCGGTTGTAGTCGCGGAACGAGACGCAGCCGTTCGAGGCGCCGCTGGGGCCCAGCATGTAGGTGTGGGCCAGGATGCCGTCGCGGCCGTGGATCGCCGCGCTGCCGCCCACCGGGTTGAGGCGGATCGCCCGGACGCCGTGGAACAGTGCCTCGCGCTCGGTGAGCTCGTAGGTGCCCGGCGGGGTCGAGCCGCGCATCCGGCGGTGGACGTGGCGCGGGTTGTCCATGCTCTCGCCGAGGCCAGAATGGGCCTCGAGCCGCTCGCCGCTGGGCAGGGTCACGGTGCGGGCGGTGATGTCGTAGACAGCCGTGCCGGCGCCGACCACCGGGCTGCTCTCGATCACCCGGCGCGGACCCGGATCGACGCTGGGATCCACCGCCGCGTAGGCGAGGATGGTCCGCGGCTCCGCCTCGGGCTCCGGCGCGGAGCGCGTTCCGAACACCGTGTCGAAGAAGGAGCGCTCGGCCGCGGCATCGGCGCTCGCGCGGGCGACCTGGGTCCGGCGGGTGGCCAGGGCGCGCAGGGCGGGCGCCGCGCGGAGCGCGAGGCGGGCCGGCTCGGCCTGGGCCACGAGGCCGGCCGGGCGCGGCACCGGCAGCGGGATGGTCTGGGGCAGCGCCTGCGCGATCCGGACCGGGCTGGCGGCCGGAGCGGCCGGAGCAACCGGGACAGGCGCGGGGCGCGGCGTCGCCGTCGCCAGCCGCGTCCGGGCGGAACCCGCGGCGGGCAGCAGGGCGGCGCTGAGCGGGGCCGCCTGGGCCAGCCCCCGGGCCGCAGAGCCCAGGACCGGCACCGGATCGAGCATCCAGGCAGAGGCGCTCGGCGCAGGTGCGGTCGCCAGCACCGCCCGTCCCGGGCCGGCCGGGACGGGTGCGTCCGGCGCGGTCAGGTGCGGGAAGGCGGCGCAGAGGAGCGCCACCGCGGAGGTCCGCAGGAGCATCGGCCCGTGGGGCCGGCGACGGCGGCGGAGGCGGCGGCCGGACGGGTACACAGCGTCGTTCATGCGGGCGAACTCGGATACGCAGTTCCCGAACTGGCACAGCCCATCGCCGCAGACCTCAAGAGAAGGTTAAGCGTAGACGAGAGCGGCGGAAGGTGCCCGTTAGGAAAACATCAACCTTAACTGACCCTATTCAGCCGCAGCTTGGTTAATCCCAGATAAACCGCGACGCATCTTGCGCAGAAATCTTGCGCCACGTGGTTCAGCGCCGGCCGGGAGCCTCCGTCCACGGTCGTCGGCGGGGCGGAGCGACACGGATCTGCCCGCCGCCGGCACGAAATCCCATCCGTGCCCTGTGGACCTCGGGGGCAAGCCGGGCCCCGACGGCGAACCGCTCGAATTTTATGCGTATCCTGAGCGCCGGGCCGGGCTGGCGGCCGGCTGCAGGGGGATCGTACCCGCCATGGGGTTTCTCATCGTCTTTCTCGGGGCCGGCCTCGGCGGCATGGCCCGGCACGGCGTCGGGCTCGCCGCCCTGCGCTTCGGCACGGCCTTTCCCTACGGCACGATGGGCATCAACATCCTGGGCTCGATCCTGATGGGGGTGCTGGCGGGCTGGTACGCCATGCGCAGCGGCAGCCAGCCGATGCGGCTGTTCCTGGCCACCGGCGTGCTCGGCGGCTTCACCACCTTCTCGTCCTATGCCCTCGACGGCATCCTCCTGTTGGAGCGCGGCGAGGTGGCCGCGGCCATCATCTACATTCTCGGCTCGGTGGTCCTCGGTCTCGCCGGCCTGCTCCTCGGCCTCATGGTCATGCGGATGATCCTGTGAGACCGGCCGGGCCGTCGTGATGCTGAGCGCGCTGCTGCAATCCTGGCGGTTCTGGGCCCTGCTCTCGGCCTTCTTCGCCGCGCTGACCGCCATCCTGGCGAAGGTCGGCGTCACCGGCGTGCCCCCCGACGTGGCGACCTTCGTCCGCACCGTGGTGATCCTCGCCCTCACCGGCGCGATCCTGTTCGCCACCGGTCAGGCGACGGGCCTCGCGGCGATCCCGGGCCGCAGCGCCGGCTTCCTCGTGGCCTCGGGCCTCGCCACCGGCGCCTCCTGGCTCTGCTACTTCCGGGCCCTCGCCCTCGGAGATGCGGCGCGGGTGGCCCCCCTCGACAAGCTCAGCGTCGTCCTCGTAGCGATCCTCGGGGTGATTCTCCTCGGCGAGAGCCTGACCCTGCCGAACTGGATCGGCGTCGCCCTGATCGCAGCCGGGGCAATCCTGGTGGCCTACCGGGCCTGAGAACCGCCCGGCACCGCGCTGTCGCAGGATCAAGCCCCCGCCAACGCGCCGTTTTTTCCAGTGCATGGAATTCTTCCAAATCGAAGACAGTAGATCGTTCGCCGCGTGCAAGATTCAATCAATTCCAATGTTGTGGGAATTGCTTGCCAAGCGGAGACTAAGCTTTCAAACCTCTCTCAACGACGCTGATCGCGAGAGGAGAGCGGGATCATGGAACGCATGCTGGACTGGCTTCGCGGCGCTATGCGGATCGCCTGGTGGGACGGCTCGGCCCTCGACCTGCGGCTGCATCGCTTCGCCGATCTCATCGACGCCCTGGCGGGCACTCCGGAGACGGATCCCGCCCTGGTGCCGCCCCACTGGCGGGAGCGCCCGTCCGACCGGACCTCGGGAGCCCGGGCGTGAGCGGGCAGGACGAGCGGATGGAGGCCCCACCCCACCCCGTGCCGGCCTGCGCCGAGCCCGCGTCGCCCGAGGCCCATCTCGACGAGGCCCTGCGCCGCGCCTTCTGGCAGAGCCTGAACCGGGCGCCCCTGCCGGCCCTCTCGGCGCTGGAGGTGGCGGCCCGCGTCGTCGGCGCCCTCTATCGGCAGGTTGCCCAGGCCCATGAGGGGCCGCAGGGCTGCCGTTGCGGCTGGGAGCCGGATCCCGATTGCGACCTCATCGTGCTGGAGGCCAACCTCGCGGCGGCCCTGATGCAGCCGCCCGAGCCCGATCTCGCGCGCATGATCCCCCTCGGACGCGCTTGAGCCGTCACGGTTACGATTCCCTCACACTCCCGGGCCGAACATGGCCGACGCGAGCCCGCTGACGGCCTCGCGTCGGCGCGCGGGGAGTGTGAGATGGACGGGTTCTATCGCGGGATCGAGACGAGCCTCCTGGCTCTCAGTCTGGTCCTCGGGCTCGGTGCCCTGGTCATGTCGGACCGTGCCCTGCCACGCCCGGCCGTGACCCAGTTGGCGGTCACCCTGCCGATGATCTCCGTCTCGACGTTGCCCTGAGCTCTGGTCCGGGCCGCATCCGAAATCCCGCTCAAGGATTCATGATCGGTCCGCCCTCTTGACTGCAACCCTTCCGGCCTCTCGCGACTTAACAGTCCAAGATGCAACGCGCGCCGCTGGGCACACCGTTGCACGATCCCGACATGTTGAGGGCACGTCCACCGAGGGATGTGCGAGCGAGACTTTTCGATGGTAGCGAATCGACTGCGCGTGTCCACGATCGTGGGCGCTTTCGCCTTGGCAGGGACGGTTCTGACAGGAACCGGGTTCTCGGGCATTCTCGTCCCCAGCGCCATGGCGGCCCCGGTCGCCAACCAGGGACCGGGCAAGACCGCCGTGGTGACGGCGGCCGTCACCCCCGTCGCGGCGGTGACCGAATCGGAGGACGAATCGGTCAATTGCAGCCGCTCGCGCAAGCGCCTCTGGGTCGAGGGCGAGGGCTGGATCGTTCGCCGCGTCACCACCTGCCGCTGACTTCGGACCGAGACCACCGCGGCGAACCCGACCCTGCCGCGAGGCAGGGTTTTTTCGTGTCATCGGTCCGGTCGCCCGCCGCCTCGGGGCTGCTCCGTTCCCGTGGGGACCCTGCCCGGCACGCCCTGTAAGCACTCTTCGACGCTGAACGCCGCCGGGATTTGGGGAACGACGGATGCAGCCGCCGGTTCTTTCTCGAATCGGCCAGCGTGGGAGTTCGGCGCCGCATGACCACTTGTTCGAAGATCCGGCCGCGCCGGGGAATCTCTCTCCGCGTCGTCGGCCTCGCCGGCACCCTGGTGCTCTCCGGCTTGGCCGGCACGGCGCAGGGCCAGGACCTCGCCTACGGCACGGATCCCTATGCCGGTTCCGAGAACGGCTATGGCGGGCCGCTGCTCCACGGCGACTATGTCGGTGCGCCGCTCACCCGCTTCCCCCGCCCGAGCGAGCTCGTGCCCAGCGCCTGGGGCTACGGCACTTACGGCATCCCCACGGTGGCGGGGATCCGCAGCGCCTCGGTCGGCACGCCGACGGTCTACGTCATCGATGGGCAGCCCTCCGCGCTGCGCACGGCAGCCCCGGGCCGCTCCCGGGTTCTGACGCGCAACCGCCAGGGGCGCTGGTCGGACGCGGCCGGCGCCGAGCGGACCCGGGCCCGCGGCGGGCCGTTCCAGGCTGCGGCCCCGGTCGCCGAGACGGGCGGTGGCGCCCGCGTCATTCCCGTCCGGGTTCCGCCGGTCCAGATCTCGCGCCGGTAAGGCGGTTGCGGGAAGAAGACTTCGAGTCGGCTTTCGCAAGCGGTTAATCTGTTCGTGCCACTCTCACGTCAAGAACCGTGAAGGTGGTCAGGCCGCGTCATGCATATCGTCCTCGTCGACACCAGTCGGGTCGTGCTCAAGATGATCGCGGCGCTGCTCGAACCCAACGGGCACACTGTCTCGGCCTTCACCGATTCTGCCGAGGCCCTGAACTTCGTCGAGAATACCGGCTCGGTCCGGGTGCTGATTACCAGTCTCGAGGTTCGGCCCCTGGGCGGCCTCGAACTGTGCTGGTCCGCCCGCCTGCTCGCCGAAGCCAATCGTCCCCTCTACGTCATCACCATGTCCTCGGCCCGGAACGCCCGGAACCTCGCCGAGGCCCTGGATAGCGGCGCCGACGACTTCATCGAGAAGCCGCCGGGACCGGAGGAGCTGCATGCCCGCCTGCGAGCCGCCGAGCGCCTGACCACGATGCAGAGCGAACTGATCCGCCTCGCCGACACGGACTCGCTGACGGGCCTGCTCAACCGGCGCGCCTTCCTGCAGAAAGCGCGCGATACCGCCGACCGTGTGGGGGATCACGGCAAGATGTCGGCCATCCTCCTCGACATCGATCACTTCAAGCGCATCAACGACGAGTACGGCCACGACGTCGGCGACGCGGCGATCCAGGCTGTGTGCCGCGAACTCGCCCTCGACGGCCTCGTCGGCCGTCTCGGCGGCGAGGAGTTCGGCATCGTCCTGCCCCATCGCACCGGCGCCGAGGCCGAGGGTTTGGCGACCCGCCTGCGCCGCTCGATGGAAGCCCTGCGCATTCGCGGCGGCCGGGTCCCGATCCGCCTCACCTGCAGCTTCGGCGTCAGCGAGTGGTCGGAGGGCGACACCATCGAGGGGCTTCTCAAGCGGGCCGACATCGCCCTCTACGAGGCCAAGACGACGGGACGCAACCGCGTCGTGAGCGCCGCCTCCGACCTCGTGCTGGCGCGCGCCGGCTGAGTCCGAGCCTGTCTCGAATCGAGGGTTAATCCGGCGACGCCCCTGTGCCGTTGCGAAACGCCAAGCTTCCCGATCCGACCACGAAATCCGGCGTTTACCAAAGTACCCCGCGGATTTCCGCGGGGCTTGGGCAATGTTCGAGGGATTTCGCCCGAATCCAGACTGAGATTTGGACAGTAAAGCTCTGGAACGGAACTTGATCTGAACCTCCCAGGGAACGCCGCGGTGTGTCGCGGTGGGACAATGGGGAGTGCAGCGGCATGAATGACGCCGTGGGAGTTTTGATCGTCGGCGAGCCCCTCGGGCTCGAACCCGCGTTTCGCGCCGTCATCGAGCATGAGCCGCGCCTGCAGACCTTGAGCGAGGGCGAGCTCGCGCCCGGATCGGGAGGGCCGTCGCGCAAGGTCGCCTTGCTGTTCGTCGGCGCGGAGCCCGAGCCGGGCCTTGCCGGCCGGATCGCGGCGCTCAAGGGCCGGGCGCCGGGCCTCGCCGTCCTCGTCGGCTTCGAGGTGCTGCGGGCCGGCCTGCTGACCCGTCTGGTGGATGCGGGCGCCGATGCCTTCATCGCCCGCTCGGCGACGCCGCGCGACGTCTGCGAGGCCCTCCTGAGCCTTGCCGCCAACCCGGCCGAGCCGACCTGGGACGAGGCTGCGGCGGCAGCGCCGGCCGATGGCCTGACGCCGCGCGAGGCCGAGATCCTGCGCTTCCTGAGCGCCGGCTTCAGCAACAAGGAGGTGGCGCGCCGCCTGAACCTCAGCGTGCGCACGGTGGAGACCCACCGCCTCAACCTGCGCCGCAAGACCCAGACCGGGCGTCTCAAGGACCTCGTCGCCCTGGCCCGCCACCTCGGCCTCACGCCGGTGGTCGATGCTGCTCCGATCCGTTCGACGGGCGGCGACCGCCCCCGGGGACAGCACGCGAGCGAGTCCGTGGCCCGGCTCTGAGCCGGGCCGCGACGCCCCTCGGGCGGGCAAGTCGTTTTTCAGGCGGGCGAGACGCTTTTCAGGCGGGGGTCAGACTTTCGTTGACCGCGGAGAGGGGACGCTTGGGCTTCTGGGCCACATCGCCGCCCCGGATGGCCTCTTCCAGCGGCTCCGGACCCTTTCGCAGGAGCTTGGCTAGGTAGTAGCTGCCGAACCCGAAGATGAAGGCGTAGGCGATCAGGAAGGCGATCAGCGAGGTCGTCACGGCGTTGACCGTCAGGGGCGAGTGGGCGTCCGCCGTGCGCAGCTGCCCGTAGACGATGTAGGGCTGGCGTCCGATCTCGGCGGTGAACCAGCCAAACAGGACCGCCCCGAACCCGGAGGGGGTCATCAGCATCGCCGCGTTGAGGAACCAGCGGTTCGAGAAGAGCGTGCCCTTCCAGCGCAGGTAGAGGCTCCACAGGCTCAAGCCCAGCATCGCCATGCCGATCGCGACCATGATGCGGAACGAATAGAAGACCGGCCAGACCGGCGGACGCTGGTCCGGCGGCACGTCCTTCAGGCCCGGCACCACGCCCGAGAAGTCGTGGGTGAGGATGAAGCTGCCGAGGCGCGGGATGCCGATCTCGAAGTCGTTCTTCTCCGCCTGCATGTTGGGGATCGCGAACAGCAGCAGGGGCATGTTGTCCTGCCGGTCCCAGTTCGCCTCGATCGCCGCGAGCTTGGTCGGCTGCAGCTTGAGCACGGCGAGACCGTGGGTGTCGCCGACGAAGATCTGGATCGGCGTGAAGATCACCGCGAACCAGAGCGCCATGGAGAGCGAGAGACGGGCCCCCGCCACCTTCTCGGCCGGCTCCTTGCGCGCCCGCAGGATCATCCAGGCCGACATGCCCGCCACCGCGAAGGCCGTGGTGAGGAAGCAGCCCAGGACCATGTGGGCGTAGCGGATCGGGAAGGACGGGTTGAAGATCACCTTCCACCAGTCGGTGGCGATGGCCCGGCCGTTCTCGACGACGAAGCCGTCCGGCGTCTGCATCCAGGAATTGGCCGACAGGATCCAGAAGGCCGAGATCAGGGTGCCGATCGCCACCATGCAGGTGGAGACGAAGTGCAGCCTGTCGCCGACCCGGTCCCAGCCGAACAGCATGATCCCGAGGAAGCCCGCTTCGAGGAAGAAGGCGGTGATCACCTCGTACTGGATCAGCGGCCCGAGCACGTTGCCGGTGAAGTCGGAGTAGCGCGACCAGTTGGTGCCGAGCTGGTAGCTCATCACGATGCCGGAGACGACGCCGAGGCCGAACGAGACCGCGAAGACCTTCACCCAGAACCGGTAGAGGTTCCGGTACATCGGGTTGCCGGTCCAGAGCCACTGCGCCTCCAGGCGGGCGAGGAAGCTCGCCAGCCCGATGGTGAAGGCCGGGAAGATGATGTGGAAGGCCATGGTGAAGCCGAACTGGATGCGCGAGAGCAGGAGCGCGTCGACTTCCATGGCAAACCCTCATGCGATGCGGAGCCCCGATGGCAGGGACCCCTGAAGCAGCTATAGCGTGAAGACGCCGAAGCTGCATCCGGTTCGCGGCGGGCGACCGGGTCGCAGGGGGCGGCCCGGGGGGCTCCTCAGCGCCGCGGCAGCAGGCGGCGCGGCGCGCGGGCCAGGGTCGCGACCCCGAACAGGCCGAGGGCCACCACCCCGGTCAGCCCGGCCACGAGGAGGTCGCGGTCGCGGCTCGTCCAGTAGGCGCTGCGCGTCGTCTTGGTCCGGTCCGAGAATCGCCCGTCGATGCCCACATGGCCGGGCACCGGGGCGAACAGGTTGCCGGCCTTGTCGGGCACCGGTTCGTCGGTGAGCTGGGCCGACCACATCGTGGCGGCCTTCTTGTCCGCGTAGCCCGGCATCAGCGCCTGGGCGGCGGCCATCATCACCGTGCTGTGGCCGACCCAGACCTCGCGGCTCGGGTTCTCCGCCGCGGCGACGATGGCCTCGGCGCAGAGGCGCGGATCGTAGACCGGATCGGGAGCATACTGGCCGTGGCCGGTGCGGTTGCGGGCCCAGTTGAACTGCGGGGTGTTGACGGCGGGCAGGTAGACCACGCTGAGGGAGACATCCACGCGATCGTGGATCAGCTCGGAGCGCAGGGCGTCGGTGAAGCCCGAGACCGCGAACTTCGCCGCGCAGTAGGGCGCCTGGAGCGGCGCGGCCCGGATGCCGAGACCCGACGAGACCTGGATGATC
Organism: Methylobacterium sp. V23; assembly: GCF_002917135.1. Taxonomy (NCBI): domain Bacteria; kingdom Pseudomonadati; phylum Pseudomonadota; class Alphaproteobacteria; order Hyphomicrobiales; family Methylobacteriaceae; genus Methylobacterium; species Methylobacterium sp. V23. Next base: position 183,425 of record NZ_PDHT01000004.1, read on the forward strand.
GCGCCGCGGTTGCGCGGCTTCATGTGGCGCAGGGCCGCCAGCGTCCCGTAGACTTGGCTCAGGTAGGTCGTCTCGGTGACGCGCCGGTACTCCTCGGGCGTGATCCGGTCGGCCGGGTTCACGATCGTCGCCATCGCGTTGTTGACCCAGGCCCGGATCGGCCCGAACTCCCGCTCGATTCGCTCGGCGGCGGCGTCGATCGCCTCCGCATCCGCGACGTCGGCCGAGATCCCCAGGACGGGGCGGCCGTAGGCGGTCAGGTCGGCCTCCGCGTCGCGCAGGCGGTCGGCATCGCGGGCGATGACGACCACGGCCCAGCCTCGCCGCGCGAAGAGATGGGCGGTGGCGAGCCCGATTCCGGCGGTTCCTCCGGTGACGACCGCGACTTTGGTCATGGATTTCGGCTTCCTTCTCGACGACAGCCTGCGCCAACGGTCCAGGGGTGCGGCTGTTGCCTCGAGGACCGCGTGCCCAAACGACACGGGTCCCGGACGGACCGGGCGGTCGACGACGCCTCAGGCCGCCTGGCCCGCCTCCGCGGCCGACTTCTTGGCTTTCGACATCTTGGCTGTCGCCGCCTTGGCTGTCGCTTCCTTGGCTTTCGCTTCCTTGGCCGCGGGCGCCTCTGCGGCGGCTGCCGGGGCAGCCAGGGACTTCGCCGCCTTGGTGGCCCGGCGGCGCGTGGCCTTGCGCGCACCGGGGCTTCCCGCTCCGGTCGAGAGATCGCGGCCCTGGCCGTCCTTGACCTCGGCGAGGCGTGCCTGGAGCAGGCCGAGCACGGCGGCCTCCTCGGGCTTCAGCACGGTGAGGTCCTCGCGCAGCTCGTCCTCCACCGCGTCCTTGATCTGCAGGAGGAGCGCACCCTCGAGGTAGCAGTCGAGCACCTGCGGATGGATGTAGCACTTGCGGCAGATGGTCGGCGTGTTGCCGAGCCGGGCGGCGACGCCCTCGATGGCGGCGCGCAGGTTCTTCTTGGCCTTGGCCTCGCTGTCGAAGGCCTCGAATTCCTGCAGCGCCAGGGCGGCCAGGACGGTCCCGGCCCAGGTCCGGAAATCCTTGGCGGTGATGTCCTGGCCGGTGATCTCGCGCAGGTAGGCGTTGACGTCCGCCGAGGTCACGTCGCGCACGGTGCCGTCCGCGTCGCGATACTGGAACAGCTCCTGGCCGGGCAGGTCCTGGCAGGCCTTGACGATCCGGGCGACGCGGCGGTCCTTGAGGCCAAGGTCCCAGGTCTTGCCGCTCTTGCCCTTGAACCGGAAGGTCAGCGCCGAACCCGCGATCCGGGCGTGCCGGTCGCGCAGCGTCGTAAGACCGAAGCTCTTGTTGGTGCGGGCGTAATCGTCGTTGCCGACGCGGATCAGCGTGGTCTCCAGGAGATGCACCACGGTGGCCAGCACCTTCTCACGGGGAAGGTCGCGCTTGCCCATGTCGGCATCCACGCGGGCGCGGATGGCCGGGAGCGCGTCGGCGAAGGCCATGACGTGCTCGAACTTGGTGAGGTCGCGGGCGGCGCGAAAATCCGGGTGGTAGCGGTACTGCTTGCGCCCCTTGGCGTCGCGGCCCGTCGCCTGGATGTGGCCGTTGGCCCGCGGGCAGATCCAGACGTCGGTATAGGCCGGCGGGATCGCCAGGGCGCGGATCCGGGCGAGGGTCTTCGCGTCCCGCACCGGCTGGCCCCGGGCGTCGCGATAAGCGAAACCCGTCCCGCTCTTCCGACGCGTCAGGCCCGGCATGGTGTCGTCGACGTAGCGCAGGCCCGCTTCCTCGGCGGCGTCGCGCGGGTCGGCGACCGTGCCCTCTTCGTCGCGCGCCGTGGCCATGCTGGTCCCGTCCCTGCGGTGATCTGGTTCGCCGTCAACGGGCCCGCGCTAGTCCCTGTTCCGCCATGCCCTGTTCCGCCATGCCCTGTTCCGCCATGCCTCGTTCCGGGCGGAGCGTGCTACATCGCGTCCGATGGATATCCCCGCTTCCGCCGCCGCACCCCGGCGCCTCGTCCTCCTCGCCCCCGACGATACGGGCTTCGCGGCCCGCGACCTTCCCCTCGTGGCGGCGGCCCGGGCTGCCGGGTTATCCGCGACGGTGGTGACGCGGGTGGACGCCCATCGCGGGGCGATCGAGGCGGCGGGCGCCCGGGTGGTGCCCTTCGCGCTGGGGACCTCGCGGCTCAACCCGATGGCGGCGGGCTACGAGGCGGGCCAGCTCGCCGGAATCCTGAAAGCGCTGGAGGCCGACCTCCTCCACGCCATTGGCCTCCGGGCGATCGTGGTCGGCGGCACGGCCGCGGCCATGTCGGGGATCGCGGCGCGGATCTACCAGCCCGGCGACCTCGCGGCCCTGAACGCCCGCACGGACGCCGCCGGGCGCCTGACGCGCTTCGGCCTGCGCGGGGCGCTGCGGGGCCCCCTCGCCACCCGGGCCACCCGCTATCTCTGCGCGACCGCGGCCGAGGCCGCCGCCCTGGGCCTCGACCCAGCCGATACGGCGCTGGCGCTGGCGGGCGCGGACGGACTCGCGGTCGCCGCCGGCACGCTCTACGGCGAGTTCGCCCGAGCATGATCACGCCCGCATGATCACGCCCCGCCAGAGAACGCCCGTATGACGCCGTCGGCCGATCCCCTCGCCTTCATCCGGGCCAACACCCGGCTGCGCCCGGTGCCGCACGCGCCCGAGATCGTCCTGCACGTGGCCGACGAGGCCACCGAGCTGTGGCAGAAGACCGAGGACGAGCTGGCGGTGATCGGTCTGCCGCCGCCGTTCTGGGCCTTCGCCTGGGCCGGCGGGCAGGCCCTGGCCCGCTACATCCTCGACAATCCCGGTCTCGTGGCGGGACGCCGGGTGCTCGATTTCGCCTCCGGCTCGGGCCTCGTCGCCATCGCGGCGGCGCGCTCCGGCGCGGAGCATGTCACGGCGAGCGACCTCGACCCCTTCGCGATCCCGGCCATCGGCCTCAACGCGGCGGCCAACGACGTGGCGGAGCGCATCGAGGCGGTGTCGCGCGACCTCATCGGCTCCGATCCGGGGTCCGCCGTGGTGCTCGCCGCCGACATCTTCTACGAGCAGGACCTCGCCGCCCGGGTCACCGCCTGGCTGTCCGGCCTGCACGCGCGCGGCGCCACCGTGCTGGTGGGCGATCCCGGCCGCTCCTACCTGCCCCGCGACCGGCTCACCGAACTCGCCACCTACACGGTGCCGGTGAGCCGCTCCCTGGAGGATGCCGAGGTCAAGCGCAGCAGCGTCTGGCGCTTCAGCGCCTGAGCCGCGCCCCGCGCGGAGGCCGCCTCAGAACCGGCCGCGGCGCTGCGCGTCGAGGCTCCACGGGCCGGCGCCGGCGGCCGCCAGGTAGAGGAAGACGAAGCAGAACAGGATCGCGGCATCGCCGCCGTTGAGGGCCGGGAACGGGCTCTTGGGGTGGTGGGCGATGAAATACGCGACCGCCATCTGGCCGGAGAGCAGGAACGCCACCGGCCGGGTGAACAGGCCCAGGATGATGAGCACGCCGCCCAGGGTTTCGAGGATGGCGGCGAACCACAGGAGCGACATCATCGCGGGGCCCGCTCCCCCACCCATCCGGAGGGGAAAGCCGAACAGCTTCTGCGTGCCGTGCTCCAGGAAGAGCAGGCCTGCCACGATGCGCAGGATGCTGAGGAGGCGCGGGGCCCAGGTCGTCGAGAGGCTGGCGAGGGACATGGGCGAGGGGTCTCCGGCGAGGGGCCGCATCGAAGGGCCCGCGGCGCGGACGGCGCCCGCGCGAAGCCGTCGAGCCATAGCGCGGGGCCGGGGACGGGGCGAGCCTCGCGGGACAATCCCAGGGGATATCCGGCCGCGCGGCCCTGCCTACATCCCGTCGTCGAACTCCGGCGGGCCGAGGCGGCGCCAGGCGGCGGCGATGCGCTCGGGCTTGGTGTCGAGGGCCTCCGCGCAGGCGAGGAGCGTCGCCTCGTCACCCATGATATGATCGAGGATGCCGGCCAGGAAGCCGGGGTCCTGTGCACTGGCCCGCAGGGTCTCGGGCGTCGCCCCGGTGGCGTTGAGGAAGGCGAACAGGCGCTCGTCGTCGGTGGCCATCCAGGCGAGGGCCGCCAGGGCCACGCCTTCGGCGGATTCGTCTCCGCTATTGGGTTTGCGTTTCGTCAACATGTATCCGCTAAATCTCCTCAGGCGGGGCATGCGTCGAACGACAATGGGCCGTCCACGCACCGGGAACAACGGGCCATGAAGAAGACCGTGCTCATCGTTGAGGACAACGAACTCAATATGAAGCTCTTCAACGACCTGTTGGAGGGACATGGCTACGCGACGCTCAAGACGGCCAACGGCATCGAGGCGATCGAGCTCGCGCGGGCCCATCGCCCCGACCTGATCCTCATGGACATCCAGCTGCCCGAGGTCTCCGGCCTCGAAGTCACGAAGTGGCTCAAGGAAGACGACGACCTCAAGGCCATCCCGGTGATCGCGATCACGGCCTTCGCCATGAAGGGGGACGAAGAGCGCATCCGCGAGGGCGGTTGTGAAGCCTACCTGTCGAAACCGATCTCGGTGGCGAAGTTTCTCGCCACCGTCCGACAGTATCTCGGCGACGCCAGGACCGCCTGACCCGCCCGCCTCGCTCATAGCCTTCCCGATGGCCCGTAGTACGACCCTGCGCGAGGACCGATGTCGGCCCGAATTCTGATCGTCGATGATCTCTTCCCGAACGTGAAGCTCCTGGAGACGAAGCTCTCCATGGAATACTTCGACGTTTTGGCGGCGATGAACGGCCCCGACGCGCTGACGATCTGCGAGAAGGGCCTCTGCGACCTCGTCCTCCTCGACGTGATGATGCCCGGCATGGACGGGTTCGAGGTCTGCCGCCGGCTCAAGAGCAATCCCAACACGGCCCACCTGCCCGTCGTGATGGTCACCGCCCTCGACCAGCCCTCCGACCGCCTGCGCGGGCTCGATGCGGGTGCGGACGACTTTCTGACGAAGCCCATCGACGACACGGCCCTGTTCGCCCGCGTGCGCAGCCTCGTGCGCCTCAAGGCGGTGACGGACGAGCTGCGCTCCCGCGCCATGGCCTCGCGGGATTTCGGGATCGGCGACCCCCTGGCCCTCGCCGCCGCCGAGACCGGCCTCAACGCCTCGATCCTCCTCGTGGAGGACCGTCCCGGCTCGGCCGACCGCCTCTCGGCGGCCCTGGGCCAGCACCACACGCTGACGGTCGAGCCCGACCCGCACAAGGCCCTGGTGCTGGCGGCGGAGGGCGCGTTCGACCTGACCCTGGTCAGCCTCGACATCCAGGGGTTCGACGGCCTGCGCCTGTGCAGCCAGCTGCGCTCCCTCGATCGCACCCGCCTGATGCCCGTGATGATGATCGCCGAGGAGCACGACCGCGCCCGGGTGATCCGGGGGCTCGAATTCGGCGTGCACGACTACCTGATGCGGCCCGTGGACCGGAACGAACTCGTGGCCCGGGTGCGCACGCAGGTGCGCCGCCGCCGCTTCTCGGACGCCCTGCGGGGCGCCGTCCAGGCCTCGATGGAACTCGCGGTCACCGATGGCCTCACGGGCCTTCACAACCGGCGCTACCTCGACAGCCACCTCGGTGCGCTGTTCGGCGAGGCGGCCCTGCGCAACCGTCCGGTGGCGGCGCTGATGCTCGACATCGACCGCTTCAAGTCCATCAACGACACCTACGGCCACGAGGCCGGCGACGAGGTGCTCAAGGCCTTCGCCGAGCGCATCCGCACCCATACGCGCGGCATCGACATCGTGGCCCGCTACGGCGGCGAGGAGATCGTCATCATCCTGCCGGATGCCGAGGCCGAGGGAGCCTACGCCATCGCCGAGCGCATCCGCGAGCGGATTGAGGCGGTGCCGTTCGCCATCCAGCGCGACACCCTCATGGTGCCGGTGACGGTGTCCATCGGCGTGGCCTGGCGCCGGGCCGAGGATGTCGGGCCGGCCGACATGCTCAAGCGGGCCGACCTCGCCCTGTACCGGGCCAAGAGCACCGGCCGGAACCGCGTCGAAGCGGCGGCGGCCTGAAGCCCGCTACTGCAGCTGGTGGCCCTTCTTGGCCATCTCGGCACGCACCCGAACCATGATGTATTCCGAGACGTCCTGGGTCCAGTTCTGCATGGCCTGGACCATCTCGTCGAGCACCTGCGGCTGGGTCTCGACGTAGCGCTTGCCGGCGGGCGAGCGGAAGAAGGTCGCGATCTCGTTCAGCTCGGCCTCGGACAGGCGCGCGGCGTAGATCCGGGCGGCGGTATCGATCATCGCCTGCTTCTGCAGCTCCATCTCGGGCTCGAGGGAGGTCAGCACCGTCTCGAGGTCCTTGGAGAGCTCGGGCCGGGTCACGGCGCCCTGGCGGATCCGCTCGGCGAAGGCCGGGATGATCGAGTCGAACGACCGGGCGATGCCGGAATTCAGCATGACCTCGCGGGCGAGGGCCAGGTGGTTCGCCGAGTAGGCGGGTGTCTGCGCGGCGGGCGTGCTTGGCGCTGGTGCGGCGGCGGGCGTCGACGGCTTGGCGCCGGGCTTGGCCGCCGGCGGCTTCTGGGCCGGGGCTTGGGCCTGGGCGGCCAGGGGGGCGCTGGCGAGGACGAGGGCGGCCAGGGCGGCGAGGCGGCGGGACATGGCGGACGCTCCGGGAGGGGTTCGGCGAAGGGGAGGATGGGAGGGGCGGGAGATGGGGGTGAGCGCCCTCAGACGGTTCCGAGCCGGCTCACCACCGCCTGCCCGTCGCGCGCCTCGGCCAGGATGGCTCCGGTGGCGAGGCCGAGGAACAGGCCGTGCTCGACGACGCCCGGCACGGCCCAGAGGGCACCCGACAAGGCCTCGGGATCCGGGATGCGTCCGAGATGGGCGTCGAGGATGTGGTGGCCGCCATCGCTGACGAAGGGCGTGCCGTCCCGGGCCCGCAGGACGAGCTGGCCGGTGCAGCCGCTCGCCTGCAGGGCGGCGGCCACGGCCCGGCGGGTGGCGCCGAGGCCGAAGGCGTTGACCTCGATCGGCAGCGGGAACGCCCCGAGGGTCTCGACGCGCTTGGCGGCATCCGCGATCACCACCATCCGGTGGCTGGCGAAGGCGACGATCTTCTCGCGGAGCAACGCGCCGCCGCCGCCCTTCACGAGGCGCATCGCCCCGTCGATCTCGTCCGCGCCGTCGATGGTCAAGTCGAGTTCGGGCAGCGCGTCCAGGGTGGCGAGGCGGATGCCGGCGGCCTCGGCCGCGACCCGGGTCGCCTCGGAGGTGGGCACGCCGACGACGTCGAGGCCATCCCGGACGCGGGCCCCCAGGAGTTCGACGAAGACGTTGGCGGTGGACCCGGTTCCGATCCCCAGCCGCATCCCGGGCGTCACCAGTCCGACCGCGACCTCGGCCGCCGCGCGGCGCAGATCCGGCCCGCTCACGCGAAGGCTCCGGCGGCGGGGAGGGGGAAGGCGTGCGGCATGGGAGGGCTCGGGCGAGGGGCGAATCGACTGGGGCGCGCCAGCGGCCGGCCGGCGCGCCCGGTGCCCCTAGCACGCCGGGCCGGACGGTCCAACGCGGCGTGCCAGGAGTTGCGCTCGAGACAGGGGTTGCGGTCGGGAGAGGGCTCGGTCAGGGCCGGGTGCCCTGGGGCGGCGTGGCGCTCGGACCTACCCGACCCGGCGCGGCGCCTGTGGCCGGGGCCTCGTCGGCCCCCGGGCTCGCCGGATTCGCCTGCGCGGTGCAGACCACCGCCTCCTTCTGCAGCTGCACGTAGCAGATGCTCATCTCGCCGGTGCGGTAATTGACCCGGAACACCCCCGCCTCGCGGGTGTGGCGGGAGGCGACCAGGCCGTATTCCGACGGGGCCTGGGCGCTGGCACCCTCGCCGGCGCCGTAGCAGACGGTGACGCCGACGCTGCCCACCGCACCCTCGCGCAGGCCGTACTGGCAGGAGGTCACCTCGCCCGTGACCTTGTCGACGCGATAGACCCGGTTCAGGTCGATCTGGGGCGCCGGCACGAACTCGAAGGAAGCGGCCCAAGCCGGCGCGGCCAGGGCCGGGAGAAGGCCGGCCAGAGCGACGAGGACCCGGGCGGGGCGGACGGACATCGGAGGCAGGATCGAACGCATCGGGAGCCTTCGTGAATGCTGAGGTGCGCGGGGCGGCAGGGTTCGGATCGGAGACGACGCAGCGCTAGCGCCGGCTTGCGGCGCAACCGTGGCCCGCCGGATCATCGCAGGCCGGAACGCAGAACGCCGCGACGGCGCGGGACGCGGGACAAAACGCGTCGCGATCCCGCCGCTGCGCGGGGCCCGCGCGGTGATGCCGCTGGCGTCATTCTGCCAACATGCTAACGGGGTTGGCCATGTTCGACGCCGTCGCCGCCCTCCACGACATCCTCGAGAACCTGGACCGCGACGCCCGCGAGGCGACGCGCCTGCGGGCGGTCCTGGTGCCGGAGCTGCGCCGGGTGATCGAGCTCGGGCGCGCCGATGCCGAGGCGCGGCTCCTGGAGGAGCGCGACGGCATCGCCTGCGCCCAGCGCCTGAGCCGCCTCACCGACGCGGTGATCCGCACCATCCACGACGCGGTGGTGTGGCGGCTCTATCCGAACGACAATCCCTCCACCGGCGAGCAGCTCGCCGTGGTGGCCACCGGCGGCTACGGCCGGGGCACCATGGCCCCGGGCTCGGACATCGATCTCCTGTTCCTGCTGCCCTACAAGCAGACCGCCTGGTCCGAGAGCGTCGTCGAGGCGATGCTCTACGTCCTCTGGGACCTCAAGCTGAAGGTCGGCCACGCCACCCGCTCGGTGGAGGAGTGCCTGCGCGAGGGCCGGGCCGACATGACCATCCGGACCTCGCTCCTCGAGGCGCGCTACCTGTTCGGCACCCGCGCCCTGTTCGAGGAGCTCGTCACCCGCTTCGACACCGAGCTGGTGATGTGGACCGCACCGGAATTCGTCGAGGCGAAGCTGCGCGAGCGCGACGCGCGGGTCTCGAAGGCGGGCGCCTCGCGCTACCTCGTTGAGCCCAACGTCAAGGACGGCAAGGGAGGCCTGCGCGACCTCAACACCCTGTTCTGGATCGCCAAGTACACCTACCGGGTCCGCGACCAGAGCGAGCTCGTGGCCGCCGGCCTGTTCACGCCCGAGGAGTACCGGGTGTTCGAGCGCTGCGACGAGCTGCTGTGGCGGGTGCGCTGCCACATGCACTTCGTCACGGGCCGGGCCGAGGAGCGCCTGTCCTTCGGCCTGCAGCCGAAGATCGCCGAGCGCTTCGGCTACGAGCCCCGCGGCGGGCTCTCCGGCGTCGAGCGCTTCATGAAGGCCTACTTCCTGATCGCCAAAGAGGTCGGGGACCTCACCGCCATCGTCTGCGCGGCGCTGGAGGCGCGCCATGCCAAGCGCACCCCGGTGCTCGACCGCTGGATCGGCCGGTTCCGCGACCGCTTCCGCGCCACCGCCATCGAGGCGGAGGACTTCGTCGACGATCACGGCCGCATCAACCTGCGCGACACGGACGCCTTCAGCCGCGACCCCGTGAACCTGATCCGGCTGTTCTGGCTCGCCGACCGGCACAACCTGCCGATCCACCCCGACGCCACCCGGGCGGCCAACCGCGCCCTGCGCCTGATCGGCCATTCCCTGCGGGCGGACGAGGAGGCCAACCGGCTCTTCCTCGACATCCTGACCTCGAAGAACTCGCCCGAGACGATCCTGCGGCTGATGAACGAGGCCGGCGTGCTCGGTCGCTTCATCCCGGATTTCGGCCGCATCGTCGCGATGATGCAGTTCAACATGTACCATCACTTCACGGTGGACGAGCACCTGCTGCGCGCCCTCGGGGTGCTCTCGGCCATCGAGTCCGGGCGCACCGAGGAGGAGCACCCCCTCGCCACCCGCCTGATCAACACGATCAGCAACCGGCGCGCCCTCTACGTCACCGTGCTGCTGCACGACATCGCCAAGGGCCGGCCCGAGGACCATTCCATCGCGGGCGCCGCCATCGCGGAGAAGCTCGGGCCGCGCTTCGGCCTGACCCCGGCCGAGACCGAACTCATGGCCTGGCTGGTGGAGCATCACCTGCTGATGTCGATGACCGCCCAGAGCCGCGACCTCTCGGACCCGAAGACCATCGAGAAGTTCGCCGGCGTGGTGCAGACCCTGGAGCGCCTGAAGCTCCTCACCATCCTGACCGTGGCCGACATCAAGGCCGTGGGACCGGGCGTCTGGACCGCCTGGAAGGGCACCCTGATTCGCACCCTCTACGACGAGACCGAGGTGGTGCTCTCCGGCGGCCATTCGGAGATCGCCCGCACCGACCGGGTCCGCCTGATCCAGATGGCCCTGCGCGAGCAGCTCAGCGACTGGCAGGCCGAACTGTTCGACGCCTACGCGGCGCGCCACAACCAGGCCTACTGGCTGAAGGTCGACACCACCCGCCAGTACAAGCACGCGGGCTTCGTCAAGGCGCTGACGGCCGAGGGGCGCACCGTGGCCACCGCCACGGAGACCGATCCGGTCCGCGGCGTCACCGAGCTGACGATCTACTCGCCGGATCATCCGCGCCTGCTCGCCATCGTCACGGGGGCCTGCGCGGCCTCGGGGGGCAACATCGTCGACGCGCAGATCTTCACCACCACGGACGGTTTCGCCCTCGATTCGATCTTCATCTCGCGCGCCTTCGAGCGGGACGAGGACGAGCTGCGCCGGGCCGGCCGCATCACCGCCGCGATCGAGAAGGCGCTGCGCGGCGAGATCCGCATCGCCGACCTCGTGGCCGACAAGCACCCGCCGAGCGAGCGGTCGCGGACCTTCCTGGTGCCGCCCGACATGGCGATCGACAATGCCCTGTCGAGCCGCGAGACCGTGATCGAGATCACCGGCCTCGACCGCCCGGGCCTCCTCTACGAACTGACCACGGCGCTCAGCCGGCTCAGCCTCAACATCACCTCGGCCCATGTGGCGACCTTCGGCGAGCGGGCGGTGGACGTGTTCTACGTCACCGACCTCACCGGCACCCGGGTGACCCAGCCCGACCGCCAGGTGGCGATTCGGACGGCCGTGATGGAAGTCTTCGCCAGCGACGTGGCCGCGCTTCGGGCCGAAGGGCTCGATGCGCTGATCGACTCGCCGCCCCCGCGGGAGGCCTGAGCCGAGGCGTGCGGGAAGCGAGGCGGCGCTGCGCGCTTGATTTCAGGGCGTCACCGCCTGATATCAGCGCCAACCCCGACACCGACAATCTCCGACGAAACCACATGATGGCGAACGACATGCACGATGAGCGGCGCGACCCGGCCCAGGCGGTCGAGGAGACCCCAGGGGCCGCGCAGGCCGAGTCTGCCGGATCCGGCGAGGCGATGCAGGCCGATGCGCTGGCCACCCTCGTGGCCGAGCGCGACGAGCTCAAGGACCGGGTGCTGCGCACCCTGGCCGAGATGGAGAACCTGCGCCGGCGTACCGAGCGCGAGGTGGCCGATGCCCGCGCCTACGCGGTGACCAACTTCGCCCGCGATCTCCTGAATTCGGCCGACAACATCCGGCGGGCCCTCGAGAGCATTCCCGAAGCGGACCGGACCGGTGCCGACGGCGCCTTCAAGGCCCTGATCGACGGGATCGAGCTCACCGAGCGCGATCTCGCCAAGACCCTGGAGCGGCACGGCGTCAAGCTGATCGAGCCGAAGGGCCAGCGCTTCGACCCCAACCGCCATCAGGCCATGTTCGAGGTCCCGGATCCGGAGGTTCCCGCCGGCACCGTCGTGCAGGTCATGCAGGCCGGCTACATCATCGGCGACCGCGTCCTGCGCCCCGCTCTGGTGGGCGTGGCCAAGGGCGGACCGAAGCCGACCGCCGCCAATCCGGCCGACGCCGCCTGACGCGCCTTTAAGCGGAGCACCACCCCTCTCCGCCCGGGGAGGGGGATCGCAGCCGAGACTGCAGCGTCATTCCGGGGCGCCGCAGGCGAGCCCGGAATCCAGAGCCGCCGACGGTCTGACATCCTGCACCCCCTGCCTGTGGGGCAACCGGCCGAGCGGTCGGCACGCGACCCGTCGCCCGGGCGACCACCCCCGCCCCGTGGAGGGCGGGGAGGCGTGCCCCTACCGCAGCTGCACGCTGTCCACGACCTCGCGGAACTTCGCCAGCACACCCTCGCGCTTCTCGGCCTTCACGACGCCGACGGCGCGCAGGTAGCCGTCCGGCGCGAAGCGAATCGTCTGCGAGATCACCACCGGCGTGCCGGAGGCCGTGTCCACGGCGCGCGCCACGATCTCGTGCCAGTCGACGCCGTTCTGGCGGTAGCTCTGGGCCCGCTCGATCACGAAGTCCTTCATCGTCTGATTCGAATAAAGCGCCGCCCGCGCGAAGGCGTCGCGCTGTTCCGTGGCCGGCGGCGGCTGCACCGCCTGGGCCAGAACCAGGATCGGCTGCTCCAGGCCGAGCATCTCGTCCTTCGTGCCCTGCGTCAGCAGCACCGAATTGCCGGCGAGCACCCGCACCGGACGGAAGCCGGCGTCGTTGCCGATGCGGAAGGGCAGGGCGGCGACCTGCTGCTCCAGGGTCAGCGCCGGCCGGATGTGGATCCCGGTCAGCAGCCGCTTCATGGTCTCCTCGGTCTCGGCATCCGGCGTCGCCTGCGCGATGATGATGCCGGTCACGGTCGGGTCGCCGACGAGGAGCATCCACTTCTTGATCGCCGGGGTCCCGGCCGATTCCACCGCCGGCTGCTCGCCGGTGAACAGCACCGCGTCGACGTCGCCCGCGACCTTGATGGCCTGTCGGCTGGTGACGATGAAGCCCTGGGCCTTCAGGTTCGCATCGGTGAAGTTCGTCTCCAGGTCGGCGAAGGCGTTGGCCGGCAGCTCGACCACCGAGACCGTGGCACCGCCTTCCAGCCGCTCGAGGCCGGAGAAGCGCTTGGACGAGACCATGTCGGAGGGCGGGTCGAAGCCGAAGCGCGAACTCGGCGGGAAGACGGGGTCAGCCGCCAGGGCGGGTCCTGCCAGTCCCAGGACGAGGACCAGGAGGGAAACGGGACGAACGAGGTTACGCAGACGCATCGTATCGAATCTCCGCAAGGCCCCGGTCTTGGACCGGGCAAGGTCCGCCGGGCAAGGTCCGCCGTCCGTCCCTTGGCGGGAGCGGCCCGGCGCTGAGGCTGTCGCGATGGGTCGGCTCAACACCCCGCCGCTGTCAAGCGTCCGGGGGCCGCGTCACGCGTCGCAGGGTCAGGTTGCAGCGCTCGCCCGGCATGAGGAAATCCGGCACCGGCCCGGGGGCGGTACCCTGGAGCAGGTCCGGTGCCTCCGGGACGAGGCGGTCGATTCCATGATGGATCAGCCGTGCGGGCCCGCCGATCACGAGCGCGTCACCGGCCCGGAGGCGCACCGAGCGGGTCGGGTCCGAGCGCCGGAGGCCGCCGTAGCGGAACAGGGCGGTGGCGCCCAGCGAGAGCGAGAGGACGGGCGCGTCGAGGGCATCCTCGTCGCGGTCCTGGTGCAGGCCCATGCGGGCGTCGGCCTCGTACAGGTTGACGAGGCAGGCCTCGGGCGGAGCGCCATACCCCGACAGGGCGTCCCAGGCGGCCCGCGCCGTGGGTGGGATGTCCGGCCAGGGGGTATCGGTCACGGGATGGCGTGCCTGGTAGCGGTAGCCCGCCCGGTCGGAGACCCAGCCGAGGGGCCCGCAATTCGACATCCGCACCGAGAAGGGCTGGTCGGTGCGGGGCATCCGCGGCGTGTAGGGCGGGGCGGCCCTCAGCGCTGTCGCGAGTTCGGCGGCGAGGCGTGCCTGCGCCGCCGCGTCGAGGTAGCCCGGCAGATGGAGCAGGCCGGGAACGAGGACGATCCCGGCCGGATCAGGGGACGCCATCGGTGCCGTGGTCAGACCTTATGGTCGATGTCGTGCTCCAGCACCGTCTTGCTCTCCACCGTGGTGTCGGCCTTGAGCTGGTAGACGAGCGGGATGCCGGTGGCGATCTCGAGGCTGGCGATGGTCTTCGTGGTCATGCCGTCGAGCACCATCACCAGGGCGCGCAGCGAGTTGCCGTGGGCCGCCACCAGCACGCGCTCGCCCGCCATGACGCGGGGCAGGATGAACTGGATGTAGTAGGGCAGCACGCGCGCGGCGGTGTCCTTCAGGCTCTCGCCGCCGGGCGGCGGCACGTCGTAGGACCGGCGCCACTGGTGCACCTGGGCGTCGCCCCAGCGCTCGCGGGCGTCGTCCTTGTTGAGGCCGGAGAGATCGCCGTAATCGCGCTCGTTCAGCGCCTCGTTGCGGATCGTCTCGACCCCCTCCAGGCCCATCTCCTCCAGGATCAGCGCGCAGGTGCGCTGAGCGCGCTTCAGGTTGGAGGTGAAGGCCACGTCGAAGCCGTAGCCCTGCTCCTTGAGCCAGCGCCCGGCATTGCGGGCTTCCTCGACGCCGAGATCCGTCAGCTCGGGATCACGCCAGCCCGTGAACAGCTTCTTGAGGTTCCATTCGCTCTGGCCATGACGAGCGAGGACGAGAAGGCGATCCATCGGGGGATGATCCTCTTGGTCTTTGAGACGGCACGGCCTCGGCAGAGGCGCGGGCACAGGACGATGGTGCAGCGCAACGAGCGCGCATCGGGCGGCTCATGCGCGCGTGAGTCTGAACGGCAGATGACGAAACGTACCGGCCCGGTGCGGGCTCCGTATGAATGCCTGGAGACGCCTGACAACCCATGAACTTCCTCAAGTTCGGATGTCTCTAAAGCCCGAGAACGTCGTCCATCCCGTAGAGGCCGGGCGGCTTGGCGAAGGCCCAAAGTGCGGCCCGCACCGCGCCGCGGGCGAAGACCGCCCGGTCCTCGGCATGGTGGCTGACGGTGATCCGCTCGCCCGGGCCGGCGAAGACCACGCTGTGGTCGCCCACCACCGTACCGCCGCGCAGGGTGGCGAAGCCGATGTCGCCGGGCCGGCGGGCGCCGGTATGTCCGTCGCGGGTGGAGACCCGGGTGTCGGCGAGCGGGACCCCACGCCCCGCCGCCGCCGCCTCGCCGAGGAGGAGGGCGGTGCCGGACGGGGCGTCGACCTTCATGCGGTGATGCATCTCGACGATCTCGATATCGAAATCCTCCCCGAGGGCCGCCGCCATCCGGCGCACCAGGCCGGCGACGAGGTTCACCCCGAGGGACATGTTGCCGGAGCGCACGATGCGGGCATGGTGGGCGGCCGCCGAGAGCTTGGCGAGATCGGCCTCCTGCAGGCCCGTGGTGCCGACCACGTGGACGATGCGGGCCTGGGCGGCGAGCTCGGCGAAGAAGGTGGTGGCGGCCGGTGCCGTGAAGTCGAGGACGCCCTCGGCGGCGGCGAAGATCGGCAGGGGATCGTCCGTGACCGCGACGCCGAGGGGCGCGAGGCCCGCGAGCGTGCCGGCATCCTGCCCCAGCGCGGGGGAGCCGGCGCGCTCGATGGCGCCCGACAGGGTGCAGCCCTCGGTCTCCGCCACCGCGCGGATCAGCATCCGTCCCATGCGCCCGTCGGCGCCGACCACCACGAGCCGCATCGTCCTCAGCCTCCAGAGATTGTTGCCCACTGCCGCGTGCGCGTTGCGGTACAGCCTCCGGACGGAGCGGACAAGGATCAGCGCCCCGCCTGCGCCAGCAGGGGCCCCAGCACGTCCGTGACGCCGTTCACGGTAATCTGGGTGCCGACGCAGAGGAGCAGGAAGGCGAAGAGGCGCCCCAGCACCCGCGCGCCGACGGGGCCGATCCAGGTCACCACCCGGTCGGCCGAGCCGTAGGTGAAGCGCACGAGCACGGCGATGGCGAGCGCCGCCAGGGACATGCCGACGTAGAAGCCGATCCGGTCGGGGCCCGGGGCCGGACGGTTGGAGCCCAGCGCGATCGCCACCGCGATGGTGCCGGGTCCGGTGGTGAAGGGCAGCGTCAGCGGAAAGAACGCGATCTCGGCCAAGTTCCCGGCCGGGTTCCCGGCCGAGTTTCCAGCCGGCTCCCGGGTCGCCTCCGCCTGCTTGCGCGCCTCTCGCGCCTCGGGCGCCGTCAGCAGCGTCCAGGCCGAGGCCGCCACCACGAGGCCCCCGGCGATGCGCAGAGCCGCCAGGGAGACGCCGAAGAAGTTGAGGATCGGCGCGCCGGCCCAGAGCGTCGAGAGCATGATCAGGGCGGCGTAGAAGCCGATGCGCTTGGCGAGCTCCAGGCGCTCGGCATGGGAGTTCAGGGCCGTCACCTGCGCGAAGATCAGCGACGAGCCGACCGGGTTCACGATGGAGAACAGCGAGGAGAAGGCGAGCACGAATCTCTGCAGGGCCGCTTCGGGGGCGATGAGGCTCAGCATCCGCTCAGCCCGGCGAGGGGGCGGGCACCAGCACGCGGGCCGGTGCGAGGCGGGCCACCTTGCGCACCCGGCGCACGGCGACGGGACGGTAGAGCTGCTTGGTGGCGTCGACCACGTGCAGCCCGGCGAAGGGCAGCGACAGGCTCGTGCCCATCCGCTCCCAGGCGCTCGCCGTGCGCAGCAGCAGCCGGTTCTCCACCGGGGGCATGTAGAGGGTCTCGGCCCAGCCCTCGGGAGAGAACTGGGTGGTGCGCATCAGCCGGGCGAGCTGCGAGCGGCTGTAGGGCTGGCCATGGCCGAAGGGGGTCGCGTCGCGCCGGGCCCAGACGCCCCGGCGGTTCGGCACCACCAGGATCATGCGGCCGCCCGGGGTCAGCACGCGCCAGACGTCCTGCAGGAGTTCGGTCGGGCTCTCGACGGATTCCAGCGCGTGGACGAGGATCACCCGGTCCACGGCCGCCTCCGGCAGGGGCATCATGGTCGGGTCGGCGAGGGCCGAGCAGGAGCGGCCGCTGCCGGGCCAGTTCACCACGCCCTGCGTGGCCGGCATGAAGGCCAGCGTCCGTTCGGCGATGACGTGGACGGGGCCGAGATAGGGCGTGGCGTAGCCGAGCCCGAGGACCCGCAGGCCCGAGACCGAGCCGAGGAAGCCGTGGATCGCGCGCGCCACGATGCGGTGCGTCACCCCCCCGAGGGGGCTCGCATAGAAGGCGCGCAGATCGGTGACGTCGAGGCGCATGGCTCGGGTTTCGGTACGATCGCGCGGCTCGGGTCGGGATCGGCTCGAAGGCGCGCGACGAGAAAGGCTCACCCGCATCAATGGGGGGCGACGCCCGGCCCGACAAGCCCGGATCGGCCCAAGGCCCCGGAAGGAGCGGGGGAAACCGCCCCTGGACCTGTCTCTTGCCGCACCCATCTTCCTGTGCCGCACCGAGGGTCCGCCGCACACCGCGTCGGCGCGGCCCGTCCCCCGTCCGGAAGGAAGCCCCATGAGCGCCCCGAAGCCCGAGATCCGCACCTTCCTGTGCCGCAGCGACAACATCGGGGTCCTGATCCGCGATCCCGCCACCGGCGCCTGCGCCGCCATCGACGTGCCCGAGGCCGGCCCCGTGCTGGCGGCCCTCGACGAGGCCGGCTGGACCCTCACCGACATCCTCGTCACGCATCGGCACGGTGATCACGTGGAGGGCATCCCGGAGGTGAAGCGCCGCACCGGCGCCCGGGTGACGGCGCCCCTGAAGGCCGGCGACGCCGTGCCGGACGTCGACGCCACGGTCGCGGAGGGCGACGTGGTCCGGGTCGGCGACCTCGTGGCGCGGGTCTGGGAGACGCCGGGGCACTGCGCCGACCATGTCACCTACTGGTTCGAGGCGGCGGGCGTGATCTTTGCCGGCGACACCCTGTTCACCCTCGGCTGCGGCCGGGTGATGGAGGCCGAGCCCGCCACCCTGTGGCGCTCCCTGGAGCGCTTCCTGCCGCTGCCGGACGAGACCCAGGTCTATAGCGGCCACGACTACGTTCTCTCCAACGCCTGCTTCGCGCGGGCGGCCGAGCCCGGCAATGCCGCCCTCGCCGCCCGGGCCGCCGAGGCCGAGCGGGCCCGGGCGGAGGGCCGCTTCCTGATTCCCACCACCCTGGGGGCGGAGCGCGCGACCAATCCGTTCCTGCGCGCCGGCGAGCCGAGCCTCACCCAGAGGGTGGATCTCGCCCCCGGCACCCAGCCGTCGGTTGTCTTTGCCGCACTGAGGGCCTGGAAGAACCGGTTCTGAGTCGTTAAAGGGGCGTTACAGCGAGGCTGGTGCTGTCATTGATATTGGCCTCGTTGGACTTTCCGGGTGGAAATCCACTTCTCGCGAAGCGGCTCTGTCCGGATCGGTCCATCCCGTCCATCCACGAGCCCCGGTGTCCGATTTGATGCAGCCGCCCGGCCCGCCCTTCGCCTTCGGGCATGAGATCGACCTCGGCGAGAGCGGGGGAAGCGAACCGTCGGACGACCGGAAAGCCCCGGACAGCGCCGTCCGCCTCACGGTGCCGCGCGTCGCGCGTCCGGCACCACGGGCCGCGGCTCCCCTGGCCGTCGATGCGCGGCTCCTCGCCGTCGCCACCGAGCACCTGCGGCGCCTCGGTCCCAAGCGGGTCACCGTGGTGGCCGTCGCCGCCGAAGCGGGCATGACGCATGCCAACGTCTACCGCTACTTCCCGTCGAAGGACGCGCTCCTCGATGCCGTGGCGGGGCGCTGGCTGCGCGACGTCGAGGCGGAGCTCGCCCGCATCGCCGACGCGCCGGACCCGGCCGACGACAAGATCGAGCGCCTGCTCACCGCCCTGGCCAGCGTCCAGCGCGAGACCCTGGTCCACGAACCGAACCTCTTCGCTGTCCATCTCGACGCCACCGTGGGGGCACGGCCCATCGCCCGGCGTCACCGGGTCCGGCTGCGCAGCCTGGTCGAGCGGGTCGTCGAGGAAGGGATCGGGGCCGGTGCCTTCATCGCCCGCGACCGGGAGCGGGCCATCGCCCACATCTTCGACGCCAGCTACCGCTTCACCCATCCGCTGGCGATTCAGCACGATGCCGACCTGCCGCGTGACCTCGTGGAAGCCCGTCTCGGCGCTGTGATTCTGGCGATCCAGAAGGTGTTGCGGACGGGGACGCTCTGAGGCTCTGTGACAGAATTTCCTCTCTGTCACTTGGGCTCGATCCCGGGGTAAACTCGGCGCTCGCTTCTCTAACTCTCCGGTCCTGAACGGTTTTTTCCGACCGGCCGTGAGCCCGGCCGGCACCCGTCCTGACCTTCGCCCTGCTTTGCCCTTCGTGCCTCGGTTGAAGCCCTGGGCCTTTTCCGCCACACACCGCCGCAGCAACGCGCCGGTGGTTTTTCAAGCCTCCCAGCGCCGCGACCGCCACGCAAGGACCGGAGGTTCGTTTCCCCCATGGCACGCAGCAAGATCGCGCTCATCGGCGCTGGACAGATCGGTGGAACCCTCGCGCACCTCGCCGGCCTGAAGGAACTCGGCGACGTCGTGCTGTTCGACATCGCCGACGGCGTTCCGCAGGGCAAGGGTCTCGACATCGCGGAATCCGCGCCCGTCGACGGCTTCGATGCGACCTACACGGGCGCCAGCGACTATGCGGCGATCGCGGGGGCCGACGTGGTGATCGTCACCGCCGGCGTGCCGCGCAAGCCCGGCATGAGCCGCGACGACCTGATCGGGATCAACCTGAAGGTCATGGAGGCCGTCGGCACCGGCATCAAGCAGCACGCGCCGGACGCCTTCGTCATCTGCATCACCAACCCCCTCGACGCGATGGTCTGGGCCCTGCAGAAGTTCTCCGGCCTGCCCACCCACAAGGTGGTCGGCATGGCCGGCGTGCTCGATTCGGCCCGCTTCCGCCACTTCCTCGCCGACGAGTTCAAGGTCTCGGTGGAGGACGTCACCGCCTTCGTGCTCGGCGGCCACGGCGACGACATGGTCCCGCTGGTGCGCTACTCCACGGTCGCCGGCGTACCCCTCCCCGACCTGGTCAAGCTCGGCTGGACCACGCAGGAGAAGCTCGACGCCATGGTCGAGCGCACCCGCAAGGGCGGCGGCGAGATCGTCAACCTGCTCAAGACCGGCTCGGCCTTCTACGCCCCCGCCGCCTCGGCCATCGCCATGGCCGAGAGCTACCTGCGCGACAAGCGCCGCGTGCTCCCCTGCGCCGCCTACCTCAACGGCGAGTACGGCGTCTCCGACATGTATGTCGGCGTGCCGATCGTGATCGGCGCGAACGGCGTCGAGCGCGTCCTCGAGGTCGAATTCAACGGCGACGAGAAGGCGATGTTCGACAAGTCGGTCGGCGCCGTGAAGACCCTGATCGAGGCCTGCAAGGGCGTGAACCCCGCGCTGGCCTAGGTCGACCGTCATTCCGGGGCGCCGCGGGCGCGCCCGGAATCCAGGGCCGCCGATGCGGCAGGCTGGATCGCAACCTGTGTTTCTGGATCCCGGGCCCCGCTGCGCGGCCCCGGGATGACGCTGAGGTTCTCATCCATGAACATTCACGAGTACCAGGCCAAGGCGGTGCTGAAGGAATTCGGCCTGCCGGTTTCCAAGGGTGTGGCGATCTTCAAGCCGGAAGAGGCCGAGGCGGCCGCCCGGGAACTCGGCGGCCCGGTCTGGGTGGTGAAGTCGCAGATCCACGCGGGCGGCCGCGGCAAGGGCACCTTCAAGGGCGCTCCCGCCGGCGCCAAGGGCGGGGTGCGCGTCACCAAGTCCCTCGACGAGGTGAAGCAGTTCGCCGGCGAAATGCTGGGCCAGACCCTGGTCACGATCCAGACCGGCGAGGCCGGCAAGCAGGTCAACCGCCTCTACATCGAGGAGGGCGCCCAGATCGAGGCGGAGTTCTACCTCTCGATGCTGGTCGACCGCGAGACCGGAAAGGTCGCGTTCGTGGTCTCCACCGAGGGCGGCATGGACATCGAGACGGTGGCGCACGACACGCCCGAGAAGATCGTCACCTTCTCGGTCGATCCCGCCACGGGCGTGATGCCCCATCACGGCCGCCTCGTCGCCAAGACGCTCGGCCTCAGCGGCGCGCAGGCCAAGGAAGCCGGCGACCTCACCACCCGGCTCTACGAGGCGTTCACCGCCAAGGACATGAGCATGCTGGAGATCAACCCGCTGGTGCTCACCGGCGATGGCCATCTCAAGTGTCTCGATGCCAAGATCTCCTTCGACTCGAACGCCCTCTACCGCCACCCCGACATCGTCGCGCTCCGCGACGAGACCGAGGAGGATGCCAAGGAGATCGAGGCCTCGAAGTACGATCTCGCCTACATCGCCCTCGACGGCACCATCGGCTGCATGGTCAACGGCGCCGGCCTCGCCATGGCGACCCTCGACATCATCAAGCTCTATGGCGAAGAGCCGGCGAACTTCCTCGACGTGGGCGGCGGTGCCTCCGAGGAGAAGGTCACCGCGGCCTTCAAGATCATCACCGCCGACCCGCAGGTGAAGGGCATCCTGGTCAACATCTTCGGCGGCATCATGAAGTGCGACGTGATCGCCAACGGCGTGATCGCGGCGGTGAAGGCGGTCGGCCTGCAGGTGCCCCTGGTGGTGCGCCTCGAGGGCACCAACGTCGAGAAGGGCAAGGAGATCATCCGGAATTCCGGCCTGAACGTGATCCCCGCCGACGACCTCGACGACGCCGCGCAGAAGATCGTCGCCGCCGTGAAGAAGGGCTGAGAGTACCCATGTCCATCCTGATCGACGCGAACACCAAGGTCATCTGCCAGGGCTTCACCGGCAAGAACGGGACCTTCCACTCCGAGCAGGCCATCGCCTACGGCACCAAGATGGTCGGCGGCACCAGCCCGGGGAAGGGCGGCTCCAAGCACCTCAACCTGCCGGTCTTCGACACGGTGGCGGAGGCCCGCGAGGCCACGGGCGCGACGGCATCGGTCGTCTACGTGCCGCCGCCGGGCGCGGCCGACGCGATCTGCGAGGCGATCCAGGCGGAGATCCCGCTCATCGTCTGCATCACGGAAGGGATCCCGGTCCTCGACATGGTGCGCGTCAAGCGCGCCCTGGAAGGCTCGAAGTCCCGGCTCGTCGGGCCGAACTGCCCCGGCATCGTCACCGCCGGCCAGTGCAAGATCGGCATCATGCCGGCCAACATCTTCAAGCCGGGCTCGGTGGGCATCGTCTCCCGCTCCGGCACGCTGACCTACGAGGCCGTGTTCCAGACCACCAATGCGGGCCTCGGCCAGACCACCGCGGTCGGCATCGGCGGCGACCCGGTGAAGGGCACGGAGTTCATCTCCATGCTCGAGCTGTTCCTCGCCGACGACAAGACCGAGTCGATCGTGATGATCGGCGAGATCGGCGGCTCGGCCGAGGAGGAGGCGGCGCAGTTCCTCGCCGACGAGGCCAAGCGCGGCCGCAAGAAGCCCATGGTCGGCTTCATCGCCGGCCGCACGGCGCCTCCGGGCCGCCGCATGGGCCATGCGGGCGCCATCATCTCGGGCGGCAAGGGCGGCGCCGAGGACAAGATCGCCGCAATGGAAGCGGCCGGCATCCGGGTCTCGCCCTCGCCGGCCCGCCTCGGCAGCACCCTCGTCGAGGTCCTGCGCGGCTGACACGCACGGGACGCGGGCCTCGCGTTGTACGAGGTTCAGGTCCGCGACCCCATCTGACGACTGAGCGACGCGAGCCCATCGGGGCCCGCGTCTTTCCCGAGACATCCGATCCCGGCCGCGATCCGCGCGGATGGGGTCGGGCAGGGGGCCTCCCCGGCGGAGGACCCCGCACAGCGGCAGGATGACCCGAACGATGGCACGCCAGGACGCGCTCGAAACCTCGTTCCTCTACGGCGGCAACGCCGCCTATATCGAGGAGCTGCAGGCGTCTTACGCCCGTGATCCGAACTCGGTCGACCCCGAGTGGCAGACGTTCTTCCGGTCCCTGAACGAGGACAAGGGCCTGGCGGAGAAAAACGCCGCCGGCGCCTCGTGGGAGCGGCCGAACTGGCCGATCCACGCCAACGGCGAGATCGTCTCGGCCCTCGACGGCAACTGGGCCACCGTCGAGAAGGCGATGGGCGACAAGATCCGCGCCAAGTCCGACACCGCGACGGCCCCGGCCAAGGGGGCCGTCATCGCCTCGGCTCCCGGGATCTCGGTGGAGCAGGCGACGAAGGATTCGGTCCGCGCGATCATGCTGATCCGCGCCTACCGCATGCGCGGCCACCTGCACGCCAAGCTCGATCCCCTCGGCCTCGCCCCCCGCGGCGACCACGAGGAGCTGCATCCGCAGCATTACGGCTTCGAGGAGAAGGACTGGGACCGCCCGATCTTCCTCGACAACGTGCTCGGCCTCGAATTCTCGACCATCCGGGAGATCGTCGAGATCCTGGAGCGCACCTACTGCCAGACGCTCGGCGTCGAGTTCATGCACATCTCCAATCCGGAGGAGAAGGCGTGGATTCAGGAGCGCATCGAGGGCAAGGGCAAGGAGATCACCTTCACCCCCGAGGGCCGGCGCGCGATCCTCAACAAGCTGATCGAGGCGGAGGGCTTCGAGAAGTTCCTCGACCTCAAGTACACCGGCACCAAGCGCTTCGGCCTCGACGGCTCGGAGGCTATGATCCCGGCCCTCGAGCAGATCATCAAGCGCGGCGGCGCGCTCGGTGCCGAGGAGATCGTCGTGGGCATGGCCCACCGCGGCCGGCTCAACGTGCTCACCAACGTGATGGCCAAGCCCTTCCGGGCGGTGTTCAACGAGTTCAAGGGCGGCTCGGCCAACCCGGCCGAAGTCGAGGGCTCCGGCGACGTGAAGTACCATCTCGGTGCCTCGTCGGACCGTGCCTTCGATGGCAACAACGTCCACCTCTCGCTCACCGCCAACCCGTCGCACCTCGAGATCGTCGATCCCGTCGTGCTCGGCAAGGTGCGCGCGAAGCAGGACCAGCGGGCCAAGCCCACGGTGGAGCGCACCCGCGTGGTGCCGCTGCTCATCCACGGCGACGCGGCCTTCGCGGGCCAGGGCGTGGTGGCCGAGTGCCTCGGCCTGTCCGGCCTGAAGGGGCACCGCACCGGCGGCTCGATCCACTTCATCATCAACAACCAGATCGGCTTCACCACCGATCCGCGCTTCTCGCGCTCCTCGCCCTATCCGTCCGACGTGGCGAAGATGGTCGAGGCGCCGATCTTCCACTGCAACGGCGACGACCCGGAGGCCGTGACCTTCGCGGCCAAGATCGCGATCGAGTACCGCCAGCGGTTCGGCAAGCCCGTCGTCATCGACATGCTCTGCTATCGCCGCTTCGGCCACAACGAGGGCGACGAGCCGGCCTTCACCCAGCCGAAGATGTACCAGCGCATCCGCAAGCACCCGACGGCGCTGGAGACCTACGGCAAGAAGCTCGTCGCCGAGAGCGTGGTGAGCCAGGAGCAGCTCGACGCCCGCAAGGCCGAGTTCCGCGCCATGCTCGACGCCGAGCTGGAGGTCGCGACGAACTACAAGGCCAACAAGGCCGATTGGCTCGACGGCCGCTGGGCCGGCTTCAAGGCCGTCCGCGAGGACGTGGACGATCCGCGCCGCGGCAAGACCGGCGTGCCGGTGGAGACCCTGCGGGAGATCGCCCAGCGCATCACCACGCCGCCCCCCGGCTTCCACCTGCACCGGACGATCCAGCGCTTCTTCGACAACCGCGCCAAGGCGGTGGACTCGGGCCAGGGCATCGATTGGGCCACCGCCGAGGCGCTGGCCTTCGGCTCGCTCCTCATCGAGGGGAATCGCGTCCGCCTCTCGGGCCAGGACGTGGAGCGCGGCACCTTCTCGCAGCGCCACGCGGTGGTGATCGACCAGGAGAACGAGCAGCGCTACACCTCGCTGAACTCGATCCGCGAGGGCCAGGCCAGCCTGGAGGTCATCAACTCGATGCTCTCCGAGGAGGCGGTGCTCGGCTTCGAGTACGGCTACTCCGCGGCCGAGCCCAACGCCCTGGTGCTGTGGGAGGCGCAGTTCGGCGACTTCGCCAACGGCGCCCAGGTGGTCATCGACCAGTTCATCTCGTCGGGCGAGCGCAAGTGGCTGCGCATGTCGGGCCTGACCCTGCTGCTGCCGCACGGCTACGAGGGCCAGGGCCCGGAGCACTCCTCCGCCCGCCTGGAGCGCTTCCTGCAGATGTGCGCCGAGGACAACATGCAGGTCGCCAACTGCACCACGCCCTCGAACTACTTCCACATCCTGCGGCGCCAGCTGCACCGCGAGTTCCGCAAGCCGCTCATCCTGATGACGCCGAAGTCGCTTCTGCGCCACAAGAAGGCGGTCTCGCCGATCGAGGCCATGGCGGAGGGCTCGAGCTTCCACCGCGTGCTCTGGGACGATGCCGAGCGCGACGAGGACGGCATCAAGCTCGTGAAGGACGACAAGGTCCGGCGCGTCGTGCTGTGCTCGGGCAAGGTCTATTACGACCTCTACGAGGAGCGGGAGAAGCGCGGCGTCAACGACGTCTACCTGATGCGCGTCGAGCAGCTCTACCCGTTCCCCCTGAAGGCCCTGGCCAACGAGATGGCGCGCTTCCGCAACGCCGAGGTGGTGTGGTGCCAGGAGGAGCCGAAGAACATGGGCTCCTGGGCCTTCGTCGAGCCCTACCTCGAATGGGTGCTCGGCCAGGCCCAGTCGCCGGTGAAGCGTGCGCGCTACGTCGGTCGCCCGGCCTCCGCCTCCACGGCGGTGGGCATGCTCTCCAAGCACCAGGCCCAGCTCCAGGCCTTCCTCAACGAGGCGCTGGCGGTCTGACCGCCGGCCCTCTCTCCACGTTGCTCGCCTCCACGTTACTCGATCCGAGGGCGCCGCAGAGCGGCGTCCCAAACCCTCCGGACGGACACTGAACCATGGCAACCGATATCGTCGTCCCGACCCTGGGCGAATCCGTGAGCGAGGCCACCATCGGCCGCTGGTTCAAGAAGCCGGGCGACGCCGTGGCGGCCGATGAGCCCTTGGTGGAGCTCGAGACCGACAAGGTCACCCTCGAGGTGAACGCGCCGGCCGCGGGTCAGCTCGGCGAGATCCTGGCCAAGGACGGCGAGACGGTGGAGCCTGGCGCGCTCCTCGGTTCGATCGTCGAGGCCGGGGCCGGCGGGGGCAAGGCCGCGGCGCCGAAGAAGGCCGAGACCAAGCCCGAGACGGAGACCAAGGCCGCGGAAGCGCCGGCCCAGGACACCTCGGCCGGCTACGGCAACCATGGCGATGGCGCCCCGCCGGCGGCTCGGGAGAGCGGCGATCACGGCCCCGCGGTCGCCAAGATGGCGCGTGAGTCCGGAATCGACCCCGCGACCCTGAACGGCAGCGGCAAGGATGGCCGCGTGACCAAGGGCGACATGCTCGAGGCCACGTCGAAGGCTCCCTCCGCCCCGGCACCGGCCCCCGCGCGGGAGGCCAAGCCCGCCGCCCCGCGCGCTCCCTCGAAGCCCGACGATGCGGCGCGCGAGGAGCGCGTGCGCATGACCAAGCTGCGCCAGACCATCGCCCGCCGTCTCAAGGACGCGCAGGACAGTGCCGCGATGCTGACGACGTTCAACGACGTCGACATGTCGGCCGTGATGGCGATGCGGAGCCAGTACAAGGACATCTTCGAGAAGAAGCACGGCACCAAGCTCGGCTTCATGGGCTTCTTCACCAAGGCGGTGATCGGCGCCCTCAAGGACGTTCCGGCGGTGAACGCCGAGATCGACGGGCAGGACCTCGTCTACAAGAACTACTACCACATCGGCATCGCCGTCGGCACCGATAAGGGCCTCGTGGTGCCGGTGGTGCGCGACGCCGACGACCTGTCGATCGCCGGCATCGAGAAGAAGATCGCCGGCTTCGGCAAGAAGGCCCGCGAGGGCAAGCTCTCCATCGACGAGATGCAGGGCGGCACCTTCACGATCACCAACGGCGGCATCTACGGCTCGCTGATGTCGACGCCGATCCTCAACGCGCCGCAATCCGGCATCCTCGGCATGCACCGCATCGAGGAGCGCCCCGTGGTGCGCGCCGGCAAGATCGAGGCGCGCCCGATGATGTACCTCGCCCTGTCCTACGATCACCGCATCGTCGACGGGAAGGAGGCCGTGACCTTCCTCGTGCGCGTCAAGGAGGCGCTGGAGGATCCGGCACGCCTCGTGCTCGACCTCTAAGGCCCGGCAGCTGCCGTCCGCCGGCCGCGCTCCCGCGCGGCCGGACGCTTCCGTGCGCTTCGTACTTCGATGGTGGGGCATGACCCGCCGCCCAATCCAGCGAGTCAGATTCCTATGTCCTACGATCTCGTCGTAATCGGCACCGGCCCCGGCGGTTACGTCTGCGCCATTCGCGCCGCCCAGCTCGGCCTCAAGACGGCCGTGGTGGAGAAGCGGGCCTCCCACGGCGGCACCTGCCTCAACGTCGGGTGCATCCCGTCGAAGGCCCTGCTGCACGCCTCCGAAGCGTTCGAGGAGGCGGGCAAGCACTTCGCCGACATGGGCGTGATGGTCAGCGCGCCCGAACTCGACCTCGCGAAGATGATGACGTTCAAGCAGGACGGCGTCGACGGCAACACCAAGGGCGTCGAGTTCCTCCTCAAGAAGAACGGCATCGACGCCTATCGCGGCACCGCGCGCCTCGCCGGTGCCGGCCGCGTCGAGGTGCTGTCCGAGGATGGCGGCAACCAGCTCCTGGAGACGAAGAACGTCGTCATCGCCACGGGCTCGGACGTCACCAAGCTCCCGGGCGTCACCATCGACGAGACCGTCGTCGTCTCCTCCACCGGTGCGCTCACCCTGGAGAAGGTCCCGGGCAAGCTCCTCATCATCGGCGCCGGCGTCATCGGCCTCGAACTCGGCTCGGTCTGGCGCCGCCTCGGCTCCGAGGTCACCGTGGTCGAATATCTCGACCGGATCCTGCCGGGCATGGACGGCGAAGTCGGCAAGCAGTTCCAGCGCATCCTCGGCAAGCAGGGCATGCAGTTCAAGCTCGCGTCGAAGGTCACGGGCGTCGAGGTCAAGGACGGCGCCGCCACCGTCACGGTGGAGCCCGCCGCCGGCGGCGAGGCCGAGAAGCTGCAGGCCGACGTCGTGCTCGTGGCCATCGGCCGGGTGCCCTATACCGAAGGCCTCGGGCTGGAGACGGTGGGGGTCGGCCTCGACAACAAGGGCCGCATCCAGACGGACAGCCACTACGCCACCAACGTCACGGGCATCTACGCCATCGGCGACGTCATCGCCGGGCCGATGCTGGCCCACAAGGCCGAGGACGAGGGTGTCGCCGTGGCCGAGCTGCTGGCCGGCCAGTCGGGCCACGTGAACTACGGCGTCATCCCGAACGTGGTCTACACCCACCCTGAGGTCGCTTCCGTCGGAAAGTCGGAGGAGGAACTCAAGAAGGACGGCATTGCCTACAACAGCGGCAAGTTCCCCTTCACCGCCAACGGCCGTGCCAAGGTGAACCACACCACGGACGGCTTCGTGAAGATCCTGGCCGACGCCACCACCGACCGGGTCCTCGGCGTCCACATCGTCGGGGCCGATGCCGGCAACCTGATCGCGGAAGTCGCGGTGGCGATGGAGTTCGGCGCCTCGGCCGAGGACGTCGCCCGCACCTGCCACGCCCACCCGACCCTTACCGAGGCGGTCAAGGAAGCCGCCCTCGCGGTTGGCAAGCGCGCGATCCACATCTGAACCGCAGCGCCTTTCCGAGGACGAAGACGGCCGTCGTTTCACGAGCGGCGGCCGTTCTCGTTGGGGGCATCACGTCCCCAAGCCGCGCCATCGTCGAGAGGGCGGTCAGGGGGCTTGGCAGTCCATCACCTCGGCGGCCTGGGCCACGCTGAGGGCGCGCTCGCGAACCTGCCGCGAGAGGCCCGGCCGCTCGGAGACAGCGGCCGCTTCCCGTTCGAGGCGGACGTTGCAGGCGCAGGACCGATGCCCGGCCGCATCGAAGCAGGCGTCGTGGCGCAGGCAGGCGGCATCGAGATCGTCGGTCGGCGGCAAGCCCTCGCCCCGTTGGCCGGCACCACAATAATTGCCGTGGAACAGGGCCTTGCCCTCCAGCACCTGCGCGAGATCGGCCCTGGGAAGCGGCGGCTCATCCGGCCGGTCGACCTCGGTCAGGTCGTTGGCCGGACCACCGGCTCGGTCGGCAGAGCCGCGAAGCGCCCTCGGAATACCGGAGTTCGGGCCGGGCTGGTTCAAGGGCTCGCCGGCACGCCCGTTGGGATCGGCCAGATCGGGGAGTGGCGGTGGCGGTCCCGGGCGCCCCTCCTCCACCTCGACGGCCGGTGCCTCGGTCGCGGCCTGGGCCGGCGCTTCCCAGGCCGTCGACAGCAGCAGAGCGGCGATCGCCGCGGCGAGGGCGCGAAACCTGTCGGTCAAGGCTCGATCGTCTCCTGTCCTCCGGACCTCTCGACAGACGCGCCCCGTAAGGCGCGGAGGGGTCCCCGTCGGTCAGCAGATACGGCGAAGGTGTGGATTCCGTTCCCCCCGCCTTGATCCACCAGCGGCCCCGCGGTGAGAGCCGTCGGCGTCCGGACGTGGTTGACAGGCCGGAGCGCGTGCGACCTCTGACAGCGTCAGCAGGCACCGGGAGACACATCATGAAGGTCGTGGCGGATCTGTGCATCGTTCCGATGGGCGTCGGCCCCTCGGTCTCGCCCTACGTGAAAGAGATCAAGGCGGTCATCGACGCCAGTCCCCTCAATGCCGAGATGCATGCCAACGGGACCAATATCGAGGGCGAACTCAGCGACATCTGCGCGCTCATCGAGGCCTGCGAGGCCAGATTGAGCGAGATCGGCGTCCAGCGGGTCTTCATCACCATGGCGTTCTCGTCGCGGCGCGACAAGGACCAGTCCATGGCGGACAAGCTGAAGGCCGTTCTCTGAACGGGATCCGCGGCGGCGCGGATCGTCACGGCTTCGCCGGATCCGTCTTCGGTCGATCGAGCTTCTCGCCCGCCACGCATTCCCGCAGGTAGGTCTCACGGTGCGCGCCCGTGAACGCGTTCTTGTCGGCCTGCGCGGCGCAGACCGCCTCGTCGTGCGCCTGCCCGCTCGCAGGCGGGGCGACGGCCGGTGCCTGGGCCGCGGCCGGGGTTGCCAGCCCGAAGGCCGGGCCGGCCAGCCCGAAGGCAAGGAGCAGGATGTGACGATGCCGGGATGCCATGAAGGGTCCTTCCGTCCTGTGCGCTGTCCGGTTCGGTCCGCGTCGCCGGGGCAACGCGGCCGAACGGCCCTTGATCCGCCGGCCGGCCAATCCGCAATGGTCCATCAGCGTACGCATACGCAGGAAACGGAGAAAGAATTAACTGGCTCTCGGTGATGAAAGGACTCTGGCGGCGGTCGTTCTCCTTGCTCACGCCGCGCTGACCGCAGATCAACGATGGATGTCAGGGTGCTGACGATGCCCAAGCGACCCGTCCTGCTGCAGCGATTTCGATGGACGCATTCGGCCCGATGGCTGAGTGCCATCAACTTGCTTTCGATTATCGGTCTCTGCGCCGTCTCCGCCTTCATGCTCTGGCAGATGCGCCTCGATTCGGCCCGGCGCTCGGAGGTGACGTCGCGGAGCCTCGTGCAGGTTCTGGGGCGCGATATCGCTCGGAACATCGAGCTCTATGATCTCTCCCTGCGGGCCGTCGTCGATGGCCTGAAGCTTCCCGATCTGGCCCAGGCGGATCCCGAGCTCCGGCAGATGATCCTGTTCGATCGCGCCGCCACGGCCGAGAACTTCGGCCACACCCTGGTGTTCGACCGAGTCGGGAAGCTGATCATCAGCTCGAAATCCCTCGCCCCCGAGCCGCTGAACTACGCCGACCGCGAATATTTCCAGTACCACATCACCCACCCGGGCAACGAGCTGCACATCAGCCAACCCCTGGTTTCGCGCCTCACGGGCAAGCGGGTGCTGATCATCAGCCGGCGCCTGTCGGACCCGGATGGCAGCTTCGCGGGGGTCGTGCTCGGTTCGATCTATCTCGACTACTTCCGCCAGCTGTTCGCCGCCGTCGGTGCCGATCATGCCGGCACCGTCACCCTCTACGGTCCGGGCGGTACGATCGTCATGCGCGAGCCCTACGACGAGGGCGTCATCGGGCGGAGCGTCTCGGCCACGGACAGCTACCGGAAGTTCTTCGATGCACCGGAGGGCCGCTTCACCGGCCCTGCGATGGTCGGCGAGGGCAGCCGCGACTTCGTGTTCACCAAGGTCGGCGACCTGCCGCTTCACCTCAGCATCGCCGTGGCGCCGGAGGAAATCTATGCCGATTGGTGGCACCGCGCCCTGGTCCTCGGGGGGGTGGTGCTGAGCCTGTGCGCCTCCACCATCGTCCTGACCTGGCTGTTCCGCCGCGAGCTGCACCAGCGCAGGGCGGCGGAGCAGGCGGCCCTCGACCTCAACGTCCAGCTCGAGAAGCTGGCCACCACCGATGCCCTGACGGGCCTCGCCAACCGGCGACGGTTCGACGATGCGCTGGAACGCGAATGGCGCCGTGCGGTCCGCAACCAGCTGCCCCTCTCCCTCATCGTCCTCGATGCCGACTACTTCAAGGGCTTCAACGACCGCTACGGGCACCAGCGAGGCGACGAGGCCCTCCGGCTGATCGCGCGCTCCATCGAGGCGAGCATCGCCAATGCCTCCGACACGGCCTGCCGCATCGGCGGTGAGGAATTCGCCGTGATCCTGCCCGAGACCGACGCGGCGGGGGCGGAGATCGTCGCCCACCGCATCCGCGAGGCCGTGGCGGGCTGGAAGGTCCCGCATGCGAGCAGCCCCCTCGGGGTGCTCACCGTCAGCCTGGGCCTGGCGCAGATCCCCGAAATCCGGGCGGCCGACGCCGCCGCCTTCGTCGAGGCGGCGGACCAGGCGCTCTACGCGGCCAAGGCGAACGGGCGCAACCAGGTCCAGGTGCGGCGCCGGGACAAGGCCGGCCTTCGCCTCGCCGCGGGCTGATCCCGGACCAGGGGGCGCGGGGACCTATCGCGGGCGGGTCGCCGGAGCGCCGAGCTCCCGGGCGATGCCGTCGAGGCCCTGGTCGTAGACGCCCTCGATGTCGGCCCGGGCCTCGGCCTCGCTCATGCCGGCCGGGTCGAAGGTGGCGCTCCACACCACCGTCGCGCCGGTGCCGTTCGGCCGGACCTGCAAGGTGGCATTGTAGGCCGCCACCGGCAGGGGCCCCTCGATGAAGGCGTAGCTGTAGCTCATCCCGGCCTCGTCGCGCCGGGTCTCGGCTTCGACGAGGGTGCCGAGGCCTCCGGCGACGACGAGGCGGCGGACGGGCTCGTTGTCCTCCCGGTCGGCGTCGTCCCGGGTTCCGGATGCTTCGCAGGCGACCACCTGCGGGTGCCACAGGGCGATGGAGCAGAAGCCGCCGATGAGCGCCCACACGGCGGCGGCCGGGGCCGGGATGTCGCGGCTGCGCGAGACCTCGATCGCGCTGGCCGGGCCGGCGAGGAGCGTGAGGGTGACTCCCAGGATGGCCTGCCGCATGTCATTCCCCCCGTTTCCGCTCAGCGCAACCGGCTGACGCGAGGGAAGGTTGCGCCTCCGCTCACGGAAGCGCTCCGCTGTCGCGCAGGTAGGCGGCGCTTGCCGGGTGCAGCCAGCCCCGCGGCACGGCGTCGATCAGGTTGCGCGGGTCGCTGTCGCCGCCCTGCGGGTAGATCCGCGCGAGACTCGCCTGGCTTCGTGCCAGGGCCGCCACGAAGCGTGCCACTTGCGCGCCGTCGATGTCCGGCCGGGCGAGGACGAAGCTCCAGGAGCCGACGGTCTCGATGGGCGCGTGCTGCCCCGCGAAGGCCCCTGCCGGAACGGTGCGGCGGCGGAGGGAGGTTCCGAGCGCCAGGATGCGATCGATCGCATCGGCGGGCGGCCCGAAGAAGCGGGCGCCGCCGGGCGCCTCCGCCAGCGTGCGGAAGCCCGGCCAGCCGAGCCCCGCCCCCCAGAGCGCCGCGGCGCGCCCGTCCTGCACCATGACCGCGCCGTCGCCGGCCCGGTCGAGGAGGATCGGCGCGATGTCGCGGTCGGGGTCGAGGCCTGACCCTGCCAGGACGGTCCGGCCCATGACGGTGAGGCCGGAGGCGTGGGTGCCCAGCACGACGCGCCTGCCGCGCAGGTCCGGCACACCGTGGATCTGGCTGGCGGCCGGGACGACGAAGAGGCCCGGCGAGGCGTTCACCGGCGCGACCACGGTGATCCGCGGCCCCGCCGCGGGCTCGGCCTTGAGGGTGTCATAGGCATAGTCGCCCTGGACCAGGGCGAGATCGACGGAACCGCCCTTCAGGAGACCGACATTCTCGGCCGAGCCCTTGGAGGGCTGCAGGGCGATGGACAGCGCGGGATCGACCGTGCGGAGCGCCTCCACCAGCGCCTGGCCGAAGGCGGGGAACGAGCCGCCGGGCGTCGCCGTCGCCAGGACGAGCCCGCCGGCCGATCGCGCCCGCCGGGACGGGACCAGCGTTGCCGCCGTGGCCGCGATGAGGAACGAGCGCCTGAGCATGGGTCCATCCGGTGGATCATGGGCCGCGGGAACATGGCCTGCGGGATCGTGGGCCGCCGCGTCCCTGCGGAGATCGCCTCGCGCGTGCAGGGTTGCGATCAGCATTCAAGCGGAGGCGAGGCAGCCGGCGCAAGGGGCTGCCGCAAAGGAACCGCCGCCCCTGCCGATGGAGCCAAAACCGGTCTCGGGTGCTTGTTCCGATGAGGCGTGGCCCGCTGGGCCTCGCGCACCATGCCAGCTGACGAGATCATCATGCGGACCCGATCGAAACTCGGCCTCGCGGCCCTGGCCTTCGTTCTCCTCGGCGGCGCGGCCTTCGTGCGCTTCATCGTCTATCCCGAGCAGGCCACGCTCGAGGCCTCGGCCGGACAGGGCGCGAGTCCGACCCTGCCGACTCCGAATCCGACCCTGATGCCCACCGTGAACATCGCCCGCGTTGCCCGCTGGGAGAATGGCGCCAAGCCGCAGGCCGCGGATGGGCTGCAGGTGGCGGCCTACGCGGATGGTTTCGACCATCCGCGCTGGATGTACCTCCTGCCCAACGGCGACGTGCTGGTGGCCGAGGCCAACAAGCCGCAGACCGACGACCCTTCCACCGGCGTCGCGGACTGGGTGGCCGACAAGGTCAAGAGCCTGGCCGGCGCCGGCGTGAAGAGCCCCGACCGGATCGTCCTGCTGCGGGACGCGAACGGCGACGGGGTCGCCGAGGAACGCCACGTGCTCCTGAAGGACCTGCACTCGCCCTTCGGCATGGCGCTGGTCGGGTCGGACCTCTACGTCGCCAACGCGGATTCGCTGGTGAAGGTGCCCTACCAGGCGGGCCAGACGGAGATCACCGCGACCCCGGAAAAGCTCGTCGACCTGCCGTCCGGCATCAATCACCATTGGACCAAGAACGTCATCGCCAGCCCCGACGGGCAGAAACTCTACGTGACCGTCGGCTCGAACAGCAATGTCGGCGAGAACGGCCTCGACAAGGAGACCGGCCGCGCGGCGATCTGGGAATACACGATTCCCACCAAGCAGATGCGTGAATACGCCACCGGCCTGCGCAACCCCAACGGCCTCGGTTTCGAGCCGGTGACGGGCAAGCTCTGGACGGCGGTGAACGAGCGCGACGAAATCGGCAGCGACCTCGTGCCCGACTACATCACTTCCGTGCAGGAGGGCGGCTTCTACGGCTGGCCCTACAGCTACTGGGGCAACCATGTCGACGCGCGGGTGGAGCCGCAGAAGCCCGATCTCGTCGCCAAGGCGATCGCGCCGGACTATGCGGTGGGCACCCACACCGCCTCCCTCGGCATCGCGTTCTCGCAGGCGAGCAGCCTGCCGGAGGCCTGGAAGAGCGGCCTGTTCGTCGCGCAGCACGGTTCGTGGAACCGCCGGCCGAAGAGCGGCTACAAGGTGATCTACGTGCCCTTCAAGGACGGTAAGCCCACCGGTCAGCCGGTCGATGCGCTGACCGGCTTCCTCAACGCCGACGAGAAGGCCCAGGGACGTCCTGTCGGCGTCATCCTCGACAAGACCGGCGCCCTGCTGGTCTCGGACGATGTCGGCAAGACGATCTGGCGGGTGAGCGCCTCCACCCGGACCCAGTAGGCACTTCCCCTCCGATCGCCGACCCCGGTCCGCCCCCAATGACGGGCGGCCGGGCCGCGGGTCTCCCAGGGGGCGGCGATCGTCCAGCCCGCCGTCTCGATGAGCAGCGAAAGTCCTGATGACAGAGACCAAGACCGATCCCTCGCGGCGCGCCCTCGTCGGTGGCCTCTCCGCCGGCATGGTGGCCGTCCTGGGAAGTTCTGCGGGCGCCCAGGAGCAGGTCGCGCAGACCGACACCGCTCCGAACCCGGCGCGCAGCTATCCGAAGCCCCCCTTCGAGAAGCAGCAGCAGGCGTGGCCGGGGCTGGCGAGCCGGATGGTGCCGCGCCCGGACCATGGTGAGACCAGCTACAAGGGGTCCGGACGTCTCGCCGGCCGGAAGGCGCTGATCACCGGCGGCGATTCGGGCATCGGCCGAGCCGCGGCCATCGCCTATGCCCGCGAGGGCGCGGACGTGGCCATCAATTACCTGCCGGCCGAGGAGCCGGATGCGGCCGAGGTGGTGGCGCTCATCCGGCAGGCCGGACGCAAGGCGGTGGCGCTGCCGGGCGACATCCGCGAGGAGGCCTTCTGCCAGCGCCTAGTGGCGGATGCGGCGCGCGAACTCGGTGGACTCGACATCCTCGTCAACAACGCGGTCTATCAGAAGTCCCAGGTCTCGATCCTCGACATCACCACCGAGCAACTCGACCAGAGCTTCCGGACCAATGTGTACGCGATGTTCTGGATCACCAAAGCCGCTCTTGCGCATCTCGGGCCCGGCGCGGCGATCATCAACACGGCCTCGGTCAACGCCTATGAGCCATCCGAGAACCTGCTCGACTACGCCGCCACCAAGGCGGCGATCGTAAATTTCTCGAAGGGTCTCGCCAAGCAACTGGCGGAGAGCGGCATCCGGGTGAATGCGGTCGCGCCGGGACCCTTCTGGACTCCGCTCCAGGTCTGCGGCGGGCAGCCGCCGGAGAAGCTGCCGAATTTTGGCAAGGACACGCCGATCGGGCGGCCAGGTCAGCCAGCCGAACTCGCCGGCATCTACGTCCTGCTCGCCTCCAACGAAGCGAGCTACTCCACGGGCCAGGTCTTCGGCGCTGTCGGCGGGCGCGGTGGTCCCTGAGGCAGCAGATGCGCGTGCTAGCGGATTCGACGTCCCGCTGCACCCGTCGGTTGGCGCCGGACCCGGCCCGAGAGGGCCGGCTTGGTGGTCACTGTCTGTGAAGCTGATGATGAGTCCGAACCCCGTGAGGCGGATTGTCGTGCCTGAGTGGCAGTCCACATAGCTCTATTTTTGACAAGGCCGAGGCGCCGCGCTCTGAGTGCGATGCCTTCACTTCGAACCTGGATGTCACCGCTTCGACACCGAGGCCGCGCGCCACGTCTCCGTCGCTCGCCGCCTCAGGCTGGTTGGCAAAGCCGACCCTCCTAACAGCTTCGGCGATGCTAATAAGGTGGACGGAGAAACCAATGTTCGCAGGACATGAGCGGCCTCCACTTGGTGATAGACTGGCACGTCAGGGACCCTGGGAGTCCTATTGGCCCTGCCAGTGACGGTCGCCGGCTGAAGCGTGCCATATTTTAAGTCGCCAAGCGGGTGAAAGCGGCATCTCGGCGGCGGATGGAAGCCTACCGGTATCTGAAACCCAATTGCGACACACATTACAATAGGCTCTTGACTCCTGCGATTTGCGCGGAACGTCTGCCAAGATTGGCTCATGAGACAACAGTAACGGTCCTCGCGCTGATGGTGATGCACATGGCAGCGCAGGAACCTCTGCCGTCATTCAGCGCGCAACTACCATCTCGTCGTTGCGGCGCTGACTCCCAAGGTTAAAAATGGCTGCGCCAAGCGTGTCGTATAGGTGCCTTGTCGGTGGGAGCGGTGTAATCCGAAGAATGCTACCGGAGGTGCGCTTTGAAAATTGCACGATGATTGCTGAACGTGGCGATAGGGCTTCTGCTTAGTCTCGTCTCAGCCAACGCCCAATTCAACATGCGCAAATTTCTCGAAGGGCATTGGGCGGGAGAAGGTCTTCAGATCCGGGTCGATCAAGATGCCGTTCAAGCGAACGACAATCCCGATAAGCCCTTTGAATGGAGTCCGCTGATCATCAAGAACGTGACGGGTGGGATGATCATATTTCAAATCGGACCTCATCAATACATCGGCCTGGTAAATGGACGGCAAATGACGGTCACGATGCCAGGGTCTAATCGCTCTCACGTCTTGAATAAAATTTCTAGACCGTGCATTGGCCAGAAAGTCGAGAATCATGACCCGTCAGTTAACCAGCTTGCTAACAGCGGCCCTAAACAATCCATTTCCGAGTGTCTCCTATAACGTAGCCCAGCCGTGTAATGGCTTCGTTCTGCCGAATACGGGTAGCCGCGGGACACCCGTGATACTGCTGAGCATTTTCCCTTTTTTTCCTCGTAATAGGCATTCCTAATGCGGAACCTTGAACCGTCGCTCTGTGGTGATGCACCTTTAGGTAGAAGATTTATTCAGGTCGGTGCAATGACACAAGAAACGAGCGCAACTGCGGCCATGTCTGGTTGCGGAACGAGGTTGGGCTGCGGCGCGCTGAGCAAGTGAAGCCTATGCATGGCGCTTTGAACATGTCCGCCGTTGTGCAGGCAGGAGGGCCCGCTGATGTTTGCCATCCATCCCCAGGGCGCGGACCACCCCGGCCGTCCGTGCCAAGATCGCCCGTTCACTCGAGAGTTCGAGCACACCGGCCAAGCGCTACGGCATCTCCGCCAAGACCGTCCGCAAATGGCGCAAGCGTGGCTCGGATGATTGCCAGGATCGTTCGGCTCGGCCTCATAAGCTGCCCTGGCGCGCCAGTGACGAGGAGCGCGCCATCGTGTGTGAGCTCCGCCGCAGCACCGGCTTCCCTCTCGACGCGCTGACCTTCGTCGTCTGCCATTTCCTGCCGCACCTCATCCGGGATGCGGTCTATCGCATCCTCAAGGCGGAGGGGCTCAACCGCTTGGCCCCCTCCCAGCAGGCTCGCAAACCGCACGGTACCCTCAAGGAGTACGAGGTCGGCTTCATCCACGTTGACATTAAGGACCTGCCCAAATTGCAGGACCGCCACCGCGTCTTGCGCAAACGCTACCTGTACGTCGCCATCGACCGCGCCTCCCACTACGTGCACCTCGCCGTCAAAGACGACGAGACCACGGCGTCCGCCACTGCCTTCCCGGCGGATGCGCTCGGTGCCTTTCCGTTCCAGGTCACCCATGTTCTGACTGACCACGGCTCTTAGCTTCACAGCCGACGCCTTCGAGGCTGCCTCCGAGCGGCGCGGTGTGCAGCATCGCAGGACGCGCCCTTATACGCCCAAGACTAACGGCATGGTCGAGCGCTTCAACGGCCGGGTGCAGCGCGAAGTGTTGGGCATCACGCTCTACAGCCACAGCGAGCTGGAGATCGTCTTACGTCGGTTCAACGCGCCTACAACAGCCGTCGTCAGCGCGTGCTCAACGGCCTCTCGCCCAAAATGGTCCTGCGTCAGCGCCTGGAAGCCGAACTGGCGCGGGCCAATCCAACTTACAAACCACCCAATCGCACCATCATCAAACGAGCACTGCAGGTCGTCGCAGACGCCAAGGAGGTTTCACGTCCAGACAGCAGTGTTCTTGTCACTCCACTGTGACCGATTTGGCGAGGTTGCGCGGCTGGTCGACGTCTTTGCCCATGAAGACGGCGGTGTGGT